>DATKUX010000193.1:0-13453 GCA_035530395.1 Spirochaetia bacterium
TATGGTATGTCCTGTTTCTCAAGGTGAAGAGTTATTTCCTCCAGAGCCGCTTTGCGGTTTCCCATCCCGTACCTCCAGGACTGCCAGGATAGCGGTCATCCTTTGCAACCGCCCGATCTTTTCCATATCTATCCCCGGCCTTATCCAGTGAGGATTCAACCGGCGGGCCGTCTCCCAGGCTTCCCAATACCAGTTCCATTTTTCGTCGATCCCGGCGTCGGGCCAGAGATCCGGGTTGTCAGCCTGCCAGGCATTATAACGCTGCCACTGCTTTTGCCGTTCCAGGAACTCTTGCTTGATGCCAAACGTAAATATCACCTTCCACCCGGACCCACTATCGTGGGTGCCCCGCCTCTCAGGTAAGGAGTACATCTTCATTATACACAAAATCTGCAAGCCCTGCCAGCCGTATACCTCGGCCACCGTCCCCGAACACGGCCAAGGACCCGGAGCCTTCCGCCCCGGGTCCTTCTTCATCTCAGTCTCTGGTCCAGTTCGTTTACCACCTGGGCCGCCGTCATGCCGCTCGCGTCGATTACCGGCCCCGGAAAGACGATGTCCTGGTGTCCCAGAAGATCCCGGTCCATCCCGGCTATTACCGCGGCATCGGCTCCGTCCAGACTGGTCAGGGGTACCACGCGGTAGCCGTGACCGGTCAGGGTCTCCCGGTAACTGTGCAGGTTGGTCAGATCCAAAGCCACCGTTTTACCTGCCATGTGAGCCCCCCTTCAATGATCCTTGCCGGTATTATGCCCGGGGGGCTCCGCTTAATTACCGGTGTGGCCGTATTCCTCCAACAAGGCTATTACTTCTGCGTCGCTGACCTCGTCAAAGCGCTCGTAAAACTGGCCCACGGCATAAAAGTCGGCCGGTGTATTGAGACAGACCAGCCGGTCCACCTCTTCGTCCAGGAAAAGGACGGTATCCGGAGGAGCCACCGGCACCGCCAGGACCACCCGGTTGGGTGAAAACACCTTCCGCACCGATGCTATGGCAGCCAGGGCCGTGTAACCGGTGGCGATGCCGTCGTCCACGATCAGAAACGTACCGCTGTAAGCCGGGTAATCCTCCCGGCCGCGGTACCGCAGCATGCGCCGCGTGATTTCCTTCCTTTCCGCCTCTACCCGCCCTGCCAGGTCCTCCTCGGTCAGGTGCAGGCGGCTCAGGAGGTAGCTATCGAAAATGGTGGTGCCGTCCTGGGCTACGGCTCCCACGGCTAGTTCGAGGTTTTGCGGGGCACCGATCTTGCGGGGAATGATCAGGTCCAGCGGCCAGGACAACTCCCGGGCCAGAACGCTGCCCACCACCACCCCGCCGCGCGGAATGGCCAATATGGCCCCGGTAAGACCCAAAAGGTCCTTTAGTTGTTCAGCCAACAGGCGCCCGGCATCCCAACGATCGGCGAATTTCATGGTGCTAGTTTACCCCCGAACATCCTGGTCCAACAGTTGTTCTACCATCTTCCACAGCCGGTCCCTTTCGGTAAAGGAAATCTCCAGCCGCAGGCCGCCGCCTTTCTCCTCCCGGATACGCACCCGTGACTGCAGGCGCCGGACCAGGTTCTTCTCCATTTCCTGGATGACCGGATCCCGGTAGCGCCGGACCTCCTCCTTGGCCGGTCCGGACGCCGCCTGCAGTAGCTTCTTAACGTATTCCTCGGCCTCCCGCACGCTCATGCCGGTTTTCACCATCTGCGCGGCGCAGAGGATCATCTGCTCCGGATCGCCGAGAGCCAGGATGGTCCGCCCGTGACCGGCACTCAAGGTGCCGTCCCGCACCAGTTTCTTTACCGGCCCGGGCAGGGCCAGGAGACGGATGGTGTTGCCCACCAGGGGCCGGGACTTGCCCACCTGCCGGGCCACTTCCTCCTGGGTCAGACCGTAATCCTCCACCAGCCGGTGGTAGGCTTCCGCTTCCTCCATCGGGTTCAAATCTTCCCGCTGCACATTCTCGATTAACGCGACGGCCGCCGCCTCGAGATCCGAGCTCTCGCGGATGACGGCGGGAATGGTGGCCAGCCCCAGGCTCCGGCAAGCCTCCCAGCGGCGCTGGCCGGCCACCAACTGGTAATTACCGCCGTCCGCGGGTCTCACCACGATGGGCTGCACCACACCCAGTTGGGCAATGGAGTCGGCCAGTTCACGCAGCCTTTCCTGGTCCAACTCCGCCCGGAGCCGGGAGGGACCGGGGAAGATGCGGTCAACCGGCAGTTCCTGCAAGGCCCGCCCATCCGGCGCACCTTTCTCCTCCGTCGGGAACAGTGCCTCCAGACCGCGTCCCAGGCCGCGCTTCTTATTCATCGCCCAAAACCTCCCGGGCCAAATCATGGTACACCTCGGCCCCCCGGGAGCGCCGGTCGTAGAGGCCGATCGGCTTGCCATAGCTGGGGGCCTCGGACAGGCGTACGTTCCGGGGCACAATCGTCCGATAGACCTTGTCCTTGAAATGCTTTTTGACTTCCTGGACCACCTGGATGGCCAGGTTGGTCCGGCCGTCAAACATGGTCAAAAGCACTCCTTCCAGTTGGAGGCGGGAGTTCAAACGCGCCCGCACCAGTTGGATCGTTTTCATGAGCTGTCTTACGCCTTCCAGCGCGTAGTATTCACACTGGATGGGCACCAGCACGGTGTCCGCAGCCGTCAGCGCGTTGACGGTCAAAAGACCCAGGGAAGGCGGGCAATCGATGAAGACGAAATCGTAGTCATCGCGGGTCTGCGCCAATTTCCTCTGTAAGAGGCGTTCCCTGTTTTCCACGCCGACCAGTTCGATTTCCGCCCCGGCCAGTTCCAGGGTGGACGGAAGGATATCCAGGCCGGGGACCTCCGTCGGCCGGATGATCGCCCCGGCCTCCTCACCGCCCGTGAAAAGGTCGTAAACACTTTTGTCCAGATCTTCCCGGTCCACGCCCAAACCACTGGTGGCGTTACCCTGCGCATCGGTGTCCACCAGAAGTACCTTTTGGCCGAGCGAGGCCAGAAAGGCCGACAGGTTGATAGCTGTAGTTGTCTTTCCCAGTAGAGTAGAGGACGGTTGAAGCTGTCCCCCCTCGTCAAACCGTACGTGAGGTTTTCCCTCATACGGCTTTTTCCGCAAACTTCCCCCGCCGCATTCGATCTTCCGCTCTTGGCGGACAGGGATAGCCCGTGGCCCCGGTCACGGACCTGACGTCTATCGGGGTTGGCAGCCCCTTTCAAAGAGGCAATCCCCGCCCGGACCGGTATGCGAGCATGTTTGCGGTAGAGCCCCTTCCCTCGGGCAGGTTATGCTGTCCTGCCGGTCCACGGTACTATGGGCTCCTCCGACTCCCCGGGCGGTCATGTCCGGAAACTTTGGCTTACCTTATATTCCGGATTACGACGGGACTCACGTCCGACGACCGCCGGGGTCTCCCGGGTTCCACACAGCGACAGTATGTACGTTCCGCCTCCCTTACGCCGGGGGCGCTCCCGACCGGATTAGCCGGCCGGAAATATAGCCTTCGCCAGGAGGTGACAGGCTCGGCCACCCCGTCCACACCCGGATGACCCCGCTGCTCTCGGGTGCCCCGGGTGCCCGCCAAAATTTCGACGCTGCAGAGTTCCCTCAATAGTACGGACCGTACCCTCGAAAAGCCTCCCGCTCAGCCGCCGCGGTTACCCGCTTGCGGCCGGGAGTTTCTACGGGGCGCTCCGGCGCTTACCCCGGCAGGACTTTCACCCGCAAGCCGCTGCTGGCTTATCCCGGCACACCGCCTCCCTTTTGGTTGGCAATGGCGATTACCCTCCCCATCACTCACCACCCCTCCTTATGTTCCGTTAAATATTCCCCGCCTTTCGCCTTTTTTCCTGCCGGTCGCTTCATGCCAGCGGCCGTTTGGCCGGCACTCCGGCCCGGCGGGGATAATTCCCCGGTGTGGTGTTGACCTTGGGCACCATGACCAGGACCCGGGCCGCTCCCGAGTAGGGCAGGGTCAGTTCGCGGGTCACGGCCGGGCCGCCCCCCAGCAGTGCCAGGGAGCCTTTGGCCTCTTGCAGCTCGTGGGTCACCTCCGGCCCTTTTTGCGCGACCCACAATCCCCCGGGGGCCAAGGCCGGCAGGCAGTATTCGGCCAGCACGGCCAATGGGGCCACCGCCCGTGCCGTGACAAGCCAAAACTTCTCCCTCCGTAGCGGATTCTGCAAAAAATCCTCCGCCCGTCCCCGGTCGACCTCTACGCCGGCAAGACCGAGAGCGGCCACCACGTTCTCCAGGAAGAGGGCCCGCTTGGCGCGAGGTTCCAAAAGGACCAGGCGGATGCCGGGCAACAGAATTTTCAGGGGAATACCCGGAAAACCGGCGCCGCTGCCGACATCCAACACCGGACACCCCGGTTCCGGTTCGGATACCAGGGCTACGGTGAGAGAATCCAGAAAGTGTTTTTCCACTATCTCCCGGGGCGAGGTGACGGCACTAAGGTTTTGTTTCTCCCGCTGCAGGAGAATGAGATAGCGCAAAAAAAGAGCGGTTTGGGAGGAGTCCAGGGTTATCCCCAGCCGCCGGGCTCCTTCCTCCAGGTACGGTCCCAGATCAGCCGCGGTCATACATGCGCTCCCCGCCGCCATTTCTCCAGGTAAACCAGGATAACGGCTATATCGGCCGGGCTGACCCCGGCGATGCGGGAGGCCTGGCCCAGCGAACCCGGTCGTACGTGGGCCAGTTTCTCCCGGGCCTCGGAGGACAGGCCCCTGACGGCCGCGTAATCGATGTCCGGCGGCAGAAGCCGGCCTTCCAGCCGCGTGAGCTTCTCCACCTGCTGCTTTTGCCGTTTAATATAGCCCTCGTACTTGATTTCGGTTTCCAGTACCGGCAGCACTTCCGGCGGCGGCAACTCGCCGGCCCCCAGGAAGGCCAGTTCCCGGAAGGTGATTTCCGGACGGCGCAACAGGGCGGCCAGCGTAACGCCCTGTTGGGGAGGCGGGGCGGTGTTGATCTCCTTCATTTTGGCCAGCAGCTGGGCCGTGACGGGCAGCACCGTCTTTTGCACCAGTTCCATCCCCTCGGCCAGTCCCTTTTGCCGGGCCAGGAAGGACCGGTAGCGCGCGTCGTCGACCAGGCCGATGCCCCGGCCCTTTTCCGTGAGCCGGAAGTCGGCGTTATCCTGCCGCAGCAGCAGGCGGTGTTCAGCCCGGGAGGTCATCATCCGGTAGGGCTCCTCTATACTTTTGGTAATCAGGTCATCGATGAGGACACCGATGTAACCGTCCGACCGGGACAACTGCAGGGGGCCCTCACCGCGCACGTAGCGGGCCGCGTTAATGCCGGCCACCAGGCCTTGCGCCGCCGCTTCCTCGTACCCGGAGGTGCCGTTGATCTGACCGGCCAGAAAGAGCCCGGCCACGTCCTTGGTTTCCAGGGAATCCTTCAACTGAAACGGCGGGAGAAAATCATATTCGATGGCATAGCCGCTACGCATCAATCGTACATTCTCCAGGCCGGGTACGCTTTGCAGCATAGCCAGCTGCACATCCTCGGGCAGGCTCGTGGCGAGGCCCTGCACGTACATTTCCAGGGTGTCGGTGCCCTCCGGTTCCAGGAAGATCTGGTGGGAGGGCTTATCGGCAAAACGTACTACCTTGGTTTCGATGGAGGGGCAGTACCGGGGACCGGCGGACAGGATAACACCGCTGTAAAGGGGCGCCCGGTACAGGTTCTCCCGGATGATCCGGTGGGTCTCTTCCCCTGTGTAGGTGAGCCAGCAGGAAACCTGCTCCCGCTGTTTGACCGGGGAGACGAAAGAAAAGTTGTACAACTGGGCATCGCCCGGCTGCTCTTTCAGGCGGGAAAAGTCCACGCTCTGACGGTGGATACGCGGTGGGGTGCCGGTTTTGAAACGATCCAGGGTAAAGCCAAGGGACCGTAAGCTCTCACCCAGGCGCAGGCTTGGCTGCTGATTGTTGGGCGCCCCGCTGTAGGCCAGGTCGCCGATGATGATACGGCTGTCCAAGTATGTGCCGGTGGCCACTACCACGGCCCGGGCGGCAAAACGCGCGCCGCCCGCCCCCACCACTGCCCGGACGGCAAAGTGATCAACCTCTATTTTGTCCACCATAACTTGCTGAAGGTGGAGGTTCTTTTGCTTTTCCAGCACGTTTTTCATTAGGCGCATATACAGCCGCTTGTCGGTTTGGGCCCGCAGGGCCCGCACTGCCGGACCCTTGCCGGTGTTCAAAAGGCGCATTTGAATGGCGGCCCGGTCGGTATTGATACCGATCTCCCCGCCCAGAGCATCGACCTCGGCCAGCAGATGGCCCTTGGCCGGACCGCCCATAGCCGGATTGCAGGGCATCAGGCCCACGTTATCCATATTGAGCGTGACCACCAGGGTGGACATACCCAGGCGGGCGGCCGCCAGTGCCGCCTCACAGCCGGCATGGCCGGCCCCGATGACCACCACGTCGTAGCTGGCGGCGGTATATTCCATGGCAATCCCCTCACTTGCCCAGGCAAAAATCTCGAAAAATGCGGTCTATTACTTCTTCCCCGGCTGCCGACCCGGTGATCTCCCCCAGTGCCTGCCAAGCTTCCCGCAGGTCGATCGTCAACAGGTCGACGGGCCATCCCTCGCCGGATTTTTCCACCAGGGCCAGGAGAAGATCCCGGGCCCGTTCGAGGGCCTGGCCGTGTCTCCTGGCCGCCACCAGCGGGGTCTCCCCCAGCAGGGCCTTACCCGCCAGCACCATCCCGGCCATGGCCTCTTCCAGTTCGGGCAGGCCTGCGCCGGTCAGGGCGGAAACTTCCACCACCCGGCAGCCCGGCAGCAGAGCGGCCAATTCCGCAAAAGCCGCGCCACCCGGCGCCAGGTCAACTTTATTGACCGCGAGCACAGCCGGTCGCCCGGCCACTAGAGCGGCCAGGGCATGGTCCTCCCGGGTCACTCCGGCCGCGGCATCACCCACCAGCACCACCAGGCCGGCCAGTTCAATCGCTCTCCTGGTACGTTCGATCCCCAGTTTTTCCACCTGGTCACCGGTCTCGCGCAAACCCGCGGTATCGGCCAAGCGGAGGGGAATACCCCGGACCACCAGCGTTTCCTCGATGACGTCCCGGGTGGTTCCCGGTACACTGGTTACGATGGCCCGGTCCTGCCGCAGGAGGGCATTTAAGAGGGATGACTTGCCGGCATTCGGCTTGCCGGCCAGGACCGTGCTTACCCCTTCCCGGTACAGTCGGCCAGCGGCAAAGCCCCGCAAAATTACTGCCAGGTGCTCAAGAATATCCCGGACCCTCGCCAAGAGCGTTTCTCTATCCATCTCGCCCACATCGTCGGTGGGAAAGTCCAATTCCGCCTCAATGGCGGCCAAAAGGGACAGGAGTTTGTCCTGGAGTCCGGCCACTTCTCCGGACAAGCGGCCGCCCAACTGCTGCAAAGCCAAACGGTGGCCCTCGACCGAACGGGCCCCGATGAGGTCGGCCACAGCTTCAGCCTGGGCCAGGTCGAGACGGCCATTCAAGAAAGCCCGCTTCGTGAACTCACCCGGCTCAGCCAGGCGCGCCCCCCGCGAGAGCACCGCCTCCAAAGTAAGTTGCAGGGCTACGAAGCCTCCGTGGCAGTTTATCTCCACTACGTCCTCGCGGGTGTAACTGTGCGGCGAGCGCATGACTCCTACCAGCACCTCGTCGATACAGGTGCCGTCAGTATCGCAGACATGCCCGTAAACAAGCCGGTTTTTTACCCGGCCCAAATCGACATTTGAGGCCCGGGGCCGGAAAATGTCTTTGACGATGACCAGCGCTTCCGGCCCGCTCACGCGTACGATCCCGATACCGCCTTCACCCGGCGGCGTAGCAATGGCGGCAATGGTGTCCTCTTCATATACGTTCCCGCCACGCGTCAGTTTCTTCACCCCCATGAACAAAAGGACCCGTTCATCCCAACGGATATCCGGGTCTTTACTGCCTTTGCCGGTCCCCCGGACCTAGCGGTTGTCCGTGCCGTAGCTCCGGCGGGGTGAAATGACGATCTTGCGGAACGGCTCTTCCCCTTCACTGAAGGTGTAGATATCTTCCCTGCCCTGCAGGGCGGTATGGATGATGCGACGCTCCATGGCACTCATCGGTTCCAGCACCACGCTACGTCCCTTTTGCCGGGCCTTGTCGGCCATTTTACCCGCCATTTCACGCAAGGATTGCTCCCGCCGCGAGCGGTAACCCTCCACATCGATGATAATCCGTTTCATCTTCTCCTGACGGCGGTTTATGGCCAGGTTAACCAGATATTGCAACGAATCAAGCGTTTCCCCGCGGCGGCCGATCAAAACGCCCAGCTCGGAGCCCTGCAGGTCGACGGCCACAGTGTCCTCTTCTTCTTGGACCGTTACTTCGGCCGTCAATTCCATAGCGGCCAGTATTTCCCGGACGAAGGACCTGGTTTTGCCTCCCATGGTTTCCTTAACCTTTAGTCTCACCCGTGCTGGTTTAGCCAGGAGACCCAGAATTCCCCTAGTTGGTTCTTCCAGCACCTCTATTTCTACCTGTTCGCGCTGCACTTTTAGCTCCCGGAGGCCTTCCGCCACGGCCTCCTCGACCGTCTTTGCCGTCCTTTCGATCGTCTGCAACCTCTTGTACCTCCTTAACCGCCAGTGGGGGTGTCATCCGGTTGACGATATACTGTTGGACTACGCCTGTCAAGTTGAACATTATCCAATAAAGTCCCAGGCCGGAAGGCACCGTGGAAGTAATATAGACGAAAAACAGCGGCATGGTATAAACCATGGTTCTCTGGGTGGGATCGGACCCTTTAGGAGTGGTGAGCCAGGATTGCCAAAACGTAGTTGCGCCGGCCAGGATGGGTATTATCCAGTAGGGATCCTTCAAACCCATGTTCGGTATCCAAAAAAGACCGGCATGAGCCAGACTGCCCCACTTGAACGTGAGCAGAGCCCGGTAAAGGGCGATGAGAATGGGCATCTGGATAACCAGTGGCAGGCACCCGGCCATGGGATTGACCCCATGCTCGCGGTAGATTCCCATTACCGCTTCCTGAGCCTCCCGGGGATCCTTGCCTTTGTGCTTACTCTGGATCTCCTTGATTTTCGGCTGCAGATGCTGCATCTTGCGCATGGAGCTCATTTGCTTGAAGTACAGCGGCGAGAGCACTATCTTTATAAGTATGGTCAAAAGAACGATGGCCAGAGCATAGCTGGGCACATGCGCGGCAACTGTGAGAGTGTACAACCATTGCAGGATGGCGGCCATACCCTCCACCAGGGAATTCCATAGTTGAATCACAAAAGGACTCCTTCCCTATCCCACCCTTCGGGTGGGTACCCCTTTACGCAACCGGATCATGACCACCTGGATGAAAGGGGTGACACTTTACCAAGCGCCTGGCGGCAAGCCAGCCTCCCCGGACCACGCCGTACCGGTCCACCGCCTCGAGGGCATATTGCGAACAGGTGGGCTCAAAGCGGCAAGATGGTGGGAAGAACGGTGAAACAAGCTTCCGGTAAATTATGATCAGCGCCATAACCAGCTTTTTCATCCGTGGCGGTGCCCGAAAGACACCTTCCCCCCTTCCGCGGTCATCCCCGGTCCGTCCGCAAAACCGTCTTAAAAAAACGGGCGCTTTGGCCCGTCGTCAAAAGCTCTTCAGGAGACCGAGGACGATATTCTCGGCCTGAGCCAGTCCCAAGGTTACGCACTCCGGCCGGGCCACGAAGACATAATCAAATCCCGGTGCGAAAAGGTGGCTGTTCAAACGACATGCTTCCCGTAGAACCCGGCGCACCCGGTTACGCTGCACCGCGCCTCCCACCTTTTTACTCACCACAAAACCAAAGCGGACCTCGGGGCCTTTCCTCCGGCGATAATAAAGAACCAACTGCCGGCTTCTGGCCGTACGTCCCTTCCGGTAGCAGGCGCGAAAATCGCGGTTACTCTTTACGGTAGTAAAACTGGACATTTATTCCTTTTTCTAAGTATTAACAATTTAACTTTTTTACATACGCTTTTCCAACCAGCCGGGGGTCATGCGCCCCTACGCGGAAAGTTTTTTTCTTCCCTTGAGCATTCTTCTCTTGATCACGTTCCGCCCCGCCTTGGTGGACATCCTCTTCAGAAAGCCGTGCACCCTTTTATGTTTCCTTTTTTTGGGCTGGTAAGTCCTTTTCATGGTCCTCGTCCCCCCTTAAACCAACAAAAATCCATCCAATACCATACTATTCCACCGCTCTAACACAGATCCTTCAGCCGGCTCTGCTTGAAGCAAAAGGTCTCCGCTTAAGCGGAGCAATGTCCCGGCGATCATTTTACCATATTAATTTAACCCGGGCAAGCTTTTTCAGATTCGTGGCGTACCGCCTACCCAGGACTTTTTCCCCGCCCGGGACCCACCGCGGCACAGGTGAATCCTTTTTAAAATCACGTTGCCATTTAGGCGTAAATTTGTTATTATTGGTTCACCCAAGGAGGGGCAAGGATTTTTACACAGCCTGTTTATAAAGCTGTGGATATCTATGTTGATGAATTGCTGAACTGCCCTGTCCCGTAGGATCGGCGGCCCATAGAAATAATGGGGCCTCTTTTTCGTCCTTAAAACTTTGTGGCGCCGCACCAACCTTATTTACCTGTTCACGCGTAATTTGAGTAAAACACAGGGGGACGGCTATGTCCAGAAACGAGAGCGAAGTCATCTGGAACGGCGTAACGAACACTCTCAAAAAAAAATTGGACAAACACTCCTATGAAACCTGGGTAAAGTATGTCAAGCTGGTCGATTTCATCGATAACACGCTCTTCATAGAGGTGCCCAACGATTTTTCACGGGCCTGGCTGTCCAATAACTATTCTACACTTATCAACGAAACCCTAAACACCCTGACCAGGCGTGACATAAGCGTAAAATTCGTTATGGCCGGAGAAGTGCCTAAAGCCCTGGCCAGAAAGCGTTCCGCCGCGCGCAACACTATCGAGAATGCCTTCATACCCCTCAATAGCAAATATACGTTCGATTCTTTCGTGGTTGGCAACGGCAACCGCTTTGCCCATGCCGCCTCGCTGGCGGTGGCCGAATCCCCGGCCAAGGCCTATAACCCTCTTTTTATCTACGGCGGAGTGGGGTTGGGCAAAACGCACCTCATGCACGCCATCGGTCACTGTGTGGTCAACCGCGAGGGGCAGCATACCCGGGTGGCATACGTCACCTCGGAGACTTTTACCAATGAGATCATTTACTCCATCCGTGAGGATACCACGGTAGAGTTCCGCAACAAATACCGCAGCATGGACATTCTCCTTGTGGACGATATTCAGTTCGTCGCCGGCAAAGAACGGACCCAGGAGGAATTCTTTCACACCTTCAATACCCTGTACGAGGCCAATAAACAGATCGTCATCTCTAGTGACCGGCCTCCCAAGGAAATACCTACTCTGGAAGATCGCCTGCGCTCCCGCTTTGAATGGGGCTTGATCGCCGACATCCAGCCACCTGACTTGGAAACGCGCATTGCCATTCTCCAAAAAAAGGCTCAATTGGAGAATATGATGGTCCCTGATGAAACCATACTTTTTATCGCCAACCAGTTTCAGTCCAATATCCGTGAACTAGAGGGTGCCTTAAATACGGTCAATGCTTATGCCGAACTGGAAAACCATGAGATAATGCCGGATGAAGCCGCCATCGTTCTGAAGGACATTCTCCCGCCGGCTAAGCCGAAGGTGGTTACGGCAGCTCTGGTCGTGGAGACGGTATCCGCCTTTTACAATCTGCGCCAGGAAGAATTCAAGGCCAAGAAGCGGACCAGGGCCGTAGCCTTTCCCCGCCAGATCGCCATGTACCTGACACGGGAACTTACGGACCTTTCGCTGCCGCAAATCGGCAATTTCTTCGGCGGGCGTGATCATACCACCGTCATTCACGCCTACGAGAAAATTTCCACCGAAATGAAAGAAGACCAAACCCTGAAGACGGCCATAGAAGAGCTTACGTCGCGCCTGAAGAGTTGATTAACTATATTTAGTAAGTAATGTTAATTTTAATCTATAGGTTGATATCCACAGGATAAGGCGTCAGGGTTGTAGATGATATTGTTGATAATAAGAACGTTTTCCTTCGCCTGTCTTATAATAAATATATATTTAATTATAATATTTTATTTACGCAAGGTCCCGGGACGGTAAAAAACGACGGGGATCAACGGCGGACCGGAGTTGTCCACATATGCACAGGCCCTATTACTACTAGTGGTATAACTAATAATATTATTCTTGTTGCGGGAGCCATAGAACAGAATATTACTGACCCGGCACAAGGAATAAGGGAATTTGCGAACAGAGCAGAACACCTGTAAATTAGGGGGTGGGCAGGCTCAAGGGGTGGTCCGGGCAGGCGAAGATAGTTTCCGGCGACCGGAAAGAAAGGAGGCGAAAGGCGTGGTGGTCCCCGGCTGGCGCCGGCGGAAACGCGCCAAGTGAATATTGAAATTCGTAAGTACGAGGGACAACCTGCTACGGGGCCTGCAGGCAGTCCAACGGGTGATTCCCCTGAAGACCCCGGTTCCCATTCTTACCAGTATCAAGATGGAGGCTACCGGTGACCACATACAGGTGGCAGCCACCGATCTGGAAATGGGTCTTTTTTGTACCATGCCCGCCAATGTGCTGGAAGAGGGAGTGGCTGTAATTCCGGCCCGATACCTGGTGGATGTGGTCAGGCATCTGCCGGACAGCGAAGTGGAAATAGCGACGCTGGCCGAAACCGGTGGTATTTCCCTGCGGTATGGAGAGTCCCAGACTGCTCTTTACGGCTTTCCGGTGGACGAGTTTCCCTACCTTAGCATTCCCGACGGGGGCTTTTCCTTCGAAATGCCAAGTTCCGGGTTCCGGGAAATTCTGCAAAGAATCCTCTTCGCGGTGTCGACAGAGGAATCAAGGGCCATCTTTACCGGGGCTCTTTTTGAACTGGACGAAGAGTTATTGACCTTCGTAGCGACCGATATTCACCGCCTGGCAATGAAAAAAGTCAATTTGGAAGGAATGAAGGGTAGGGTAGGCGGCGAAACCCGCCGGGCGATCATTCCAGGCAAAGCTCTGGCTGAACTGGCGCGCCTGGTCGCTTCCGGGAACGCTCCTGTCACTTGTAGCCTCCTGAGTCACCAGGCCGGTTTCACCTACCAAAATTTTCACCTCTTTTGTCGTTTGATTCAGGGAAACTACCCCGCGTATGAGCGCATGATCCCTGAACAGGAGAGGGAATGCCAGGTCAAGGTCAATGCGGGGCAACTCCTGGCGGCGGTGGAAAGGGCGGCCGCCCTGACCGAGAAAGGGGTTCCAGTGGTAACTCTGGCGGTGGGCGGTGACGGGCTGCAGGTTTTGACGGAAACGGTGGCCGGGAACATGAAGGAAATTTTAACGGCGGAAATCAATGGGTCGGACCTGGAAATTCATTTTAACGCCCGCTATTTGAGTGATATATTGAAAGTGATGGAGAGCGGCGAAA
>DATKUX010000194.1:0-16676 GCA_035530395.1 Spirochaetia bacterium
TCAATATCTCATTCCTTTTATAGGTTATATCGCTCAATATCTGTAATGGATAGAAGTCAACGCATATTCATATATTAGATAGCCTCCCCGTGCCGCAGACTTTGACGTTTCCGTGACCGACAGGGGGAGGGAAAACAAACAGGGAGTAACTCATAGAAGAGTTCAAAGACCACTATCAGCATGGACAAGGGAATTCAGTTTTACAAGAGGAAAAGGAAACCTATGTGTAATAATGGTGTGGGGCCGGGCAAAGTCGCTTCATATAGTGAGTTTTAGTGGGTGTGACGCCCACCTGGCAAGGACTAACCAGCCAACAGCAGCGAGTCCTTGAAGCCTGCAGGACTGGACAAAGACCCCCGGTACGGTCAACCGGATCACTTCCTATTCCCATACTATGGATAGAACAAAACCGCTAACGCGGTGGTAACCCAAAATCACGGTCTGAGCGTCCTGTCGCCCACCATCTTTGCCCAAACTATGCTCATGATTAGTGGCCCTAAGGGCGTCGCCCCATACCCCCGCCCTTCGCCGGGTGGCACGGGGCAGCTTGGGCTGACATCCCATAGCAGAGTTTGGACTGGTAGAGCCAGTAATAAAGCCATTGCACAATACATAGAAACCCATGCGGGCATCCAATCTGAGCCTATAACACGGGCAGAAATACTTGAGCGTTCGAACAAAATCCAGCGAACAAATGTGCCGGATTGCGTTTTCCAAATATCTCCTTTAAAATAAGCAAAAATCTATTTTAAAGGAGATGGCCCAAGTAAGAAGATATACTCAAGCAATTAAAATTTGATATGGAACTTAGAGGCCTAAGTGTCCATACGCAAGAAGGATACTTAATAAAAGCTAAGGCTCTTATCCCGTTTTGGACTGATGAACCGTATCGGGATAAATGGAAAAACGTGGATACCAGAAACCCAGACAGGGCAAGGCCTCCCGGGCCGATCTCCCGCCGTTCATTGGCTCAGAGGCCGATCAGTCTGAAACCCGACAGGGTGCGGCTCTTCTGAAGGGACGTCCTTAGACACGGGTAGGCATTAAATAGAGCGCTACAGCGCGACCGTGAGTCGCAGAGCGTGATAATTTGCTAAGAACGGCGGCAGGTCTCAATTGAAGTCGTTTGACGGAGCTAGACAATTTCTCGGCGCTGTGGTATTTGTATAGCATGAAAACAACGACCAAGGACGCCGAAAAAACCCCGTTCTACTATTGCGGCCGAACATTCACCCTCGCGGAGATTGAATGTATCCGGAAGATCACCGATGACGTATGGAACACCACCCGATCCGACATCGCCCACGCGGTATGCAAAGCCCTGAACTGGGTAAAGCCGAACGGCAAGCCCAAGTTTCTCACGTGCTACATTGCGTTGGATCGCATGGAGGAGCACGGGGTCATCTGGCTACCGTTGCCGACCACGGAGTACTACGGTTTCAAGCCACCTGCCTTTACCTCCGCCTCCGACCCACAAGCACCCATCACCGGTTCCCGCGGTGACCTGCAGAATGTGCACATGGTGCAGGTGAACGCCAGCACTGACGAGGCCAGGCTTTGGAACGAACTGATGGGGCGTTACCACTATTTAGGTGGACGGCCCATGGCCGGAGCCCAAATCCGTTACCTGGCCTATGACGGTGATCGTCCACTGGGCGCCCTGGGCTTCGGCGCCGCCGCTTTGAAGCTGGCGCCCCGCGACCGTTTTATCGGTTGGACGGCTCCCGAGCGTGAGGCCCACATACACCAGGTAGTTGGGAACCGCCGCTTCTTAATCTTACCGTGGGTGCAGGTGCGCGGACTGGCTTCCAGCCTGCTCTCCCTGGTTGCACACCGCCTGCCCGACGACTGGCAGCAGCGATATGCCTATCGTCCGGTACTGCTGGAGTCTTTTACCGAGCAAGGGCGCTTTGCCGGAACCTCTTACGCCGCCGCGAACTGGATCCTGGTCGGCCAGAGCCAGGGCCGTGGGCGGCTTTCCTCTTCCCACCGGGCCAGCAAATCGATCAAGGACATCTGGCTCTACCCCCTCGATCAGCGCTTCCGTGCCATCCTCACCGACGGGCGGGTACGTACCACTCAGCGGCAGATGGACCGGGAGATGAGGGATAAATCCACCGGAGAATCGCGAGGAGGTGGCCGTAAATGACGGCAGTTGCCAAGACATCCCCCATGGCTTTCTTTGAAGCGTCCCAGATCCGGTTCGAAACGATAGTGGATATTATGGCGGGTGAAAAAGCCTTGAGCCTCGCGCACGGAGAGTTGGAAACCATGCTTTACGGTGAAGCCATCGAACTCATGCGCATACTCTTCCAGGACCATCTTACCCTGCGAGCTATGCGTGAACAGAGGATTAAGGAGGTCGTCGATGCCAACGGCGTCCCCCGCAACAGCGTCGAGTCCAATAAAAAACGCACGCTGACAACTATCTTCGGCGATGTGGACGTGCGGCGCCTTGCCTACCGGCGGGATGACTGCGCCAATCTTTATCCCGCGGACGCGCTTTTGAATCTCCCGTCAGAACAATTTTCCCACGGCCTGCGCCGTTTGGCGGCCATCGAAGCCTGCCGCGGTTCCTTCGGCGATGCAGTCAAGGCGATCGAGCGGACTACGGGAATGCATCTGGGAAAGCGCCAGACGGAAGAACTGACCGAGCGGGCGGCGACCGACTTCGACTCGTTTTACGCTAACTCGCGCCGTCCGGAAGCCAAGCCGGATGACGTGCTTGTTTTATCGGCCGATGGTAAGGGTATCGTCATGCGTACCAACGCCCTGCGAGATGCCACCGCCCGGGCGGCCCAGTCTACCGAGCCCTCGACCCGGCTGTCCAAAGGCGAGAAGAAGAACCGCAAGCGCATGGCCGAGGTCGGCGCCGTCTACGACGCTACCCCGGTTCCCCGCACCCCCGAGGACATCCTGAGCACAAGCGACAACGCAGCCGGCCAAGCCAAACCCGCTCCCGTTGCCAAAGGCAAGTGGCTCACGGCCAGCGTGGTTGAGAACGCCTCAACCGTCATATCCCAGGTCTTTGACGAAGCCCATCGGCGTGACCCTCTACACCTCAGAACATGGGTGGTTCTGGTCGATGGCAATAACCACCAAATCGACTGCATCAATGCCGAAGCCAAGGCGCGTAAGGTAAGGGTAAACATCGTCGTTGACTTCATCCACGTGCTCGAATACGTGTGGAAGGCGGCCCGCACTTTCTATAACGAGGGCGACCCCGCGGCAGAGGCCTGGGTCGCCGAGAAGGCTGCGGCCATTCTGGCCGGGCAAGCCAGCATTGTGGCCGGCTCCATCGCGCGCAAGGCCACCTGCCTCAAACTCGACCTCGCCAAACGCTACGGCGCCGACACTTGCCACGACTACATTTTAAACAAACGTCCCTATCTCAATTACCACATCGCATTGAAGCAGGGCTGGCCTATCGCGACCGGTGTCATCGAAGGGGCGGTTCGATACCTCGTCAAGGACCGCATGGACATCACCGGTGCACGCTGGGGCCTTGAAGGTGCCGAGGCCGTCCTAAAGCTACGAGCCGTACATAAAAACGGCGACTTCGACGCCTACTGGAGCTACCACATCGCTCAAGAGCGGCGTCGCGTCCACGAAGCGCGCTACGCGGGCGGCATCATCCCCCAAGTTGCCTGACGCCTCCGCGAAACCTGCACCAATTTCTGCGGCCATTGGCCCTGCCGTACGCTTACTGGCCGTTCCTGCCAGCGAATTAGTGTGCGCCTAACCCCGGGCCTGGTTAGACTGCGCCGTCCTGCCCTGCTTTCTTCCCTTGATGCACCTCATCTAACCCTGCGTGCAGCCTGGCTTTCGCGCGCTCCCACACCTCCGCAAGCCACCCTTCGATCTCTGCCGGCTCAAGTTTCAAAGACTTCTCTACGTCAAAGGCCTCTTCCATAATGTGAGCGAACTCCTGCACCGCCGCCTGCCACCGGTCCTCGTCGGGCGTGCCCCTCTGTGTTGCGCCGACGCCCGTTTCCGCTTTCTTCATCTCACTGCTCATCCTTTGGCCTGACAGTATTTACCTGGAACGAGCTCAGGCCCCATTGAGGCTTCGCTACTTGCCTTCGTCATACCTTCCCGTTTTATATCACTCTAGAAGAGCCGCACCCAACCCGACAAGAGCCAAAGCTAAAATGTATCAAAATCATTTCGGTAAACCAGCATCTGAACTAGGCATAAAAGAAATCCGTGAATTTTTGCATTATCTAAAGACGGAGAAAAAGCTTAGTAATGGCAGTATAAATACATATGATAGCGGTCTGCGATTCTTGCATGGCGTTACTCTTAATATTGACTTGAATTATAAGCAGATACCTTGCCAGAAAAAGAAACATTTTATGCGCCTTAACAGTGATATGGGTTGTATGGATAATGGAAAGTCCCCAAATCTTACAACTGTTACGCCATGGAAAAGGGTTGAGGGGTGGATTGTCGGGGCACTCCTCGAGTAGGGGTTATTGAATATTACAGTTGCTAGACCAGCGGCTAGCGCTGATTAACTCCCAGGTAATTTTTCAAGGCTGATTGTAATACGTGAGAAAAATTAACCTTCTCGCGTTCCGCCATGTCATTCAGCCATTTAGGGATACTCAGGGTTTTCTTTACTGCCCGTCCATCCACGTGCTCACGAACGGCCGGCATCCAGACATCGACCAAAACCACCACTTGGTTTGGCTGGGGGTGTAGTCGTGTAACAGGAGTGGCCTCCGGAATGTCTTCCGCATCAACCTCCATACCCCACAAGTGCAAACCCATTGCCTCTCGGGCGTTCTTTAATGCTTCCTCTGTGTCATGGGCAGAAGGCAAACAACCGGGCAAGTCGGGAAATTCGATAGAAATTCCATCATCTGCATAATCAAAGATCGCAGGGAAAATATACCTATCCTTAGACATGCTACTTACCTCCTCTTAATCTCACTTTGGTTGTGGCCAGCCGGCCTGTTTAAATATGCTTCTTACGGTTCCCGCCGGTATGTCCTTTTGTGGATGGGTTACCGTTACCCTGCCTTTCTTGGTTGGGTGTTTAAACTGGTAATGATCTCCGACAGCGCCTATGTAAAACCACCCGTCCTGATGAAGCATACTGATGATATGTTTAGACGAATGGCTTTTCATGCCGGCGCACCCCCTGCCTGGAATTATAATACGTATTATTATACGTGTCAATGGGTCCCCATCGAAATCTGCTACCGCCCCGCCGCGCTCGGCTATCCGCCCACCAGCTCACCATGTACGCCAGACCGGTCCCAATGTCCTTGCCTACCGTTCCTCAACATGTGGACTTCACAGAAACCGGGCCGTCCAGGGGCTCGGTGAAAGCCTTATTAACGCTTCTCCGGCATCATCGTGCCCGGACAGAGACTTCGATTCGTCGACAAGCCGCGGTGTTTGCGGCTGAAGACTACCGCCTTAAAGGGCCTGGTTTGCAAGCCGGCACCCGTCCTTTTGGGCGGGTGCCGGCTTTTCCGCATCGCAGGTAGCCTTCTTGTCTCCTATTTGGGTTCCGCGGTGGTCGGATCGATGGTAGTTTTTACTTCGGCCACGCTGTTGGCCGGAAAACCGCCCTGCCTGGCATGTTCCCGCACCATCTCTTCGTTGGGCGCGATATAGACGCAGTAGATTTTGTTGTCGGTGACGTAGCTCTCAACCCACTGGATCTGCGGGCCGAGCTGGTTCAAAACGCCGCAGGACTTTTGGGAAATAGCCTGCAGGTCCTGGGAAGACAACTTACCGGCGGCAGGAATTTCCCGCTCAATAATATATTTCGGCATGTTTACTTGACCCCTTTTCCTTGTTTTGGTAGTCTTCCGGACTTTTCCGCCGGTTCCCGCCTTTGTCCGATGCCTCGCCGCTTCACTTGCCGCCGCAGCGAACGTTCATACTAACCACCTTGAAGCCGTCGGTCCCATCTTTCAACACGTTCAGACAACCATAATCCTGGCCTATCCGGAACATGTTTTTCAGGGGCATTCCCAGCACCAGGCAGATGATGATTCTGTTGACCCCCGCATGCCCGGCCAGGAGAATGTCTCCTTCCGGGCCTTCCAGGATCCCGGCCAATGCGCCTGCCACCCTTTGGGCGCAGTCCGCGAAGCTCTCTCCGCCCGGCGGCCGGAAGTGGATTATATCGGCGCCCCTCTGCCTGAACTCCTCCGGGTGTTCAGTCATCACATCTTCGAAGGTGAGGCCGTCCCAGGCCCCCAGGCCGACTTCCCGCAGGTCTTTTCGGACCACTGGCTCCAGACCGTGTTTTTCCCCGATGATACGGGCGGTGGCCAGGGAACGGCCGAGATCGCTGCAGAAAACGTGGACCAACTCCACCCCGGCCAGGTGGTCGCGCAGACATGCCGCCTGTTTCAGTCCTGCCGCGTTCAGGGGAATGTCGACCTGGCCGATGAACCGCTGGCGGCCGTCCGTGGTGATTTCCCCGTGCCGGACCAGGTAGATAGTCCTGGGGCTGCTCATCCCTTGCCGAAGGAACAGGCGGGGAAGCGGCACTCCTTGCACTCCAGGCAGAGACCGCCATGGCCCAGGGCGGTAATGTCCCGGCGTTCAATGGTTTCGCCGGCCATGATGCGGGGCAGGACCAGGTCGAACACCGTGCTTTTGGCATACATTACGCAACCGGGCAGGCCCAGCACCGGGGTGGTCCCGATGTAGGCCAGCATGAACATGGCACCCGGCAAGGTGGGAGCCCCGTAGGACACGATGCGGCCGCCGGCGGCCACGACACCGGCCGGGGTTAGGTCGTCCGGATCCACCGACATGCCCCCGGTGATCACGATCATATCGGCACCCTCCGCCAGCAGGGAGTCGATAGCCGCCACGATCATCGGTGTGTGGTCGGTAACCTTTATCTTGCGGCATACGACACTGCCCAAAGCCTCAACCTTTGCTTCGACCACCGGCCCGAACTTGTCCTCGATCCGGCCCTTGTAGACCTCGCTTCCGGTGACGATCAGACCCACCCGGAGGCTGACCAGAGGCTTCATTTCCACCACGGGGCCGGCGGCACAACGCTCCTCCACCTGCTCAATGATCTTCTCGTCGATAACCAGGGGGATCACCCTCGTTCCGGCAACCACCATACCCTTTTCAACTATCTGGTTCGTATGCCGGGAGGCGATCATCACCTGTTCGATGTCATTGATCCCGTGCAGAGTGGCGACGTCAACCTTCAAAAGTCCCCGGATCCCGGCCACCAGGTTGATTTTGCCCTCTTTGGGTTCGGTCAGGGTCAGCCCCTCACCGGCTACAGCTCTGGCCATCCTGCCGGCGGCCTCGTCCTCGTGGAGACAGCCCTCTTTCTTTTCCCAAACATACAGGTGTTCCTTGCCCAACTGCAAGAGCTGCGGAATATCGTCCTCCCGCACAACGTGGCCCTTCTTGAAGGCCCGCCCCTTGAACTTCCCCGGCACGATCGCGGTGATGTCGTGACATAAAACCATGCCCACCGCTTCTTCCACCTGAACTTTCTGCACGTGTCCTGCCTCCCCGCCAAACTTTTCCTTTTGCGTGCAAAGTCCTTGCCGCCAGCCCCGGCGTCCGGCTCAATCAGGAAACCGCCGAACCCTCCGCCAGGAAGGTCTCCAAAGGCCGGCCCAGAATCGTCTCCACTTTCTTCTTGATCAGACCCGCTTGTTCCATTCTGTGGACAGCGCGGGCCCGTCCGTCATCCCCCAGGCGCTCCAGCAGGTGCCGGAGACGGTCGGTCAGAGACACTACGCTTTGGCCGCTCACCATCTTGTCGGCCAGGAAAACCAGTTCCGCTTCCGAAAGCGGATTCTCCTCCGAAGCCTCCAGATCCATATGGACCGCCACAATTTTCGCCACCCGGGGATAACCCAAACCCTGCAGGATGGCCGCGCCGTCCCGGGCGTGATCCGGCCGGCAACGGGCCACGTCATGCAACAGGGCCCCGGCCGCCACCAGATCCTCGTCCAAACAGGCCCCTGCTTCATTTAGTATCGCGGCCAGCATCGCAGCCAGGTCAGCCACCGCCAGGCAGTGTTGCCACACCCCTTCGGCGGTCCGCACCTCCTCGAAAATCCGGCGGCACTCCCCAGAGGTGGGGATCGCCTGACTCGTAAGAACGCCCAGCAGCGACAGGTAATCCTCCCGCGTATCCATATCCAACAGAACTCCTTCGTCCGGAACCGCCACATCCAAAGAGTCCTGCTCATATCGTCCCAACAGGGACTGCAGCCCCCCCTGGCAAAACCCGGCCAGTATTTCCTCCCGGTACCGGCAGGACACCAGGGGCGGGTGGCCCCGCCGGCCCCGGCAGACGGGATAGACGATCCCCTTGGGACAGGAGCGGCGGGCAGCCAGAATTTTGCTCACGGTGAACGGCCTGACCAGGGGGTGGTCCACCGGCAGGAGGAAGAAGGCCCCCACCCCGGGTTCCAGGCTGCCCACCCCGGCCTGGACGGAGGAAAACATCCCCTGGTCGAAACGGGGGTTGAAAACCACCCTCGCCCCGAGGGGTTCCACTGCTGAGGCGACTTCGGCCGCCCGGTACCCGGCCACGACTCGCACGTCCTGAATCCCGGCCCGCTGAAAACACCGGACGGCATGCGCTGCAGCCGTTAGAGGACCAAGTTTCAGCAGGGGCTTGAACTTCCCCATGCGGGAGGAATATCCGGCGGCCAGAATCAGGGCCGTCATATCAGGCTTGTCCATGGAGCAATTCTCCCCGGACCTGGATGAGCTGGGCCACGATGCTGACGGCGATTTCCTCCGGCGTCTCGGCCCCTATCTTCAGACCGATGGGAGAATGAACCCGGGCCAGCCGCTCTTCAGAGATCCCGCTCTCGCGTAGGCCCTGGTAGACGGCCTGGCGCTTGCGGGCACTGCCGATCATGCCGATATAGCAGGCATCCGTCTGGATAGCCTGGGACAGCACGGTCAGGTCGTGCTGATGCCCCCGGGTGACGATGACCACATAGCTGTCTTCTCTTATGGACAGGTCGTCAAAGCAGTCCTCCATACTTTCCGGCACAATTATCTCCTCGGCCATGGGAAAGCGCTCCCGTTTGGCGAACTCTGCCCGGTCATCCAGAACCACGGTCCGGAAATCCACCAGGGAGGTCAGCACTGCCAGTTTTTGGGAGACGTGTCCGGCCCCGAAAATGTAGACGGTACCCAGAGAGTTGACCGGCTCCACCAGGACATTCTCCGGCCCACCGTAACGGCAGGCGACCCGCAGTCCACGCGCCTGCACTAAATCATCCCGCCAGGCGGCCGGGATGGCGAAGCCGGTTTGCCGGCCGTCCCGGAGCAGGAGGCTCTGTTCCAACGGGTGGGGATCACCGCCCGGGTCCGGCAGTTTCGTCAGCAGGACGCCCTGTTGCCGGGAGTGGAGAAGTTCTCCGATGCTCCGGCAGATGTGGGCGTTGTCCGGATCACCGGCCGACAGCAGGCCCACCAGCACTTCCAGTCGCCCGCCGCAAATCATGTTGGTACTGGCCGCGTCGGCCCCGGTCAGGTTGAACTCCCGGACAACCGCCCGGCCGGTCCGGAACACCTCTCCGGCCGTCTGCAGCACTTCGGCTTCCAGCAAGCCGCCCCCGATGGTTCCTCCAAAACTGCCGTCCGCCCGGACCAGCATTTTGCCTCCGGCGGCGCGGGGCGCCGACCCGCTCTGGCTGATGATGGTGGCGGTCACTACATCTTCCCCGCCGGTCAACAGGCGGGCACAAGTTTCATACAGTTCTTTCATCCGCCGCATCTCCTTCTGTGCGCCAATCCCGGATCACCCTTTTGGCCGGCCGGGCCAGTTCCTCCGGCCGCTCCAACTCGACCGGGGCCAGGGTCAGGGTGCCCAGGGCCACGTTTGCCGCCACGACAGGTATCGAGAGCAGGCATTTTTGGACCGCTTCCGCTGTATCCGGCCCAGTCCACCCGGCCGCCTGGACCTTGAGACTCAAGCAGTCCCCGCCGGGTCCCGGGGCGATGGCAGCCTGGAAATCCAATACCGCGTCTACGGCAAACAAGGATTCATCCAGTACGGCCATGCTGAGAAAACCACCCCCGATCAGGGGGACCCGGCCCCGCACCCGGTCTGCCACCGGGGCCATCCGCCTGAGCACCGTGCCGCAGGGGCACGGTCCGGGCATAAACCGGGCCATATCCCCGGTACGGTACCTTATGAGGGGCATGCCCCGGCGGGTCAGGGTGGTAAACACGACTTCGCCTTCTTCGCCCTCCGGCAGAACCTCTCCGGTAACGGGGTCAACTATTTCGAACAAAAGGTCTGCCTCACGCAGGTGGTAGCCGCACCGGGCCTCACATTCCACCCCGCCGCCCAGGCCCGTTTCGGTCATGCCGTAATGGTTGAAGACGCGGGTATGCCAGGCGCGTTCCAATTCCGTTGTGACGACCCGCGGTACGTGGTCCGTGGTGAGCAGAAGGCTTTTGAGCCGCGGCCCGGTCCCGCCGGGAGGCAGCCAGCGGGCCAGCGCCAGCACCTGGGTGGGAATGCCCACCAGGGAATCGATCCGCTCCCGGTAAAGGGTTTCCAGAGCGTGAACCGGGTCGCGCACGAAGCCATAGGGTATGCCGTCCGCCGGGATCCTGGCCAGAGCCTCCCGCAAGAGGTCGCCCACGCTGCCCGGCAGCTTGCCCGGCAGCAGGATCAGCACGCGGTCGCCGGGCTGCACCAGGGTGGACATGCCGTGGTGAAAGAAATCCCTGGTCAGTTCCTGGTCTTCCTTGGTAAAAAAAAGCCGTTTTGCCGGTCCGGTGGTACCGGAACTCTGCAGGGTCACCACCCGGTTGATCCGGTCCTGCGAAACACAGAGAAATTGCAGCGGATTGCCGGCTATATCGGCAGCAGTGGTGAAGGGAAACTCCCGCAGATCCTCCGGCGACCGGATATCTTCCGGCCGGAACTGCCGCAGGAGACGGCGATAAAAGGGACTTTTCCGCCTGGCCAGGGCCACGGTCTCCCGCAGCTTCTGCACCTGGTAGGATTCGATGGCCCCCCGCAGCAAATCGGATTGGCCGGCGGCGGAATCAAGCCTGTTGAGAATCCAGGGCTCCAGTGGCGTCCGTTTTACCAATGTCCCGGCCACCTCCCGCAGGATGTTGTAAGTGGATGCACCAGGGACTCCTCAGGTCTCTTGCCCCAGCCCGGTTGGACCGCCGGATCTAACACCGGTACAAAGGCCTGCCCGCACTGCCGGTAAGGTTGTAGGCGCAAAATGGAATGATCCGCCCGTCGGGAGCCACGGTATGGATGCAGCAATCCCGCAGACGCTCCAGATCGATGGTCCAGGCGTCCTGGAAAGCCATGCCCGAGATGGACAGAGCATGGGTCCGGGCCCGCGCCAGGAACAGGTCCAGGCTGTCCTTGACCGTCCCGCCGCAACCCTCTCCCGGCGAAGCCGCCCAGCGGGTGGATACAAAACCGCGGGTTCGGGCGGCTCCTTCCCCGGCCGCCGGCAGCGGCCCGCAGCATGGCGCATGCCGCGTGGTGGCCACCATGTCGCCGCCCGGCATCAGGACGAAGTTGCCGTGAAAAGAGCAAAGGGCGTTTTCACAGCCGGGCGGCCGGAAATGTTCCTTCCTGATCCGGCCGGCTGTTTGCCGCTCCAACCCGGCCATGATTTCCGGCAGGGTGATGCGCATGCGGTCCCGACCCGCTTCCGCGGGTGCCCCGGCTTCGGGAAAGCGGCCGAAGTAACTGACCGGCTGGAAGTGCACCCCCCGCACCACCGGCAGGAGTTGCAGGGCCAGATCGACGAGTTCACCCAGGTTGCGGTCGTTGACCTCAGGAACCACGGTCGGCACCAACACCACGCCGATCCCCAGTTCGCCGCACCGCCGGACCGCGGCCAACTTTTCAGCCAGAAAGTCGCCGCCCCTCAGCCGGCGGTGAATGTCGCCTTGCGTACCGTCGAACTGGAGAAAGACCGAGGACAGCCCGGCCTTGGCCAACGACTCGAGAAACCGGGGATCCCGGGCCAGTCTCAGACCGTTGGTATTTAACTGGATAAACGAAAAGCCCATGCACCGCCCCAGCGCTACCAATTGGGGCAGGTCGTCCCGCAGGGTGGGCTCCCCGCCGGAAAGCTGGATGTTACAGGGCCCGCCGGAATCGAGCAGTCTCTGGTACCAACCCCTGACGGTGCCGAGGGAAGGGTCGATGCTTGGACCGTCCGAGCCGGCAAAACAAAAGGAACAGTGCAGATTGCAGCGGTCGGTGACCTCCAGGAGCGCCGTACAGGTATGCTGGCGGTGGGCCGGGCAGAGCCCGCAGTCGAACGGGCAACCCTTAATCTCTTCGGTCAAGGGAACTTCGATTTGGGCCGGGGTCTTGGGCCTGACCCACGACTCCCAAGAGGGTTCGCCCCGCCAAATGACGCTCCGGAAACCGCCGTGTTCCGGGCAGTCTTTCACGAGAAAGACGTCTCCCTCTGCGGCCTCCCGCCGGGCCGGGATGCGCTTGAGACATACCGGACACAGGCTTTGGGTACTGTTGGGGTAGCCGGTCTCATTAGTCACGGCTTTCCACCGGAGGAATCGATGCCGGCAGCGGCGAGGATCGACTGCACCTTGTCCCAGGTGGCGGATACAATGTTGCCGCAGGCGGGGGCGATGGTCCGGCTGGCCAACCCGTCTCCGAGAATCTCGGCACAAGTGATTCCCCCGTATGTCTGGCCGGGTTCAGCCGCAAACCACTCCACCAGTTCGTTGACCATAAGGAGAAAGCGTTCATGTTCCTCCTCTTCGGGGCCGCCCCGGCCCGCGTACAGGCCCAGGAGGCATACTCCCCCGGTGAGGGCCCCGCACGTGCCGCCGGAAAAACCCAGGCCGCCGCCCAGACCGGTCATGGCCCGGACAAGGCCGGGGTTTTCTTTACCCTGCGCTTCCAAACCGAGAATTATCAGCATCTGGCTGCAATTGAAGCCCTGCCGGTGCAGTTCGAACAGGCGGAACAATTCATTGGCCATTGGTCTTCCCCCCTGGTTTCCCCTCAACCCGGCTTCCTGGCGATGATTAGAAGGTAGCCGGGACGGGCGTTTTTGATGGCGCTCCGGATGTCCGGCTGGTTGCCTCCCAGGGCTGCCAGCGGGATGTCCGCCAGGATCAGCCGGGCAGCCAGTTCCGCTAGAAGGCGGGAGTGATCCTCCCACAACAGGATCTTGAACCCGGCGGCCGTTATCTTGGCCGTAAGTTCCTCCCAGGACAGGGCACCGGTGAGGCAGCCCTCCGGACGCAAGTGACGCAGGGCCCGGGCAGCAAGCGGCTCCCTGACGTAGACATCCGCCACCGCCAGCATCCCATCCGGTTTGAGCACCCGGTGGAATTCCCGCAGGGCCCGGCCGGCATCCTCCATGACGGACAAGGTGCACTCGGCAAAGACACCGTCCATCCGGCCATCGGCAAAAGGCAGGTTTTCACCCCTTCCCGGTACCAGCGGCAGGCCCGGCCGGCGCCGGAGCCCTTCCGCCAGCAGCATGGCGGAAGGGTCCACCCCGACCGCGGCCAGGTTGTGGCGGTCAATCAGGTATTTAACTGTGGCCCCGCTGCCGCAGCCCACATCCAGGACCCTGGCCCCCGGCGGAAAAGAGCACACGGCCAGGGCCCGTTCGGTCAGTTTAAAGCCGCCCGGTCTGATGGTATCGCCGGTCACCCGGCGCAGTTGACCGCTCTCATACAGGCGGCAAGGCTCCTTCCGGCCCGCCAAAACAGTTCCACCTCCGGTAAGGCTCTTCGGCAGGACCCTACTTGTCCTCCAGAGCCTTTTCCACTTCCAGCATCTTGCCCATGGCCAGCTCCTGCGGCACGAACACCAGGCCGCACTGAGGACATTTCAGCAGTTCCACGGGAAATTCGCTGCTCAGGTAAGTTATCGTCACCTTGCCCGCAGCCATGGGGATCCGGCACTTAAAACACTGCCAGACTTCCCCGGCGGGGCTTTTTCCCCCGTCGCTCATCTTTGCACTTCCCCGGCGATCTCCATCCGGTGCGAATAGGCGTTGTAGACCCGGAAACCCTCTTCCGCGGGAGCATACTCCACCCAGTAGGTAACACTAACCGGCTTGAAATAGGCGAGAAAACGATCCTGGTTCACCAGCTTGTTCCCGGTCCGTTCGGCATACTCGATGACCTTTTGTACGTCCTCCACCAAAATCAGCCGGTTTTCCATTACCGTTTTAATTTCTCCACTTATTTCCAGCTTGACGTTCTCGAAACCGGTCGGATCTGCCACTTTTTCTCCCCAGACTTCCTTTAATAGTCTCGCTTTCAACCGGGCCCTGTTCTCGTGCCTTTGAGAATAGCCCGGATCCGGTCTCAAGGCTAGGCTTTCGGTCGCCCGGCCGTAAATCAGATCCAGGATGTGCAGGGCCGGCTTGCCCCGGGAAGCCAGTCTGTCCCGGCACATGGCACAATAGGCCACGTAATCGGTCCCGCTCTCCCCGGCCCGCCGGTCGATCACCTTAGCCGCCAACCCCGGATTGGCAAAGGACATCAGCCCGCCGAAGCCGCAGCACTCCGTCATGCCCCGGCCGTAGGCCAACTCCTCCACCCGGCAGCCGAGCCGTTCCAAGACATGCCGCACGCTGGCCTGAATATGGCTTTCATGTCGCGTCGCACAGGCATCGTGCACGGCGACCCTGTATCCGTCATGGGTAAGTGTACCTTCCGGCAGCCCGATCTGGTCATATATTTCCCACAGGGAAACGATGTCCACTCCCGGCAAATTCTGCTTAAAGACCGCATAACAGGAGGAACAGGCCGTAATGATCCGGGGTTGGCCCAGTTCATGCCACTGGTGCCGGATCTCGTACAGTCCCTCGCGGAAAAGATCGCTACGTCCCGCCCATTCGGCCGGGGCGCCGCAGCAGCGTAAGCCAAGTCCCACGCGGCCGGTCAACCCTTCCCTCAGGTAGGCGTAAGCCTTGGCCACATATTCCGGCGACGACCCGCTCAACTGGCAGCCCGGGAAAAACAAGTGGGCACACGAATGCTGGCCGGGTTCGGCCTTGACCAGGGCAAACTTGTTGCCATTGGAAAACTCCATGTCGCGCAGGGCAAAGTCATGAACGGAAGGAGGCATCTTACCCTTTTGCACCATGCTCCCCCGGGCGGTTTTGCATACCTCGCCCATATCGAGGCCGTTCGGGCAAACCTCGGCACAGAGACCGCACAGGCTGCAGGAGTTGATCAACCCGTTGGCCGTATGCTGTCCCTTAACCATCGATTCGTTATTGTAGATCTCCCGGATGTACCGCTTCGGATAGCCGCGGTAACTGGCCAGGTATTCACAGGCCTTCACGCATTCCAGGCACTGGCACTGCAGGCAGCGTTGGGCCTCGGACACGGCTTCCTCCCGGGTATAGCCTTGTTCCGGATTGCGGGGACTAACCACCGGGAGCGGCTCCACACCTTGGATGCTGGTGAAAAGCCTTGTAACATAAGGTCCCTCCCTATCCCGGGAGGCGGTCAAAGAGGCTCCCTGAACGTAACGGTCTATGGAAACGGCAGCCCGCCGGCCGTGGGAAACCGAGCCAATGATGGAGAAGACCGTCTCCCCGGTCAGCATGCTTCCTCCCGCAAAGACTCCCCGGAAGCTGGTGGCGAAAGTAAGCGGGTCTATCGCTACGCGGCCCCGGTCGTCAAGTTCAAGGCTTTCCAAGCCTTTGACCGTCTCCCCCAGCCCCAGGTAAACCGCGTCAAAGTCCAGTTCCGGCAGGGAAACATCCCGGCCCACGGCCGTCCCCAACTGAAGGCGTACCCCCAGCCTTTCCAGGGAGGCTGTCTCCTCCAGAATCACCTGTCCGGGCAGAACATCCTCGCCCAGGTGCCACAGTCTGCCACCCAGGCGGCCCTCCGCCTCGAAGACGGTCACCCCGTAACCCTTAGCGGCCAGGTCGAAGGCCGCCACCAGGCCGCTTAAGCCCCCGCCGGCCACGGCTACGCACTGGTCCTTTTTCTGCAGGGCCGGGACTTTAGCAGTTTTGGGCGCGGCCAGTTGCACGCAGGCCCTCTCCAGGGCGGCGATAGCGATTGTTCCCCCGGCCTCCCCGCGCTTGCAGGCGGCCTGGCAGGGATGGTCGCAAACCCGCCCGACGATGCCGGCAAAGGGGATGGTCTTGCGGTAAACCGCATACGCCCCGTCAATATTACCCCTGGCCATCTCGGCCAGAAAACTTCTTACGTCCACGTGAACGGGACAGGTGGCGGTGCAGGCCGGGGGATTCTCCTGAATGCACCTGTCTTCCAGTAAGCGCAGTTCTTTCTGATCCATAAAGCCCCACCTTATCGCTAAAAAAAGGGCGGTCCGAAACGAACCGGAAGCCGGAGCCCCCATATTCGTTTCAGACCCATCAAGGGGAAGGTAACGGAAAACCTACTTCGCCTTCAAGCCGGCCAGCACTTTCTCGGGCAGGGCCGGCAGCTGGGTGATGCGCACCCCGCAGGCGTTGTTGATAGCGTTGATAATGGCGGCGTGCGGGGAAGTCAGGGGCAGCTCACCGATGCCGGCGGCACCATGGGGCCCAAGTTCCCGCGGGGTCTCGATATAGAGGAGTTCGATGCCGTCGGGAACGTCCTTCGGATACGGGATGCCGCAGGCCGCCATGGTAGTATGCTTTTTGAGGTCCTCGAAGTCCTCGCTGAGCGCCAGGCCGATACCCTGGGCCAGGCCG
>DATKUX010000195.1:0-5155 GCA_035530395.1 Spirochaetia bacterium
CATGGTATCCTATTGATACAATCTCAATATCTCATTCCTTTTATAGGTTATATCGCTCAATATCTGTAATGGATAGAAGTCAACGCATATTCATATATTAGATAGCCTCCCCGTGCCGCAGACTTTGACGTTTCCGTGGGCGGAACGGGAAGGGATCCTGGCGGCGGAACTTCAAGTGAAACGAGCTCTCAACCGTTGAAAAGGGAGTTCTTTCTAGGAAGGTGATAACTAATACGGGTCAGCTGGTACTTTTTAAACGATAGGGGGATATATAGAGATGGAAAATGCAATGAAGGACACAGAAAAGAACTGGGTGTCCTATCTTTGGCTTGTGGTGCGGGTATACGCAGGCTGGGAATTTATGAGTGCAGGCATTGGAAAACTCGGCTCAGCGGCATGGGTGGGCAACAAGGCTCCCAGTGGAATTATTGGTTTTTTGAAAAATGGTATTGCCCTGTCCCATCAGCCACACGCAGTTCCGACCTGGTATGGAGCATTCTTAGCCCACGTCGCTTTGCCTAGTGCGCCATTTTTCAGTTACCTGATTCCCTATGGGGAATTCTTTGCCGGCCTCGGGCTGGTTCTGGGGTGTTTTACTTCAATAGCGGTTGTGGGTGCTGCTCTCATGAACCTTAATTATATGTTGGCCGGTAGCATCAGCACCAACCCCCAGCTATATACTTTGGAAATGATTCTACTTATCGCATTATTTGTGGGTTCACCCGTATATGCGATCGGTGTAGACAGGTTTCTAATGCCCTACCTTAAGACGAAATATCCCATCCTGACCCTGAGAAGAAACCAGCCGGAAAAGTCAAGCCTGGACAGAAGGCACCCGGGAGACTCAGCAGCGGCTCATTCATAATCCCGGAGCCCAGCCGATATTGAAACGCGTAACCGGCCGGATCTGCGGGAATCTCTCACCCGGGCGCTCAGCCTCCGGGCACCGAGACCGACGAAATGAAAATGTCTTTTCTGACTGAGGTACCCTTTACGGGGTACCTCTTTTCGTTCGGGCGGTGACGGCACAATGATTCGGCCGCGGGCTTGTCCCTGTAGGCACAAGGCGTTTTCCATACTCCAAAACCGGGACAGGAATCCCAGGTTCGAAAACCAGGGACTGGTTGCATGGCCTCCGCCGGCTGTCGCCGACGGGATGATGATTAACCGGCCGTCCGGCGAAAAAGGACAATCGACAAGGAATCCTGAACCAATATCATTGGCCGGTGGTGAAATGTACAGCAATTTGTCTCTCCGGAATGACCATCTGAGCTTATCCATAATCGACTACGGTAGTGGCATGATAGAAAGCCTTGCGACAGGAGTTCGGCTTCAGGCTACGGAGTACAAAACATAAGATCCCGGGTGGACAACCTTAACGGCCAGTGTAACTGGGAATCTTACCTGGGGTTCGGAACGCGTTTAAACGTGGTCATTCCCATCAGCAACGGGGACCCAGGGCAATTAAGTAAAGGTAAGTAGCAGCCTACACCTTTTACCACCGTTGCATCCGAGGGGCAGTGAGTATATCGGGGCCTTCCCTGCCCCCCATGTGCACCCGGGTCAATTGAGCTCCCAGTTGCCAACAAGGGGTTCGTAACAGCTCCAAACAGTTGTCCGTCTGTTCCGGTTTACAGTCATCTAAGCCCGGTCTCCCACGTGACCGGGATTTCGCTCCTTGCGGACTTCATTAGCCGGCGCCCGGGGGGCGACGGGGCGACCTTGGCCCACGTGTCTCAACCGGCCGGGACAATCGCGTTGCGTGGGTACGGAACACTCACCAGGGGCGGGTGCCTTCGTCAGAGGCCTGTTCACAGGTCTAAACAGGAGCCGTTGTTTGTCCCGGTGCGGCCGTGCGGCCGTGCGGCGTTCATTAGCCGTTTTTTCTTGACAATGCCTTCTACGCCCTTATATAATGAACCAGTGTTGCCTGCGGAGGAGTTTTCATGAGGATCGACCTGACTGAAGCCAAACGCACGCCGGGTGTCGTAGAGCATCATGTCCTGGAAGAGCGAATGGGTCCCCTGGAACTAGGCGGGGAAGACGTAAACCTGCCCGACCCCGTCCGGGCCGAGTTGACCGTAACCGGCTCCGAAGACATGTTCTGGGTTGAGGGCAGGGTCAGCGCCACGGGTGAATTCAGTTGCAGCCGTTGCCTGGCTCCCTTCCGGGTGGCCCTGGAGGCCGAGATGCAGGAGAAGTACTACCCCCAGGGTGCGCCGGCGGACGACGATGTGGTTTACCACCACGGTGACTACCTTGATGTCACCAGGGAAGTGCAAAAGGCCCTTTTAATGGTGTTGCCCATGAAACCAGTGTGCCGGACGGACTGCAGGGGGCTGTGCCCTACGTGCGGCCGGGATCTGAATGAAGGGCCGTGCGGGTGCAGGGTTGAAGCGGTGGACCCGAGGCTGGCGCCTCTGGCCGGCTTCTTTAAGGAGCGCTGAAACCTTCCTTGGTACGGTCATTACCTGCGGGGCGAGCGAAACGATTTGAAGGGAGAGAGAGCCTGGTTGCCGGCAAGGCCGACCGGATCCGCTCTTGCGGGTACCTCCTGCCGGGTCGGGTTTTAGCCAGGCGTTGCGAAAATGGGTGTACCAAAGGGAAGAATGTCCAAGTGCCGGACCAGGATGCGCCGCTCCATTTGGACCAAGATCGAAATGCCCCAGTTAAGCAGTTGTCCCCAGTGCCACGAACTGATATTGCCTCACCGGGTCTGTCCTGCCTGCGGGTACTATAAGGCGAGGGAAATTGTCAAAGACAAGGCAAAAGCCAAGAAGTAAGACTTCGCCCGGACCCGGCCCCATGATACGGCCGGGACTTTTTTGTTTTCCTTCCTCCCGTTCGTTATAGCTATTTTGGTACCAGGTGCTAAAAAAGTATAATGGAGGTGAGGTGGGTACGTTATGGCCAAACCGGGCGTCTCGACAAAGGCCAGCCGACAACTGGCCCTTTCCAGGTATCTAGAAAACAATCCCCTACTGACCGACGAGGAACTGGCCGGTCTCCTGCGGGTCAGCGTGCAGACGGTGCGGCTCGACCGTAGCGAACTCTCCATTCCGGAACTGCGGGAGCGCTTGAAAAAGCTTGCTACGGCGGCCGGACGCGCGGCCCATGAGCCGGTGTTTACCTTCGTCCTGCCCGAACCGGGGGCGGAGTGCCTGCCGGTTCAGACGGTGATAACGCCGGCCATGGTTACCGGTCACGGTGGGTTGAACTGCACTGATTACCTTTTCGTTCTGGCCAACCGCCTGGCCCTGAACTTGGTTAACGCTGGGATCAGTATCACCAGGGCGGCCAAGGTCAGTTTCAAGCGGCCGCTGAAAGTGGGGGAAAAAACCATTACAAAAGCTATGGTTAACCAGCAAAAAGGGAATAAGTTTATGGTACGGGTGATGGCCACTGTTCGTGATGAGCTGGTTTTTGAGGGGAAATTCCTTATTTTCGCCCTGTCCGGGGAAGGTGGCGTGATCAGTTGCAAATAGCCGTCGACGCCATGGGCGGCGACTTCGCGCCCCGGGAAGCCGTTCTCGGGGCCCTGGAGGCCGTTGATTCCTATAATCTGGAAGTCATTCTGGTGGGGGATGAAGCCACCATCAGGGCGGAACTGGCCGGCTACCCTCCGCATCCGGGCATAAAGGTCTGCCATGCGCCGGAAGTGATCGCCATGCACGAGCAGCCGGCAGTGGCCGTGCGCAAGAAGCGCCAGTCCTCAATTGTCGTGTCCGTCCAACTGGTTAAGACCGGTCAGGCGTCGGCCCTGGTTTCAGCCGGACACACGGGAGCGGCCATGGCCGGCGCCCTGTTGGGTCTTGGCCGCATCGGCGGTGTGGACCGCCCGGCCATAGCGAGCGTGCTACCGGGGGAGAAGGGCGGCATCGTTCTTCTCGACGCCGGGGCCAACGTGGACTGCAAACCCTATAACCTGATGCAGTTTGCCATGATGGGCAGCATCTACGCGGAGAAGATCAGGGGGGTGGCCAACCCACGGGTGGGTTTGCTCAGCGTAGGCGAGGAGGATTGCAAGGGCAACGAATTGACCCTGGCCACGTTTCCACTGCTCAAGGGGTTGGACATAAACTTCGCCGGCAACGTGGAAGGGCGCGACATCTTCACCAACCTGGTCGACGTGGTGGTGTGTGACGGTTTTTCCGGCAACATCGTGCTGAAGATGAGCGAGGGCCTGGCGGGAACGTTATTCAGAATGCTTAAGACGGAGTTAAAGGAAAAGTGCGCCGGGCAAGACCTGCTGCCCGTCATTGATGAACTCGCGCGCCGCCTGGATTACGCGGAATACGGGGGGGCACCCCTTTTGGGTGTGAACGGCGTGGTGGTCATCTCGCACGGCAGTTCCCGGGCCAAGGCCTTCAAGAACGCTATAAGGATGGCTGGCGAATCGGTGGACAACGGGCTGGTCCGGGCCTTAGGAGCCATGATGGGAAAACGTTGCGACGAGGTGAGCGTCGATGCATAAACGGGTGGGTGGCGCCGGCATTTACGGCATGGGCCGTTATTTGCCGGAGCGAATACTTTCTAACGCCGACCTGGAGCAGATGGTGGAAACCTCCAACGAGTGGATTCTTTCCCGTAGCGGGATCAGGGAGCGCAGAATCGCAGCCGAAGGACAGGCCACCACAGACCTGGCCCTGCCGGCGGCCCGTCAGGCCATGGAAAGGGCCGGCGTCACAGCGGAAGAAATCGACCTCATCATTTTTTGCACCAATAACCCGGACACCTTCATCCCGGCCGGGGGCCCCGTTTTGCAGGGCAAGCTGGGGGCCACCCGAGCGGGCGCCTTCGACCTGGTCGCGGGCTGCAGCGGCTACATTTACGGCCTGGCGGTGGCGAGCCAGTTTGCGGCCAGCCGGACCTACCTGACCATCCTGGTGGTGGGAGCGGACATATTATCCCGCGTCACAGACTATACCGACCGCGGTACCTGCGTGCTGTTCGGTGATGCGGCCGGCGCGGCCGTGGTTCGTCCCGTGCCGGACGGGCGGGGGATACTGTCTTTCCGCCTGGCGTGTGACGGGTCAAAAGCGGGCGAAATCATCGTACCGGCGGGCGGGTCCAGCCGGCCGGCCTCGCACGAAACGGTAGACGGCGGTCTCCACTTTCTTAAGATGAACGGCCGGGAAGTGTTCCGTTTTGCCGT
>DATKUX010000196.1:0-15864 GCA_035530395.1 Spirochaetia bacterium
CTTAATTTCTCTCAATTATAGTATCCTGGGAACACAATGTCAACCATTTTTTGCACGTTTTGCAAAAAATCGCCCTACAGGCGATGCCGCTTTCATCCCACCCCACCAGGGGGTGGGTTTTCAGCGACTACCTTCTATAAACCTCTTAAGAAGGTGCTTCCTTCCTGCGCCGAAAACCGCCGCCAGTTCTCATCGGTGGTACATGGTTCACCCAGTGTTCAGCCTGGTCTAGAAAGTGAACTCTCATGTTTCCATTTGCCACAGAGGACTCCTCTTCAGATCTGTCTAAGGGGCATCGCAAGGAGACCCCGACAGCCATGGTATGGTATGGTAATTGCACGTAAGATTTGTGGCGATATTTTCCTGTGAATTCTGTCCGGCGTAACCTTTCCGACTACTCTGTCTGCGCCCGTCATCGCCGCCCAGGCGGCCAGCCTCCTCAAGGAGCCTGACCGGTTCTTCGATCTAGTTTCCGATGCTACCGTCGCGCTGTCACATATGTACCAATCTTGATTGGGTAACAAGGATACGCCCGTATCGACAATGGTCGTTGGTGACCCGGGACCGGGCGTCTCGTGAGGCCGATCTTGCGGGTCCGGTGTGGTTGCCTTGCGCCGGCCTGGTTACGGTTCCCCGGGGCGTCGCCGGCCGGACAGTGTTTCCCGCGAGGCCGGGAAAGGGGGGGGGAGCAGCGACCATTTGACCGGCGGGAAACATGGTTCACCGGTGTAAGCGGAGTCAGGGTTCCAAAGGTGTGGCCGTGAAACTTGGAGTGCCGTTTGTATCACTGTCGTGGCGGATAACCAGGCGACATATGCAGGTTTGATAAAGGAGGAAAGATAAGCTGATGAGCACAGAGTTGATGAAGTTTCATCTTTTTATCGACGGTGAATGGGTTCAGGGCTCGGACGGGGAGACCTTTCCGGTCATAAATCCTGCCACCGGCAAAATAGTCGCCGAGGTGGACAAGGGAGGGAAGCAGGATATCGATCGGGCCGTCAAAGCGGCGAGACGGGTTTTCGAGGCCGGATCCTGGAGTGAACTGCCTCCCAGGAAGCGGGCCCAGGTACTGTTTGCCGTGGCGCAGAAAATCGCCGAGCGGGCCGAGGAACTGGTCTACCTGGAGTCTGTCAGTTCCGGGGGAACTGTTCGCAGAATCGGTGCGTTCGACATCATGTCGGCGGCGGATGTCTTTAATACCATGGCCAACTTCTGTCTCGGCTACCAGTATACCGAAGCCCTCCCCGTGCCCGCCTATCCCGGCCCGGCCCACAACTTCATCTGGCGGGAACCCGTCGGAGTATGCGCGGCGATCGTACCGTGGAACTTTCCGCTGCTCATGGCCTGCTGGAAAATAGCCCCGGCGCTCGCCATGGGCAACAGCGTGGTTATCAAGCCGGCTTCCAACACGCCGCTCACGGCCCTTGTGCTGGCTCAAATCATCACCGAGTGCGGCGTACCTCCGGGAGCCGTCAACGTCGTGCCGGGTCCCGGTGCCTCGGCCGGCGAACTCCTGGTTGCCCACCCGGAGGTGGACAAAATAGCGTTCACCGGATCCACGGAGGTCGGCCGGCGCATCATGCAACTGGCATCCGGTACCATCAAGAAGTTGACCCTGGAGCTGGGCGGCAAGTCACCGGCCATTCTCCTGGACGATGCGGATCTGGCAATTGCCATCCCCGGCTCTTTGTATGCCTTCCTACTGCATTCCGGGCAGATTTGCGAGTCCGGCACCCGCCTGTTCGTTCCCGATTCCCTTTACGATCAGGTTGTGGAGTTGCTGGCGGCTTACGCGGCCAAAATCAAACTGGGCAATCCCCTGGATCCTGCGACCGATATGGGGCCGGTAGTTTCCCGGCAACAGTTGGATACGGTACTATCGTACATCGGCTGGGGCCGGGAGCAGGGAGCCAGGCTGGTGTGTGGCGGCCGGCGGGCGGTGGTCGCCGGTTGCGAGGAGGGTTATTTTGTCGAGCCCACCATTTTTGCCGATGCGACCAACGACATGCGCATCTCCAGGGAGGAAATTTTCGGGCCGGTCCTTGCGGTCATACGTTACCATGATGTGGCCCAGGCGGTTGAAATGGCCAACGACAGCATCTACGGCCTGGCCGCCGGAGTTTGGTCCAAGGATGTGAACAAGGCGTACCGGGTGGCCCGCAAACTCAGGGCGGGTACGGTCTGGATCAACGACTGGCACCATCTGCGCAGCGATGCTCCCTTCGGTGGTTACAAACAAAGCGGCATCGGCCGGGAACTGGGGCGCCAGGCCCTCGACGAGTACACCCAGGTCAAGCACGTACACACCAGCATGGTGCCCGATCTGGAACGGCGCCCCTGGCTGCAGCTGATTTTTTCTCAGGGTTGAGCGATGAGAGTTACCTTTAGCAACGAGGCGAAAACGATGATTGAAACCGTAGGGAGGGACCGCCCGGGGAAACTGTCCCTGGTCATCGGCGGCGGCTGTTGCGAGGGTACTGCCCCCTATCTTTTTGAAAACTACTTCCCGGGCGACGGCGCGGTCCTGGTTTGCCGGAACGATCCCGTCGATATTTGGGTTTCCCTCCCCGGCCAGGAAAGTGTTCCGGAACACGCATCCTGGGTTGTGGATCTTGCCCGCGGCGTGGTAAACGACAGCATGTCCCTGGAAAGCGATTGGGACTGCCGGTTTGTGTTGCGCACTTCGGAGGCCGCTGGTGAAGAAACGGTTTAGCCGGTGGTCACCCGGGCGCACCGTTGACGGAATGTACAGAATTATTTGAAGAGGTGATTTGAGTTGTCCACAACGTATTCCCAATATATGTTGAGAACCGCCATTCACAGCGGGACGGGATGCCGGATGATGGTTCCGGACCTGCTGCGGGCGATGGGAGCCCGGCGAACCGTACTGTTCACCGACCAGGGCCTGGTCAATGCCGGAGTGATGTCCAGGGTCGCGGAAATATTCGATCTTACCACCCGGGGTTCCGGGCCCGACCTGGTCGGAGTTTTCGATGGCATCCAGCAGGACGCCCGCAACGGCATCATTAACCAGGCGGCCCGTTTTTCCCGCGATCTCGGCGCCGACAGCCTGGTCGCCCTGGGCGGCGGAAGCGTCATGGATACGGTAAAAGGTGTCAAATTCATGTTGCACACCGGGTTGACCGACATTCTGGAGGCTATCCCCGGCAACCTGGCCCTCCATGCCTGGCCCCAGGCGCAGTACATTCTCATTCCGCACATCGCCATACCCACTACGGCCGGAACGGGGGCCGAGGTTTCCCCCATCGCCGTGATCCTCAACGAGGTGGAGCGGGTCAAGGCAAGCCTTATTCACCCCTTTATCAACGCCGATATGGCGGTTATGGACCCCGAACTGACCGTCGGACTGCCGCCGGAGATCACGGCCTTTACCGGAATGGATGCTTTGACCCACGCCCTGGAGGCCCTCAATTCCCCCACTGCCACTGCCCTCACCGACGCGTACGCCCTGCATGCCATCCGGCTGATCGACACGTTACTGCCGGTTGCATGCCAGGACGGCACAAACCTGAAGGCAAGGGCCAACCTCCTTATGGCAAGCACCATGGCCATCACCGCCTTCTCCTTTGCCCTGTCGGCAGTCCCGGTGCACAACTTTGCCCACACCTTCGGCGCCCGATTCGGCATTCCGCACGGAATGGCCAACGCGATATTCCTGCCCGAGGTCATGCGCTACCTGCCTGACCTGTACCTGCCAAGGTCGGCCGACATGGCCGGGGCGTTCTCCCTGCCGGTGGCTGGTCTGGATGCCCGGGAGATCCTGGCCCTGGTCATCGACCATATTCACCAGTTGAGGGACAAGGTGGGGCTTCCACGGACGTTTGGCCGCTACGACATTTCCCGGGAAAAATTGACCGAGGTCGTTCCCGCGGTCGTCCGGGATCCGGCGGGTGTATTCTTCCGCCTGCCGCCGGAAATAGTCATCGCCGTTAGCACGGCGGTATGCGGTTTGGATCATTGAGTGCACAACCCGAATAGTCCGGCACCCGGAGGGACTGTAACCTGCCTGAGGAAAAGGTGGGTTGCGGTCCCCCATTCCGCCGCCGATCGGGGGATAGCCGGGGAGGGCGGTAGGTCCGGCCGGCGGTTGGCTTTCAGCCGTGGCGATCCACAATAATATCATGCTGGCGTAGGCCCGAAAGCATGAAGTAAAATAAGGTAGTGCGGGAACCGTCCGAAAAAGGAGAAAAGGAGACGTGTGCAAGACGCTCACGGCGTACATCCCTTTACAATCGCAGGATCTCCTTCCCGCTAGACACATGGGAATCCTACTCTTGCCAGACCTCCGTCCGGGGCAGCTAAGTGACCACCGGGGGACGTCACCGGTATCTATGTGACCCACTACCACCCGGACCACTACGGCGCGGCCGGATGGCTGCAGGAACTGTGCGGAGCACCGGTGTACATGAACGCCACCGAGGCTTCCCTGGCAGCCAGAATGTGGCGGGAGGAAAACATCGAGCTGGTGGCCGGCATGTTCCTGGAAAACGGCATGCCCGCGGAAATTGTTCCAACAATACTGGCAGATATGGCGGTAATGTGGTCCAGGACCAGGCCGCAGCCCCGCGTTACCCCCCTGTACGGCGGAGAAGTGGTACGCCTGGGTAGCCGGGACTACCGGGTTCTTTTGACCCCGGGTCATTCCGACGGCCACATCTGTTTTTATGACGAGGAAAGCGGTCTCCTTCTATCGGGTGATCACCTGTTGCCGCACATTTGCTCCAACATCAGCCTGTGGCCCATGTCCCACCCCGATCCCCTGGACAACTTTCTCGCTTCCCTGGCGGAAAACCACCGGCTGCGGGTCAGCATGGCGCTGCCGGCCCATGGAGAGTGTTTCACCAACGTGCAGGAGCGGGTTACCGAACTGGAGGCCCACCATCAGGAGAGGCTGGAACTGCTGAGGAGGACGGCTTCCCGGGGGACATCCGTTTACCAGGTGTCCCCCGGGAGGTTTTCGGCAACGGGTTGTCCTTGCACGAGGTGCGTTTTGCCATGACGGAAACCCTGGCTCACCTGGCCTACCTGGAAAGAAGGGGGCGGCTGGACAAGAGCCGGGTGGACGGGGTGTGGATCTATTCCGGTACGGAGAGGTAGTTGCAGGTTAGAGCATCCGGGAGAAGCGCATATGGATGGACATGCTCCGCAGAGCCGGTTGGCGCCGGTTGTCCGGAGCCTTTTTGGGGTGTCTGGGAAATTATACTTTCCTCGCTTCTATAATGTAATATTTCACATATGAGATACATGAAAAGGTGTCTTGTCATTTTTTTAACCTCAATGATCTGCTCAGCTTGCAGTAGGCGCCGGCGAAGCCGCCCGTTATCCGGTTCCATCTCATAAAACCTCCGTACCTCGCTCCGCCCGCTCCATCAGCATGCTTCGAACGGCCGCGTAAATCCGCTCGACGGCCCGGCTGCGGTAGGCCCACCGCTCGTCCGGTTCGGGCGGGTTGACCACCATGGTGGCGTTCGCCTCGAAGAGCAGAACCTCGCCGGTGGCGCTCAAACCGAAATCGATGCCGGCATAGTCGAGCCCGAGGACAGCCTGAATTCGTGTAAGCGCCGCCATGGCGCGCGGACCGAGCACGCCCGTCATGTTTTCCAGAAACTCGGCGTCTTCGGCGCGATGCTCCGGATGGAGCGCCATGTCAGCGGTGAAATAGTGGACTTTCCAATGACTTGATATCGCTAGGTGCAGCGGGTAGAGCTTCCCGTCAATGATCATTACCCGGTACTTGCGCACTTTCCCGTCGGACCCGCGTGTGTCGAGATATTGTATGGCGGTCAAATTCCGTCCGGGAATCTCTGCCAGTGCGGTTGAGAGATCGTCAGCCCTCTCGACGCGCAGAAAATGGCGGCCGGTGTGAAAGCCGGGGGTTCGTAGCAGAAGCGGGAATTCGAACCCATTACGTGCCAATGTGGTTGAGGCGTCGCGAGAGGCGAACAGTTCGCGCGGCAGAGTGGCGGTCGCCGGGATCACGACTCCCGGCAGGCGTGAAAGACGCTGTGCGTTATCGGCGCGGCCGGTGGCGAGTACGGCTGAAGGCAGATTGATGACCGGCGCGGTGGTGAGGGCGAGCACGGACTTGGCGGCAACGAGCGCCGGAGCGGCCACGTCGGCATCGCTGATGGCATTGAAGACGAGTTGATGCGGCGGCAGGATTGCCTTGGGATCATAGAACTCGGCGAGGACGACGGAGGTTTGAAAAACGCGGTCGTCGAGCAAATTCCTGGTCGGTGTATTTCCTCCGACTGCCGAGACAAACAACAGTAAAGACACGGGTGGACCTTCCCCGCGGTATGGCAAAGTGATTACGGGCCGACTCTGGAAGCCCTTCCGCCGGTGCCATTCGGCACCTTGCTCGTCGCCGGACTCCGCCAGCACGTAGGCCAGGCCCTGGTGCGCCTCCGGATGGTCGGGTTCGAGCCGGAGCGCCGTTTCATAGTGTTCGCGGGCCGCCGTCAACTCACCGTTTTCACGGAGCATGTTGGCCAGGTTCACGTGACCCATGGGATCGTTCGGATGCCGCGCTACGGCTTCCGTGTAAGCGGTACGGGCTGCTGAACGATATCTTGTTGCGTAGAGCAGCGTACCCAGATTGTTCAGGGCACCTCGATGCGAAGGTTCGATCACCAGCAAATCCAGGTAGGCTTTTCTGGCTTCCAGGGTTCGGCCCAGTTCGTCCAGGAGACAGGCGCGCTCGAACTGCAGAGGCACGGCGCCGGGATCGGCGGCCAGCCGTTCGTCTATGTTCCGTAATGCGGATTCGCGCACGAGCCGTGGCTGCCATTGGGCCGCGCGGGTCTTTTGGCCCGTGCGGCTGTTTTCATCCCGGGCCTCTGCGCCTAGAATATCGGTTTTCTCAACCAATGCGTCGATCCTCCTCCGGCCAATACGGTGATTCACGATGGCCGCGCGCAGGCGGCCATCGTAGTGTGTTTCTAGAAAATTCGACAATACCCTGCAACATATGTGGAACCCATAGGGGTCCGGGATTTCGTGCGAGGCCCGGCAGACCCCACTCCGGCGTCGTCCAAAGGTGAAAAGCCTGGAGGAGTTCGTCAGGAAGCTCAAGTTCTTCGTCCGGGACGGCCTGAAGTACAGGTCCCCCAATGAATTCGGGGGGCCACGTTCAGGATTCCCGGTCAGAGACGATTGGCCGGATATCTTGTACATTTGTTCTGGATCACACCGGAGATGCCCTGGCGCCGCTCGTATATATCATACATGAGCTTGGCCGTCCCTGCCGTTAGCGTAGCCACGGCGGGCCGCAGGGCGGGGCCGGAAGTTGGAGGGGGGCGGCAGGCGCCCTGCCGGGTCAGGGGATGGCCGGGTGTCTTTGCGGCGGTCCGGGGAGCGATTTTTACGGGAAGGAACCGATATGAAATGCCAATGTCGTGTGTTGGGTACGGGACGAAACGCGACTTCAATGTTGAATTCCGGGAAGAGGCACGCCATATCCGGGATGAAGTGATCATTGGAACCACAGCCGGGACTGTGCCCGGGCTGGGTGAGGCAGACCAAAAGATATGCGGTCGTTTAAGATTTAGGTGGTGCGATCATTGTAAGAAATGGCACCCACCTAAGGCCAATGGTTACTTATTCGCCGATCATGAGGAAGAGTGCAACAAAATCTAATAGCTCGACGCCTGCCCGCCGCTGTCACCAGGGGTTTCAAGGGATGGTACCCTAATAGTCCCCTCCAGGCAGCCGGGGCAGCTTGCGTTCCGGTGTCCAGCCTGACGGCGTTCGACCGTTACCACCGGGAGGATAATTGCCGGGAAACGTCGAAAAAACAGGAAAACATTTTTTGGCTTGGAGGGGTGTTCCAGGCCAAACGTTCTGCGGAAAGAGGATACAACGATGTTCAAAGGTGGATATGTTTTTTGGCGGGTCTTCGCCGGTATTATCCTGCTATTTTCCATAATGACATATAGTTGGCCCGTTTATGCGGATTCACCCTCATCGACCGGCACGGCCACCTTCACTATAGGAGCGACAATCTACTCGGCTGATAATACTCGGTATGTGATGGATGCAGCACCGTTTATTTCAGATGGGCGTTGCTTTGTGCCGGTCCGGTATCTGGCCAATGCCCTTGGCGTCAGCGATGACAACGTGGACTGGGATGCCGGTAATCAGACAATTACTATCATAAGCGGCTCTACGACCATTGCCTTACGTTTGGGTAGCACAACGTTGACCGTCAACGGAAATCCCGAGATCATGGACGTAATGCCTGTAGTTGTGAACGGCCGGACCATGCTTCCCGCAAGGTGGGTGTCCCAGGCGCTGGGGGCCAGGATAGGGTGGAACCCGCGTACCGGGACAATTCTGATCACCGGCATAAACGGTCAAAGCACGGTGCCGGTTAATAATGTCGGCACACAAAGCCCAAACCAAACATCTACCGGCGAAACTATTCCAGCGCTATCATATAATTCATCCGTGGCAACAAATACCAGAGGGTTTACTTGGACTTACGATGGCAGAATCTATAACTGGACTGCAGCAGTACCAAACGACTTACTCATCTATGATGAAAAGATCAACCAACTTGTCGATAACTTCTATAGCAGCGATGGTAATGCGCAGAACCAAATACTCGCGGCAAATTCACAAGACACGGATTCTCTTATATTGGCTAATTCGGCATCGGCTGATGGCAACTTTGAACCGTGGGTTATAGAAGCAGATAATGATGCTTACATTGGCAGTGTGGCAAAGTGGCTATCCAATCAAGCGTCTCTTGATGGCTATGATTATTTTCACGCAGCGGAGTTTGCGCAAAGCTTTGTAGGCGGCGCTATGTCTTATCAGGTAACAAATTTCCCGGAATTACCGGCGGAAACCATGTTCAATAATGGGGACTGTAAGGATAAGTCAATCCTGCTGGCGGCGATTCTCAAAGCTATGGGTTATAATGTTGCTCTTCTGTATTTCCCTCCTCCGGCCGGTCAAACGGTTGGCCATGAAGCGGTAGGCGTGCAATTTACCGATGCACAAGTGACGCCGTCATCACAAAGAAACGTTAACTATTATCCGTACAACGGTACCAAATATTATTTTGCCGAAACGACGGAGCCCGGCTGGTTAATAGGGCAGAGGAGCGACCAAGAGCCTGGTTATTCTGGGCCTTCCGAGAATAGCGGTTACGTGTATGCGGTCAATTAGGAAATAGCAGGGCTGACCTTCCCGGGGAAGATCAGCTACAATTCGGCCACGATTTTTCCTGTTTCGCTCAAGTCGTAATCGCCCAGACCGGCCAGTTCCCGGTGATATTCCGGGGATTGGAGGATGTCGAGAACCGTCCGGAACATGGGTTTGGCCAGGTCTTCCTTCCTCATGACCAGTTCGTAACGCTCGTTTTGCAGGGGCACAAAAGCGACCCCCCTGACTTGCAGGGCGGCTTTCTGGTTGCCCATGCCCACGTCGGCTTCACCCCGGGCGACGGCGCTGGCCACCCCCAGGTGGGAGTTTTCCTCCCGGTCGTAGCCCCTGATGAGACGGCGGTTCAAGCCTAAGAGGCGGAGTTTTTCGTCCAGGAGAACGCGGGTGCCGCAGCCTTTTTCCCGGTTGACGAGGCGAACGTCTTCCCGGAGCAGGTCGGGCCAGTCTTCTATCTTTTTGGGGTTGCCGGCGGCCACGTAGAACCCCTGCCGGCGGCCGGCCAGGTGGATTATGATTGCCGGTATGCCCGGCAGGAGGCGGCGCACGTAGGGAACGTTGTAGGTACCGGTGTCACCGTCCCAGAGATGGGCAGCCGTCAGATGGGCATTTTCCCTGTACACTGCCAGCAGCCCGTCAAAGCTGCCGATGTGGGAGCGGAAGGCGCGCCCGCCGCAGGGATGCCTTTCCAGGTGGCGGGTGAGGATGTCGAGAATGACGTCCTGGCCGCAGATCACCATCTCACCGGGTAATACGTTAGGATGCGGACTTGTTGCCGGGGAGGAGGGCACCACGGATCTGCCGGTGCTGTCAGGCAGGGGAGACTCCGTTTTCTTGCCCTGTCTCTTGTAGCTTTCTACGTCTTGCGCGTCTACCCTTATCTTGCGGCCGACCCGGTAAGCGGTTAGTTCGCCCCGTTTGATCAGTTCGTAGACCGTGTTCCTGGCGATCCGCAAGACTTCGGCCACCTCTTCCGGAGTCAGGGAAGCATCCTCGCGCAAAATTTTTCCCCCTTCTGACTAAAAAACCCATCGATAACCATTATACCGTATCTTATGATTCCCGTATAGTGAGTTTACGTAACGTTGGGTTATCACTAGTTCGGTGAATGGGCCCATTATTTTTGTGGGTCTATATAGGCACGGCCAACTGTTCCCGGTTATGTTTTTACAGCGGGGCTTTGGGCCTCCGGCGGTCTATCCCGAAAAACCGCAGGGGACGTTGAGTGGGTCCGGAGTCGTGCGGGCAGGTCTCCTCCGGTCAGGCTAGTTGTTTCAAAATGAAACCAACCGGCTTCAACTTCAAACATAGGGCTTGCCAACAGCCGGTTTCCGGCCGCAAAAAATCAATTCTGCCGGGACATCTGGCCATGGCACAATATTTGCGAAAGTTTTTAGGCGTAAGAACGCAGAACAACAAAATCTGCGAGAGCCCTTTGGATGCACCAGGGGGGGCAGGCATTTAGAATGGAGAGGGGAGCAAACAGTTGAAGATCGCGGTGCTCATCAAGCAGACCTTCGATACCGAGGCCAGGATCGCTCTGGCCCCCGGCGGGGGCATTGAAGCGGAGGGAGTTAACCTCATCGTCAACCCTTACGACGAATTCGCCCTGGAGGAGGCCTTGCGTATTAAAGAAAAGATAGGCTCCGGCGAAGTGGTGGTGGTGTCCGCCGGGGGACCCAGGGTGCAGGACGTCTTGCGGACGGCACTCGCTACCGGCGCCGACCGGGGTATCCATATCGAGGACCCCGGCCTGGCCGGGGCGGACGAGTACAGCATGGCGACCGTGCTGGCCGCAGCCCTGAAACAAGAATCTTTCGACCTGGTCCTGGCCGGGTGGCGGGCGGTGGACGATGGTTCGGCGCAGGTGGCCATCAGAGTGGCCGAGATCCTGGGCGTGCCCCACGTCAACGTGGTCACCGCGTTGGCGGTGGAAGAGGGGCGCGCCGCGGCCACCATGGAGATCGAGGACGGCTGCCAGGTGGTGGAAGTCCCCCTGCCCGCGGTCTTTACCGCGCAAAAGGGACTCAACGAACCCCGCTACCCTTCCATGCGGGGGATCATGCAGGCGAAGAAAAAGCCGCTCGCGCACCTGACCTTGAACGATCTGACACCGGCGGATATGTTGCCCAAGACGAAGCCCACCGGCTATTTCCTGCCGGCAGGCCGTCAGGCGGGCCGGGTCATCGACGGGGAGGCGGCCGCGGCCGTGCGGGAACTGGTACGCCTGTTAAGGGAAGAAGCAAAGGCAATCTAAGAGGGGGAGACGGAGTATGAACGGTGGTATTTGGGTAGTCGTTGAAGCCAGGGATGGCAAGCCGAAGAAAATAACTTACGAGATGCTCTCCCTGGCGCGGCGCATAGCCGGGGCGCAAGACGAGGAAGTAGCGGCCGTCCTGTGCGGCCACAATTTGGCCGAAACGGCCGCCGGTCTGGGCAAGTACGGGGCCGACCGGGTCTACCTGGCTGACGACGAAAGGCTTGCTTCCTACACCACGCTGGCCTACACCAGGGTGCTGGCGGACCTGGTGCGTCATCGAGTCCCCAGGGTGGTCCTAGCCGGCTATACCGTCACCGGGCGCGACCTGATGCCGCGCCTGGCAGCCCGCCTGGGCACCGGGCTCTTTACGGATTGCACCGGCGTGGAACTGGATGGTTCCGAACTGGTCTTCACCCGGCCCGTATACGCCGGCAAGGCCTACCTGCGGGGCGTGACGACCGCCTCACCGGCCCTGGCCACTATTCGCCCCAATGTCTTCCCGGCCCGGCCGCCGGCGGACGACCGTCAGGCGATTGTGGAAGAGGTTCCGGTGGAATTGGGGCCCCAGGACCTGCGTCAGGTCATCCGGGAGGTTTTGTGCCAGGTATCGGCCAGGCCCGAACTGACCGAGGCGGACATCATCGTGTCCGGCGGCCGGGGTGTGAAGGCTCCGGAGAACTTCAAACTCCTGGAGGAATTGGCCGATGCCCTGGGCGGGGCGGTAGGAGCCTCCCGGGCGGCGGTGGACTCCGGCTGGGTGGAACACCGCTTCCAGGTGGGGCAGACGGGCAAGACGGTTTCTCCCGTCCTCTATATTGCCTGCGGGATTTCCGGGGCCATCCAGCACCTGGCCGGGATGGGTTCGAGTAAATGCATCGTCGCCATCAACAAGGATCCCGAGGCCAATATCTTCAAGATGGCCGATTACGGCATCGTCGGCGACTTGTTCGAAGTGATCCCCGAGTTGACCACCGTCTGCCGGGAATTGAAGTCCCAGGGGTAGGGGGGCTGACGGCGCACGTTGTGTCTCAAAGGAGACTGCAGTAGTGGATTATCAAAACATCTCCCTGGAGATGGACGGCGACCTAGCCTTACTAACCATCAACCGTCCGCAGGTGCGCAACGCCCTCGACCCGCCGACCTGGGCCGAGATCCGGGCTGCTGTCCGGCAATGCCGCAACGATTACACGGTACGGGTGCTTATAATTACCGGTGCGGGTGGCAAGGCTTTCGCTTCCGGCGCGGACATCCGCTCGCTCCGGGACCGTCAGGCCCTGGATGTGCTGAAGAGCGAGACCCAGGAAACCTTAAGCGACATTGAAGCCCTGGATAAGGTGGTTATAGCGGCGATCGACGGCTATGCGCTCGGCGGGGGGTGCGAGCTGGCCATGGCGTGCGACATCCGCATTGCTACGGACCGCTCCAAGCTGGGGCAGCCGGAGGTCAACCTGGGCATCATCCCCGGGGCCGGGGGCACCCAACGTCTGCAGCGTCTCGTAGGCCTGGGGAAGGCCAAGGAATTGATCTTTACCGGTGACATAATCGACGCCGCGGAAGCGGAGCGCATCGGCCTGGTGAACAAGGTGGTCGGGGCCGGGGAACTGCTGCCTGCGGCGAAGGAGATGGCCGCGAAAATCGCGGCCAAGGGACCGGTGGCGGTGAGCCTGGCCAAGGCATCAATCGCGGTGGGGGCCGATACGGACATCCGCACCGGGCTTTTGTTCGAAAAGATGGCGCAAACCGTGGCCTTCTTTACCGGGGATCGCCTGGAGGGCACCAGCGCCTTCCTGGAGAAGAGAAAGCCTGATTTCCAAGGTGAGTAGGAAGGGTAGCCGGCGAGGTACCACATAATATTAAACTGTATGCTTAGGGAGGGGTATGAGTGATGGATCTTTCTCTTTCGGAAGAGATCATGGAAATGAAGCGAACCATAAGGGAATTTGTGGACAAGGAAGTAGACGCCTACGGCCAGCAGATTGAGGACGAAGACCGCATTCCCCAGGTATTGCTGGACAAGGCCAAGGACATGGGCCTTTTCGGTATGAGTATTCCCGAAGAGTACGGCGGACTCGGCTTGAGCCTTCTGGACCGGTGCCTCCTATTGGAGGAACTGGGGCGCGGTCCGGCCGGTTATGTCAGCGTGATCGGTGCCCATACGGGCATAGGCTCCACGGGGATAGTGGAATTGGGGTCGGAGGAGCAGAAAAAAAGGTACCTACCGGCCATGGCCCGGGGGGAGAAACTGGGTGCTTTTGCCCTGTCCGAACCCAACGCGGGTTCGGATGCTTCCAACTTAAGCACCACGGCGACGCTTAGGGGCGACAAGTGGATAATCAACGGCCTCAAGCATTTCATCACCAACGGCCCGGATGCCGACGCGCTTACCGTGATTGCCGTTACCGACCGGGAGAAGGGAGCCTATCGGGGCATCAGCGCGTTTATCGTGGAAAAAGGTTTTCCCGGCTTTCATGTGGGCACCTCCGAGCGGAAGATGGGGTTGCGTGGTTCCCATTCCGCCGAGCTGATTTTCGATAACTGCGAGGTACCGGCCGAAAACCTGCTGGGGGAGGAAGGACGGGGTTACGCCAACGCCATGCGCATTCTGGCCAAGGGACGGCTGACCCTGGGCGCCCGTTGTGTCGGGGCCTGCGAGAAACTGGTGGAAATGTGTGCGCGCTATGCCCAGCAGAGGGAGCAATTCGGCAAACCCATCGGTTCGTTTCAGGCTGTGCAATGGATGCTGGCCGATATGGTGACCGAAACCGCGGCCGCGCGGGCGTTGACCCGTGAGGTGGCCTGGCGGGTGGATAACGGCGAGCGGTGTGCCAAGGAAACGTCCATGGTCAAACTGTTTGCCTCGGAAGTGGCCGGGCGGGTGGCGGACAAGGCGGTGCAGCTCTACGGGGGCATGGGTTATATGAAAGATTTCCCCATAGAGCGGTTCTACCGGGATGCGCGCATCACCCGTATCTACGAGGGTACTAACGAGATCCAGCGCCTCATCATTGCCGGGGCCCTGTTAAAGGAGTTTTCTCTCAGTTAGAAGGTGAAATGAATGGAAGACGTCGCCATCATCGGCGCGGGCCAGACTCCTTACGGCGAGTTTCTGTATAAGGGCGTCAAGGAACTGTTTACAAAAGCCTACCTGGAGATGTTGAAAAGCATCGACCGGGGTTTTTCCCCGGCCCTGATCCAGGCCTCCTATATCGGCTGCCTGAGCTGTGGGAGCGGTTTTCAGTTGGGCCAACTCGCTCCCTTGCTCATGGGCCACGTGGGCCTGCCCTTCGTTCCGGCGACCCGGGTGGAAAACGCCTGCGCTTCCGGAGGGTACGCCCTCTATAACGCGGCTTGCGCCGTCGCCTCGGGTAAATTCGACGTGGTTCTGGCCGCGGGCGTAGAGAAGATGCGGGACGTTTCCGCCAGCCTCGGGCGCTACTGGCTGGGCGTTTCGGGCGACACCGAATACGAGCGCCTGGCCGGTTCCACTTTTGCCGGGATCTACGCCCTCATGGCCAACCGCTACATGTACGAATACGGATTGACGCGGGAACAGCTTTCCCTGGTGGCGGTGAAAAACCACCGGCACGGTAAGGCCAATCCCAAAGCGCAATTCCGGCGGGAAATCACCCTCGGGGAAGCGGTAAACGGCACGCCGGTAGCCTATCCCTTCAATGTTTGGGATTGCAGTCCGACCAGTGACGGGGCGGCGGCGATCCTGCTCTGCAATGCCAAAATCGCCCGCAACTTCACCGATAAGCCGGTCTACCTGACCGGTTTCGGGGCTGCTTCCGATTATCTGGCCATTCATGACAGAACGTCCATCACCGCCCTCAACGCCGCCCGGCAAGCCGCGCTGGCGGCTTATGAACAGGCGGGTGTGGGCCCGGAGGACATTGACCTGGCCGAAGTCCATGATTGCTTCTCCATTGCCGAGATACTGGCTTATGAGGATCTCGGCTTTTGCGAGCGGGGCCGGGGCGGCCAACTGCTCGAAGAAGGCCACACCGCCCTTGGCGGGAGGCTCCCTGTGAACGTCAGCGGGGGGCTCAAAGCCAAAGGGCATCCCCTCGGTGCTACCGGCTGCGGCCAGGCTTGCGAAATATTCCATCAACTGCGCGGCGAGGCCAAAGAGCCGTCACGGCAGGTGCCAGGCGCACATACAGCTCTTTCTCACAATGTGGGCGGGTCCGGTGGAACAGCGGTGGTATGCATCTATCGGGGGGGGGATTGACCTTGGCTGCGGGCATTGTGGGTTATGCCGCTTACGTTCCCTACTTGCGGATAAAGAAAGAAGAATACCAAAAGGCTTGGCGCGGTTGCAGCGCCGATATGAATGAAAAAGCCGTTGCCGACCTGGACGAGGATACCGTGACCATGGCCATCGAGGCCGGCCGGCAGGTCTTGAAGGATATGGA
>DATKUX010000197.1:0-9030 GCA_035530395.1 Spirochaetia bacterium
CTTAATTTCTCTCAATTATAGTATCCTGGGAACACAATGTCAACCATTTTTTGCACGTTTTGCAAAAAATCGCCCTACAGGCGATGCCGCTTTCATCCCACCCCACCAGGGGGTGGGTTTTCAGCGACTACCTTCTATAAAAATCCGCCAATGAGCTCCGCCAAGCGCCGTGGAACGCTCCTTTTGTCCTCCCAAGGGCAGTGGCATGACTTGTCGCCCGGGTGGGGGGATTCTTTGGCGCCAGGCGGGGGAATCAGCCGGCGATCGAATCGATCAGGCGATGGAATGCTCCGGCGTCAGCCAGTCTCTTCTTTTGAGCCGCGAAGGAGTGAAAACAGCGACGTTATAACGGCACATTGTGGTAATTCCGTAAAAAATGCTAACGCCAATAGACGGTAGCGCTGCAATGGGCGAGTACCGGGTTAATATGGCGACCGGAGCCAAAATGAGAAGACGGGTTGTTTTGATCGTGTTCCCTCAAACCCTCTAGGCTGATGCCCAAGGGGCGTCCATCCGGCCCTTGGCCAGAGAAAACCTCGGCGGTATGGCAGTCACAAAAATGGTTGGGGCTACTAGGGGATAGATACGGATAATTTTCACTTTGCACGGCTCTCATCGGCGGTCGTAAGATTAGTAATCACATAATCGAAGATGGGCATTCCCTTTCGGTGCATCAAGGTCTGTATTACGCATTGTAGTATTCCCAAATAATTTGGGGAGGAAAAGTCAATGGCTAATTGCCCAGTATTCAATCCGAGGACTTGTTGTGATATTGTTGTCGAGCACTCGACGCAACTGATACCGCCCGCTCTGCAGAATACAGTCGTTTCCACGAATACGAGCGAAGCGTCTGTCGTCTGTTGAACGTGTTTGCGCAGGTAAAGTCGTAATCTCCGGATCTATTCGTCAGACCTTAACTTATACAGCAGTTTTAAATCGCACCCTCCAACCAGGCTTTGAAATTATTGACGACCTCCCTTTCCAGTGTCTAATTAACCGTAATGATGCAAACGAAGGTGACGTTTTCGATGTTACTGGGGTGGCCATTTCATGCGAAGTCTTCGCCAAAGAACAGGATTCCGGAACTGAAGCCGGCTTTGTAGTTGCCTTTGATTTTGTGGAAAAGGAGATTGTTACAGTTTGCGTTAGAAAGGCAGTATCATCCGATGTCGGCTTAGGTGTCGGAGCAGAAATCGCTAAGTGCAACCGTCCTAAGCCTGTGCCTGGTTTACTGGAAGTGAACCAGTGTGTATATCAGGGGATACCAGCATCTTTAACAGCAACAGGTCCTGTAACTATTTCTCCAACTATGGCTAATAATAGAGCAGGTGGAAGTCTTGGCGCAGAATTAACTCCTCTAAGGGTTCAAGATAGAACAGTCACACCTACAGCAACTGCCGAAAATCGCCGCATGTGGATTGGTTCTACACATGGTTTACTAGTGGCTAACCGTGGCCCTGCGATTCGCAACATAGTTTTCTCTTCCTGACCAGGGGATGGAATTCGTTAGTCCCCATCACAAAAAAAACCTCCCCCAAATTTTCCGCCTAACCGTCCAGAAGTTTCACCGTGGGTCATCGTCATCTAAGACTCATCCTCGTACAAAAAATGAGAATTGGTCAATGATCTTCGCGATCCGCCACGGATCGCTCCTTTTCTCCTCCTAAGGGCGGTGGAATTATTTGTCTCCCAAGGGGAGGGGATTCTTTGGGGGCGGGCGGTGGAATTGATAGGCCTTTCCGTTTAGCGGTGGAAGTTTTTGGCATCAAACAGTCACTTCATCCAAGCCACGCATATACTGAACTAGTTACAGGCCAATGCGGAGCAAAATGATGATGCCTCGTCCCCAAGACGGCACCCTGATACGGCTAATAAGAATCCTTCAATGAGCTTAGCCATGTGCTGCGGGTCGCTTCTTTTAATCCTCCCAAGGGTAGTGGAATTATTTGCCTCGCCGGGTGGGGGGATTCTTTGGTGTCAGGCAGGGCGATTAATCGGCATTCAAATCGATCAGATTGTGGAAATGTGTGTAACCAGACAGTCTCTTCTCTCCATCTGGGGACGTAACTAGCTACAGGCCTGTGATGGGTAAAGACAGCGACGGCATCACGGCACATTGCGGTGTTTCTATGGAAAATTCTAACACCAACAAATTAAAGGAGGATAAAACAAATAGCTTGTCCAACAGTCAACCCCACGACTTGTTGTGAAGTTTTACTCGACCATGAGGCACAACTGATACCCCCCGCCCTGTTAGGTTCAACTTCTGTCCCGAGTCTGATTACCACAGCGTCTGTTGAACAGGTATGTGCGGAAAAAGTCGTAATCTGCGGTGTTGTTTCTAAGGTCTTGGCGTATACAGCAGTTAATGATAATGGTTCCCAAGTACCATTCACAATCATGGACGATATCCCTTTCCAGTGCTCCATTGATCGCGATGATGCTAATCAAGGTGACCTTTTCCTGGTTACTGGGGAGGCTATTGTATGCTCATTTCCTGCCCCTGGAGAACAGAATATCGGAACTAAAGCCGGCTTTCCAGTTGCTTTTAAGTATAGGGAAAAGGAGATTGTCAAAGTTTGCGTTAGAAAACTAGTGGTTTTTTCGATCGGTATAGGTGTTGTAGTGGCGATTCCTGCATGTAACGTCCCTAGCCCTATACTTGGTACGGTGGAAGTGAACGGGATGACCTTTGAGGGAATACCGGTGTCTTTAACAGTAACAGGTCCAGCAACTATTTCTCCGACTACAGTCTATACTAGAGCAGATGGAGGTTTCAGCTCACAATTAACTGCTTTTGGACCTGGAGATATAATAATTACAGCTACAGTTACAGTAAATGGATTTACTGAGTCTGCACCTAGCGACCCTATTCCTTCACCTTGCCTGACCTAGACAGGGAACCTATTTTTCAGTGCAGATGACTTCTCTTTCAATCTGCGATAGACACAAAATATGAGGCGCAAGACCAGTCCAGGACCGGCGACAAATCCGGTCCTTTTATTTCGCCCGGAATTGCCGTCGGCAGATTCTCCCGCCGCCTTCATTCGTAGCCAAAAAACTGGTATAATCCATTCTGAGTAGCAAACCCGGTGGTCGACCTTTACGCCGGGTTCATCGAGAAAAAGGAGTTGATCCCTCATGGAAAGCCGTCTGGCCAGGGAATTGAAACTGCGCTACCAGCCGGTGGCCATCATCCTGACCAACGACAAACCGGCTGGCGCCCTGCAGTTCCAGCCGGGGCGCTGGGGCTGCGTGATGGCCATGCTGCGGGCCGCCGCCCGGGGCAAGACCGCCGTCTTCGACCGGGAGACCTTCGGCTGCGGCGGTGGCGGGGTGGGCCTGGGCTTCGGCAACACCTTCCATACCAGCGGGGCGGGTGATACCGGCGGCATCGAATACTTTCTCTCCACCGGTCGGGGCGAGGGCTTCCGCGAGGGAGAGGGCTACCGCAAGACACCGGAACTTGCTGCCGGCTTCGTCAGCAACCTGCCCATCGTCGACCTGCCCTGGACCTACCGGGTCTTCAAACCCCTGGACCAGGTCGACCCAGGCAGGGAGGAACCCTGCCTGGTAACCTTCTTCGTCGGCGCCGACCAGCTCTGCGGCCTGGTGGTCATGGCCAACTACGACCGTCCGGACCTGTACAACGTGACCATACCGCACGGTTCCGGCTGCCAGGGTGTATTCCTCATCCCCTACGACGAGGCGCAAAAGGAAAACCCGCGCGCCGTGGTGGGCATGATGGACCCGTCGGCCCGCCCCCACATCGATGCCGACCAGGTCACCTTCACCGTGCCCTACAAGCGCTTTCTGGAATTGGAGGCCAACGTACCGGGCAGCTTCTTTACGCGAAGCACCTGGAGCAAGGTAGCCGCCCGCCTGGAGGGGAGTTCCGCCCCGGCCCGGGAGTGAGACGTTTTCTTCCCGACCGGCGGCAGGTATAGATCCCTGCCCGGGCGAATAATAGGGGGGAGCTTTGGTAAACGGAGAGGTATTATGTTGGACGAGATCATAGAAAATCTGAACGATACGCAACGGGAAGCGGTGCTGCATACCGAGGGGCCGCTCCTGGTGCTGGCCGGCGCCGGCAGCGGCAAAACCCGCGTCCTGACGGTGCGGGTAGCCTATCTGTTATCCCTGGGCATCGCGCCCTGGCGGATCATGGCCATCACCTTCACCAACCGGGCGGCCAACGAGATGAAAAACCGCCTGGGCCAGATGGTGCCGGACAGGGCCGGGGACCTGTGGGTCACCACCTTCCACGCGGCCTGTCTGCGCATCCTGCGCCGCGACGCCGGCCGTCTGGGCTTTGCCCGCGATTTTGCCGTCTTCGACAGTTCCGACCAACAGACCCTGATCCGGGACTGTCTGAACGAACTGAGCGTCGCGACGGCGCGATTCACCCCGCAAGCCATTCATGCCGCCATTTCCCGGGCCAAAAACGAACTTCTGGATCCGGACGCCCTGGAGAGCCGGGCCGGCGATATCTTCGAGGCTACCGCGGCCCGGGTATTCGGGCTCTACCAGCAGAAACTGCAGAACCTGGGAGCCATGGACTTCGACGACCTCCTGCAGAAGACCGTTCAACTTTTCCGGGAAAACCGCGATGTTTTGGAATACTACCAGGAGCGCTTTCTGCATCTCCTGGTCGACGAATACCAGGACACCAACCGGGCCCAGTACGTGCTGGTGGGCTACCTGGCCGGGCTGCACGGCAACCTGTGCGTGGTGGGCGACCCCGACCAGTGCATTTACGGCTGGCGCGGGGCGGACCTGAACAATATTCTCAATTTCGAGCGGGATTACCCGCGGGCCCGGGTCATCCGCCTGGAGCGCAATTACCGCTCCACCAAGCACATCCTGGACGCGGCCAACCGGGTCATCGAACACAACGAGCGGCGCAAGGAAAAGGTCCTCTGGACGGACGGGCTGCCCGGCAACCCGGTGATGGTGTTCGAGGCGGGCAGCGAGAAGGACGAGGCCCAGTTCGTGGCCGGTCAAATCCGTGCTCTTGCCAAGCCCGGGGAGCGCAGCTACCGGGATTTCGCTGTCCTTTACCGCACTCACGCCCAGTCCCGGCCCGTGGAGGAAGCCCTGATGACGGCCGGCATCCCCTACGTCATCGTGGGCGGCTTGCGCTTTTACGAACGCAAGGAGATCAAGGACGTCCTGGCCTATTTGCGGGTGGTGGCCAATCCGTACGATGCGGTGAGCCTGGAACGGGTGGTCAACGTGCCGAAACGCGGCATCGGTCCCGCCTATTACAGTCAGCTGCTGGCCGTGGCCCGGGAGCAATCCATTCCCCCGGCCGGCGCGCTTGGTCTGGCCGGTGAGGTGGCCGGTTTGCCGGCCAAGGTGAAGGAGGCAGCGGTGCGGTTGGGAGGCCTGATCACGGAGTGGCATGCCTGGACGCTCGGCCTGACCGCCCTGGTGGACGATATCCTGGCCCGCACGGGCTACTGGAGCCAGTTGGCGGCCGAGGACACCGTGGAGGCCCGGACCCGCATGGAGAACTTGAAGGAGCTCTCCACCGTGACGACCGCCTACGACGTGAAATGGGGCGGGGACTGGAACCTGGCCGACTTCCTGGCCGACATCGCGCTGATGACCGACGCGGACCGTTACGATGAAAACAGCGACGCCGTGACCCTGATGTCCCTGCACAGCGCCAAGGGCCTGGAGTTTCCGGTGGTCTTCCTGACCGGGCTCGAAGAACGGCTCTTTCCCCACAGCCGCACCGTCGACAAACGGGAGGAACTGGAGGAGGAAAGACGCCTCTGTTACGTGGGTATTACCCGGGCCAGGGAGGAGCTCTACCTGACCCACTGCCAGGCCCGCAGCCTGTACGGCTCAACGATGCGCAACGCTCCCTCCCGCTTTTTGAAGGAGATCGGCCCCCAGCTTTTGCAGCCTTTCGGCGGCGGCCGTCAGCGGCCGGGAAGCCGGGCGGCCACGCCGCCGGTTAGCGGGGAGGTTCACCAGTTCCAGGCGGGGGACCGCGTCGTGCACCGCATCTGGGGCCAGGGCCAGATAACCCGCATCGAGGGCAGCGGCCTCTCCGCCGAGGTGGAGGTCGACTTCCCCCACCTCGGCAAGAAAGTCCTGCTGCTGCAGTATGCGCCTTTGAAACCGGCCGACGGGAGCGGAGGTTAGGTTGGATGGAAAAGAAACCGGTTGATTTGCCGGCGGCCCGCGCCAGGGTTCAGGAACTGCGGACAAAGATAGCCGAACATAACTACCGCTATTACGTTATGGACGACCCCCTGGTTACCGACGCCGCCTTTGACCGGATGATGAACGAATTGACGGGCCTGGAGGAACGCTTCCCGGAACTGGTAACGCCTGACTCGCCCACCAGGCGGGTGAGCGGTGCGGTGCGGGAGGGGTTCGCCCGGGTAAGCCACCGGCGGCCCCTGCTTAGCCTGGCCAACGCTTTCGATGAAGGCGAGATCCGCGACTTCGACCGGCGGGTGCGGGAAGCCCTGCCGGGCGAAGAGGTACACTACGTGGTGGAGCAGAAGATCGACGGCCTGGCGGTCAACCTGACGTACGAGGACGGGGCCCTGGTCCGGGGCGCCACCCGGGGCGACGGGGAAGTAGGCGAGGACATCACCGCCAACTTACGCACCGTTCACACCGTACCCCTGCGGACCAAGGAACCGGTGGCCCTTCTGGAGGTGCGCGGCGAGGTCTACCTGCCCAAACGCGCCTTTGTGGCCCTGAACGAAGCCCAGGAGGAGGCCGGCGGACGTCCGTTCGCCAACCCGCGCAACGCGGCGGCCGGCTCTCTGCGCCAGCTTGATCCGTCGGTCACCGCCTCCCGCCGCCTGGGCCTGTTTTGCTACGCCATCGGCTACACCGAGGGCTCTCCCGCCACTCACCACGAGGTCCTGGAGTGGCTGACCGGCCTCGGCTTCACCGTGACACCGGGCCACCGGCTATGTGCCAACCTGGACGAGGCTGTCGCCTACTGCCTGGAAATGGCCGGGAAGCGCTTCGATCTGCCCTACGCCATCGACGGGATGGTCATCAAGGTGGACGACCTGGGGCAGCAGGAGCGACTGGGGGCAACAGCCAAGAGCCCACGGTGGGCCATGGCCTTCAAATTTCCGGCGATTGAGGCGGTCACCCGCGTTATGGATATCATCGTCCGGGTGGGCCGCACCGGCGTTCTTACACCCACCGCCCTGCTCCAGCCGGTACAATTGGCCGGTAGCACGGTCAGCCGGGCCACGCTGCACAACGAAGATTACATACACGAGAAAGATATCCGGGTGGGCGACCTGGTTAAGGTGCACAAGGCCGGGGAGGTTATCCCGGAAGTGGTGGAGGTGCTCCCGGGCCGACGTCAGGGCACGGAGAAGGAGTTTTCCATGCCCGGGGCCTGCCCGGATTGCGACTCGCCTGTATCCCGGGCCGAAGGAGAGGTGGCCGTGCGCTGCACCAGCCTGGCCTGCCCGGCCCGGCTGCGCGAGGGCCTCATCCATTTCGTCTCCCGCGGGGCGATGGATATCCGCGGCCTGGGACCGGCTGTCCTAAGCCAGCTGGTGGCGTCCGGCCTGGTGCACGATGTCGCCGACCTCTACGGGCTGAAAAAGGATGACTTGCTGGGGCTGGAACGTCTGGCCGACAAGTCGGTGGACAACCTTTTGACCGCCATCGACCGGAGCCGGCGCAATCCGCTGCACCGTCTCCTCTTTGCCCTGGGCATCCGTTATGTGGGGGCGGGGGCGGCCCGGGTGCTGGCCGACCACTTCGGGTCGCTGGACGCTATATTGGCGGCGCCCCCGGAGGAACTGACCGCCATCCCGGAGATTGGACCCAAAATAGCGGAAGGGCTTGTGGACTTTGTCCGGGTGGAGAAGAACCGGGCCGTCTTGGACCGGCTGCGGGAGCGGGGGGTCAATACGACGGGTACCCGGGCGGCTGGAAACCTGCCCCTGGCCGGCCAGGTGTTCGTCCTGACCGGGGCCCTGGCGAGTCTTTCCCGGGAAGATGCCCGGGAACTGGTCACCTCTCTGGGGGGCAAGGTGTCCGGTTCGGTCGGCAAGAGTACCACCTACGTGGTGGCGGGGGAAAACCCCGGGTCCAAGCTGGCTAAGGCGGAAACGCTTGTTCGCGAGGGCCAGACCGGCCTGAACATCATCGACGAGGAGGCCTTCCTGGCCCTGGTGGGCCGGGCTGAAAACTGACAAAAGAACGTCATTCATGCGAACAACCTAATTTCTGAGTTGATTCAGTCCCATGGTGGCAGCCGCAGATAGTAAGGATAGGCCATCTGTCCCAAATAGCTATAAGGCAGCGTTTATGCCAGGCTATACGGAAGTTGACAGCTCCACAATGCAAACTAGGGTTTGGAAAAAGACCGATCGCGGCGGTAGTGATTTGGTTTGGAATGAAAACGATCCATATATATGGATTCTTGTTACAGGCAAGGAAAGGTTTAGGTATTCCGAGCAACTGGAACCACAAGAGTACGCATTAGTCGTAACGTATGCATACGATGGTGGGCAGGATATACAGCTTTATAATAAACTCCAACATAAGGTGCGAATTAGGGAGCGCCAAAGAGAGGTATACGGGCACAAGTCAGGACATAACTGTTTATTGGGCAATTGTTGAACAAGGAACAATAGATCCGATAGCCTTTTTTGAAAAGAAAATCAAGTTCAATAAATGGCATGGCTGAGTTTCACCCTTACCTCTGCGGTGCCACCCGGTTATGTCGCTGGTATTCCACGGCAGAATATCGTGGGTGAATCCTCCCTCCACCGAGGTGGAGGGCATCCATCCATTGGCAAGGGCGAAGTCTCGGTATTCGGCAGCGGGGCTGCCACCCAGGCTTGCCTGACCCAGTAGGCTGGACGGGTTCCTGGATTCCCGGATACCAACCGGGCGACCCGGCGGCGACCCCTCCCTTTCGGGAGTCGCAGGCTTTCGCAATTGGAGAATCAACCTGCCTGCGATTGCAGGCGTTTGTTTTCCCGGATGAACCACAAGACGCCGATGTTGATGGCGGCGTTGACG
>DATKUX010000198.1:0-9382 GCA_035530395.1 Spirochaetia bacterium
CTCCACCCTGATAGTTCCCTGCAACGGCTGCTACAGCACTTTGAAATCGGCGCACGTCAAACTAACCAGCGCCCCCGCGCTCAAGGAGAAGGTCAACGGGGTGCTCGCGGGCATAGACCTGACCTTCACCGGTTCGGTCAAGGTGAAGCACCTCGTGGAGTTCTTGCATGACGACATCATGCCGTCCCGTATCCAGGGTCAGGTGGTCCACTCCATGCGGGGACTCCGTATAGCGGCCCACCCCGGTTGCCACATGTTGCGTCCCAGTTCGGCCATCAGCTTCGACGATCCCGTCCGGCCGGTCAAGATCGACGCCCTGATCGGGGCGCTGGGTGCCGCCGCCGTCGATTATCCCTCCAAGATGCTCTGTTGCGGCAGCGGTCTGGCCTTTGCCGGGGAGCAGGAAGACTCCTTCGCCGTCATGCGCAAGAAGCTCCATGAACTCAGGGGTCTGGGGGCGGACGCCCTGACCCTGACCTGCCCGGCCTGCTTCATGCAGTTCGATCAGCGCCAGGCCCTTTTGATCCGCCGTGGGGAGAAGCCCGTCCTGCCCGTTTTCATGTACCCCCAGCTGCTGGGCCTGGCGATGGGCTTTTCCGCTGCCGAGATGGGTCTGGCCAGCCACCGCGTGGACACGGCCCCGTTCTTCACCGCCTGGGAGCAGCGGGAAAGCGCGGAGGATACCATCCGTTCCCTGTGCAACCTGGCCGACGTCAAGCGTTGTTACCAGTGCGGCGCCTGCGTGGCGGACTGTCCGGCCGCCGCGGCCGACGAGCGCTTCCAGCCCAACGAATTGATCGGCCGGTTTCTGGCCGGGGAGGTTGACGAACTGGTCAACTCTATAGCTCCCTGGCTGTGTCTGGAATGCCACACCTGTTTTGAGCTCTGTCCGCAAAAATTCGGCATGGAAAAGGTATTCGAAGCCTTGAAGCACCTGGCCCTGGAGCGCGGGACGGCTCCGGCCCCCATCAAGGGCGGGGTGGACCTGTTCGCGAAGTCCGGCCGGCTGGCCGAACCGGATGTGCGTTCCCGCAAGAAACTGGGATTGCCTCCGCTGCCGGACGGCGGCGGCGCAGAACTGAGGAAACTTTTAGGGGAAGATGGCCGGTAAGAACATTTTTGGACGGCCCAAGAAGGTTTTTCGGCGGCTTTCCACGAATAATAACAGTCGACGTAGGGGAGGGTGTGAGGCGGATGAAGCACACACTGGCCGTCCTGGTGCTGAACCGTCCGGGTGTGCTGGCGCGCATCTCGGGCCTTCTGAGCCGGCGGGTCTTCAATATCGAAAGCATTGCGGCAGGCTACACCGAAGAGCCCGACGTGACAAGGATAACCATTGTGGTGCAGGGGGACGATCAGGTTCTGGACCAGGTCATGAAGCAACTGTCCAAGCTGGTCGACGTCATCCGCATAGCCGAACTGGCGCAGCCGGAAGCCGTGGACAGGGAACTGGCCCTCATCAAGGTCAAGGCCGGTCCGGAGAGCCGCCCGCATCTCGTCGACATTGTGGAAATCTTCCGGGCCAATATCGTGGACATCAATCGGGAAACCATGGTTATCGAGTTGACGGGCGACGAGCAAAAAATCGATGCGTTATGTACCCTCCTGGCCGACCACGGCATTGTGGAGATGGTGCGCACGGGGAGAGTTTCCCTTTCCCGCGGACCGGGGGCTGTCAAGCTGACCCCGTGAGGGGGCAGGAGTATAAATTTTCCATCCGGGCATATAATATCTGGCGAGCAGTAACGGAGGTGCAGTCTCCCTTGGCCAAAATGCGGAAAGTGGTCATCGGGATGCCGGACATCCTATTAGCGGAAGTCGACATCATCCTGGCTTCGGTGAATTCCAACCGCAGCAAGTTTTTCCGGGAAGCGGTAGTCCTTTACATGGCCGAATGGAGACGGACGCTCCGATTGGATGAGATGCGGCGGGGTTATCAGGAGATGGCACCTATAAACCTGGCACTGGCCCACGAGCAGTCTACCTGGGAGGCTGAGGCTACCGAGGTGCGGGAACTTGCCCTGGCGGGGGTGGACTAAAGTTTTGGAAGTGCGGCGGGGGGACGTGTTTTACGCCGAATTAAGCCCGGTGGTAGGATCCGAGCAGGGCGGTACCAGACCGGTGCTGATTCTGCAAAACGATATCGGTAACCAGTACAGCCCCACCACCATCGTGGCCGCTATCACCTCCCAGATTGCCAAGGCCAAGCTGCCCACCCATGTGGAATTGTCGGGTGGCCAGCGGGGACTGGGCCGCAAGTCGGTGATTCTGCTTGAGCAGATCAGGACCATCGACAAGAGCCGCCTGCTCGAGAAGGTGGCCGCTCTGGACGGGGAAATGATGCAGCGGGTCAACAGGGCGGTGGAGATCAGTCTCGGCCTGGTGGAACTTTGAGAAACATGCCCTTTTGGGGGGCTTTTTTTAACCCCGACCCACCCTTTGGGCGGGTGCCCCGGTCGGGGGCATGCTCCACCCGATAAAGCGGTGGAGGCACCAGTTTCCGGGAGGGGGAATGGGCAAATGCGTCCGCTGATCGGCATTACCTGCTGTTTCAATGCCTCGGAAGGCAGGGCTTTTCTTGCCCGCCAATATATCCGGGCCGTCGAGGCGGCTGGTGGACTACCGGTGCTGATTGGCCCGGTGGATAGCGGTTTGTTTTTTCCCCTGGCCGAACGGCTCGCCGGCCTGCTCTTACCCGGCGGGGGCGACGTGGATCCCGTCCACTTCGGGCAGGAGCCACAAAGAGGCCTGGGATCGGTAGTTCCGGTTCAGGACAGCCTGGAACTGGGTCTAACCGCGCGGATGAAGGAAATGGGCAAGCCGGTTTTGGGTATCTGCCGTGGGGCCCAGGTGATCAACGTGGCCCTCGGGGGCACTTTGTACCAGGATATTGGGGATCAGGTAGCAGGAGCGTTGCAGCACTTTCAGGATGCTCCCCGCTCTCACGTCACGCACGGCATCGAGGTGGAGGAGGGTTCACTTCTGGCCGCCCTGCTGGGGGCAGGGGGGAGGAGGGTGAACAGCTTTCACCACCAGGCGGTGGCCCGCCCGGCACCGGGCCTGAATATTTCGGCTTTTGCCGCGGACGGTATCATCGAAGCGATAGAGGATGCAAAGGGCCAATTTCTGGGAGTGCAGTGTCACCCCGAGTGGCTCTGGGAGGAAGAACCCTGTTTTCTGGCTCTTTTCAACTGGCTGGTGGAGAAAAGCCGGGAGGTCCAGTAATTTACGGCCGCTTTAATGCGGCTGGAAAGGGGCGTTGGCGCGGATGAACGACAAGCAGAATGATTACAGGATCAACTTGAACTCCGTTGGTGCGCCTGTCAGTGTGGAGGTTACCTGTTGCGGCCGCCACATCGGCGAGATGCGGCTGAAGGAAGGCGAGGAGCGCAAGTGCTCTCAATGCCAGGCTGTACATACTGTTTCCATGGGACACAACCATTTCCACATCAGGCGCCGCTAGGCCACCGGCAGTCGTACCGTGTAATTGGCGGGATATTCCGCCGGACAAGTTACCCTCGTGGCAAATTTGTGACAAAAAAGATGAGTTTTGGCGATTTTCCCCAGAGGAGTGGGCCGATCTTCGTCGAAAAACTTTAGTGGTAAATGCATAACTTGTTTAAATCGCATTTCGTGTCACATCTTGTCGAGGAGGGTACGTTTGTGGACGCAAAGGTCCTGGATATCCTGGTGGTGGATGATCAGCCCGGCGTCCGGCAGTTGATTAATGTGCTGGGCCGGGAGGAAGGACACCGCATGCATATGGCCACCAACGGACAGGAGGCGGTGGAGGCGGCGGGCGCTATCCAGCCGGACCTGGTCTTCATGGATGTAAGGATGCCGGTGATGGATGGCTTGGAGGCCCTGCCCCTGATCCGGGAGATCAACCCCAAGGCGGTCGTGATCATGATGACGGCCTATACCGGTGACGCCACCAGCCGCGTGGTGTTGGAAAACCGGGCCGACGCCGTCATGACCAAGCCTTTCGACCTGGAAAACGTGCGAGCCATGATAAGGAAGGTTGCTTTTACCCGTCCCGGGTGGGAACTGGCCAGCGGATGCGCCGGATGATTTTTATCCGGTACGGAGGATTTTGGCCGGGATCCGCGAATATGTATCTTATCAAGTGAAAATGTACCCCGGGGGTGCCCGTGCGGGCTGAGAGAGGCGCGAAGGCAACGCGCTTCAACCCTTCGTACCTGAACTGGGTAATGCCAGCGTAGGAAAGGGAGAAGTTTGAAAACCCGCCTTTCCCCGGCGGGTCTTCTTTTGGGGTGAACCAGGTGCAAGCTATCTACCGGATAATCGACGCCAACTTCAACCGCGCCCGGGAGGGCCTCAGGGTGCTGGAGGAACTGGTGCGGCTCGGGTTTGACGACCACCGGCTTACGGTCCGTTGCCGGGAGATGCGGCACGCTCTGGCCCGCTACGCGGAGAACGTGCCGGGCGGCTACCCGGCTCTCTTGGCCGGACGCGAGGCGCAATCCGACGTCGGATCCGGTCTCTGGCCAGAGGAAAAAAGCCGGGAGGGGCTGTTCCAACTCGTGGCCGCCAACTGCAAGCGGGTCCAGGAAGCCCTGCGTGTTCTGGAAGAGTACGCCAAGCTCCTGTCCTGGCCGGTGGCCGAGTTGAAAGCCCTGCGTTTCGCCTCATATGAACTGGAAAAGACAATCATTTTGTTCCCCGGGGTTGGGGATGCCCGGACCGGACCAGGTTCCGGCGGGCGGGGAAGGGTTCGTCGCGGGCGGCGGTGCGGCCGCCGGCTTGTCGTAAAGGAGAGGTGTCGAAGATGACCCAACTGATGGATGCCCGGGCGGGCAGGATCACGTCCGCCATGCAGGAAGTGGCCCGGCAGGAGGGGCTGACTCCGGGAGAGGTTTTGGAATCAATAGCGGCCGGCTTCCTGGTTATCCCGGCCAACACCGGTCACTCATGTCTCGTGCCGCGGGGCGTAGGCCGGGGCCTGCGCGTCAAGGTCAATGCCAACATCGGCACAAGCACTCAGTTCCCCGCCCTGGAGGGAGAACTGACCAAACTGGCAGCCGCCGTGACCGCCGGGGCGGATGCGGTGATGGATCTCAGTACCGGCGGGGACCTCGACCGGGTACGGCGGGCCATAATTGCCCAAAGCTCCGTCATGGTCGGTACGGTACCCATTTACCAGGCGGCTGTGGAGGCCCTGGCCCGCCATGGCACCATCGTGGATATGACCGCGGAGGACATCTTCCGGGTCATTGAGACCCAGGCGCGCGACGGTGTCGATTTCATCACCGTCCACTGCGGGGTAACCCGCAACGTGGTCGGGATGCTGCCCACGGCCGGCCGGGTGGCCGACATCGTCAGCCGGGGTGGTTCTTTCATGACGGGCTGGATATTGCATAACGGGCGGGAGAACCCGCTTTACGAACAATTTGACCGTCTGCTCGAAATTGCCCGCACCTATGATGTGACCTTGAGCCTGGGCGACGGACTGCGGCCCGGTTGCCTGGCCGACGCCACCGACGGGCCGCAGGTTCAGGAACTGATTACCCTGGGCCAACTGGTCCAGCGGGCCAGGGCCGCGGGAGTACAGGTGATGGTGGAGGGGCCGGGGCATGTACCTATGCACCAGGTCGTGGCCAACGTGCAGCTGGCCAAGTCGCTCTGTTTTGGTGCACCCTTTTATGTCCTAGGCCCCCTGGTTACGGATGTGGCCCCAGGCTACGACCACATAACCGCGGCCATCGGGGGAGCCATGGCGGCCCAAGCCGGCGCCGACTTCCTCTGCTACGTGACACCAGCCGAACATCTCGGCCTGCCGACCCTGGAAGACGTCCACCAGGGAGTGATGGCCTCGCGCATTGCCGCCCATGCCGCCGATCTGGCCAGGGGTATACCGGCCGCTCTAAGTTGGGACCTCGCCATGGCCAAGGCGAGGAAGGCCCTGGACTGGGAAACCCAGCTGGATCTGGCCATAGACCCCGTTCTGGCGAAACGCGTCCGCGGGGACCGCAACCCCGTGGAGAACAAGACCTGCACCATGTGCGGGGAATTTTGCGCCATGCGCCTGGTGAGCGATTACCTGGGAAGGGAGCAGGGAACGTGTTGATCTGACGCTCTGCCCAACAGGTCCGGCCTACGGCCGGACCGTTTTTTTTTGCGCGAGGCTTTATTGTTTCACGGATTTTGTCGAAATATATCACAGTATGAGAAGGTGAAAATTATATTCAGACAATAGAAAGTGGGCTGGGGAGAGAAATGGCTACCGGGAAAACCATTCACTGGCTGGCAATGGGTCTTGCGGGTATAGTCCTTCTGGGGTCAGGCTTTTGGGCGCCGCCGTATGTTACGGCCACCCTGGTGGCCGGGGCGGTGGGTTGGGCCGCTGCGGCCGGTGGGTTGAGGGGAGGTCTGATCGCGGCAGCCTACTGCATAGCCGTACTGTGGACGGCCTACCTCCGGCACCCTCTGCCCGTCCCCTGGTTCTATCTGGCCTGTGCCGTTCTGCTGGGCACGGGAACACTTCTGGGCCGCGTGACGGACAGCCTCCGGCTGAAGATTCTCCGGTTGGAGGAGGCCCGTATCGGCACCGGAAATGAGAAGAACAAATTGGAAACCATACTCGATCTCTTGCCGGATGTGACCTTTGCGGTAGATTCCAGGCACCGGGTAATTCTATGGAACAGGGCTGCCGAAAAACTTACCGGGGTGAAAAAGGAGGAGATTCTTGGCCGCGCAGGCTACGAGCATGGCCTGGCCTTCTACGGCTCGCGCCGGCCCACCGTGGTGGATGTAGTTCTGGGTGACACTCTTAACCAGGAGGACAATTACGAGAAACTTGAAAAGATCGAGGACACATTGCTGGCTGAAGGCTTTGCGCCCCTGCCCCGGGGCGACAGCGGACTGGCTTTCTGGTCGGTGGCCGCCCCGTTGTACGGTCCGGACGGCAAGATAGACGGAGCGGTCCAATCGATCAGGGATATCGGGGAGCGCAAGAAGGCCGAGGTGGAGTTGAGGCATCTCGGTACGCACGACGCCCTTACCGGACTGTGCAACCGGGCCCACTTCCAGAAGATGATACAGGAGCTAAGCGACGGCCCCAGGCCGGTCAGCGTTATCGTCTGCGATGTGGACTGCCTCAAAAAGGTCAACGACACCTTCGGCCATCTGAAAGGTGACGAAATACTGCGTCGCGCCGCCGCCATCATAGCAGGGGAACTCCGTTCGACCGACTGCGTCGCCAGGGTGGGTGGCGACGAATTCGCCGTCCTGCTGCCGGACACGGATAAGAACACGGCCAAGGCCATCTGCCGCCGCCTACGCGAAAGGGTGGCAAAGGATAACCTGGACCATCCAGGCCTGATACTGGGGATTTCCGCCGGCAGTGCCACTACTGTCCGTACCGGTGAGCCCCTGGAAGATATCCTCAAGATGGCCGATGAAGCCATGTACCGGCAAAAGGCGCTCCGGGGCATGGACCACAGCGGGAAGATGGTTATAACGGGCGGGGCGCATCCGCCGGACGGCAATGGTGGAGGCACTGCCCGGATTCAAGGCGGAGGCCCTGCCGCGGCTAACCAGACTCAGTCAGGCGGCCAGTCTGCCCTGGACGGGGAGGGCGTTTCCCGGATGGTTGACGGCAACCGGGGCTCCGGACCGGTCGATTCTTCCCTCATGATGGAGCGGAAGGACTCATTTGGCGGGAGCGACCTGATCATGCTGGAAACAGGCTCGGCTTGTAGTGAGGCACCCGTTGTCATGAGTGGAGCGGCATTACATTGACATCTGATTCTACGGGCATCCCGCCCCAATTCAGACCGTCGGCCTTTCCTTGACGGGTTATCTGCTTTCATGCTAAGATGATTTTGTACGCTAAGACTATGCCGGAGTGGCGGAACTGGCAGACGCACAGGACTTAAAATCCTGCGGGGGCAACCCCGTGCGGGTTCGATTCCCGCCTCCGGCACCATTTATATCCAGGGTTTCATGGTTTAGGATGTGAATGGAAGCAGTAAAAACAAACGTACACCAAAACGGTCAGTCCAATTGATGCTTATCGCTCTACACCTAGGTTAATCGCTATGCCTACTGCATGCACCAAACGTGTGATTCATTGTGTGCCCTAGAGTCGATTGAGGACGTTTCGTACTAGGGAGTAAGGATTTGCCATTATGAGGGCCCAGGATTAGCCCGGTTTTTTCCCCGGTTTCTTACGGTCCCCGTGGCCACGTTATGCTTCCATCGGATGAATCCAACAGCCATCGGGAAGACGCCCACTGCGCTGAAATACTTTTCACCGTTTTGGTAAAGATTTTCTCCCTTTATGTCGATTAAGAAGGCGACAGAAAATATGGGCAATATTTCGCCGGGCAAACCTGAATAAACTATTTGGGTGTAACCTCAGATTCCAGAGAGGACAGCGTTGCGTCGTGTTCGTCGATGGCCGGGAGACGGGCGCCGAGTTCTCCGCGTCCCTGTCCGTCAGGGCACCTCACTACTTCGTGCACCGTTCCCTGTCAGCCACGCACACCCCTTCGATTACACCGTTCTCAGTCCTTGGCTTCCAGCGCGCCGATGGCCGCTGCCTCGGTCAGCCGCCGCGCCGGCCCGCATCAATAGAGACTGGCGACGCCATGGCAAGCCACGGGTAGAAAAACAAGAGGCCGCACTAAAGCGGTACGGTCTCAGTTGAGGCGGACAACGCCATCGGAGGCTGACGGACAGCGGCCAAGAAGGGCGAGGCCGCGTTTCCTTTTTAACCGGTTGTTAAAGCAATATGCAACAACCCATCCAGTAACCTATCCCGAGCCGACTAGGATAGCCATGAATGTCATCGGTATTGATATGACAGACAAATGAGGGAGCGGCGAGAATACATCACAGGACGCTATTCAAAAAGATACCTAGTCAAAAAAGTCATGCTCATAAACGTATTTCTGGCACTGATTCTGCTGTTTGCAGCGTTCTTCATGCCGGACTCGCCGGACTCCGTAGTGCAGGCAAGAACAGCCACAATTTCCGCTCCGGTTTTAACAGCCTCAACCACTAATTTTACGCCAATCAATGAAAATGATGTAGAGAGCGCCGGTACAACTGTTGCTACCCTTTTAAACGCTAAAGCCTCAGATTCGGACGGTGGCGCGCTAGGCATGGCCATTGTGGCTGCGGATACAACCAACGGCACTTGGCAGTATCTAGTGAACGGCATCTGGTGGACCATGCCGCGCAATGGTTCGCCTCTATCGGAAACCTAGGTTTCTAGGCTAGTAGCGTATTCCACAAGTCCTTTCCCGATCCCATCCCATTAGTATTCCGACAAGATAAAAGAGAACTGCCCCGTCAACATTTCAACAAGTTCAGGAAGTGTACCTTGAAAAGGCGTTATCTCCCATTTTCCCCGATG
>DATKUX010000199.1:0-37117 GCA_035530395.1 Spirochaetia bacterium
GCCATTTCCCCTTCATCTCGGAAAGCCGCGTGGCTGTAGGGATTCCAGGTATCCCCCGGACATTACCTCGTGGCAGTTTATGGGAATATTCAATAAGCCGCCAACCGCACCCCGGGGGCAGGGGGTTTTCGCAGTGGAATCTTATATGAACAACATTGGTGGAAATACTATATGTCGACAATTAACATTGTTGTTCTTTTGCTAGTTTCTAGGTACTGGTTTCCTAAAGTCATTCAAAAACCCCACGGATTAACGAGAGCTTTAACTTTCTTCTTTGTAGCGTTAGTTATCATACATACACCCGCTCCAATACTTTTGCTTTTAGGGAAACAACATTATCAGATAGGTTTCATAACTAATCTATTTAATACTTTTTCCTGTCCAGTATCATAGTTATCTTTTTTATCATTTGGTCGAATCTTTCTTTTTGGTGTTATTCACATGTATCCTTAATAAATGGTATTGGAAGGTCATTCCATTATTATTTCCTCCTGTGGTTCAAAGCATATTTGCAAAAGCAAACATTTTGCTTTTAGATAATGCGTGGAAATTGATTTTCACCATATTTATTTATGAAATATTTATAGCAGTATTCATTCTGCTTGAAAAATACACCTTAAAACCAAGGTTGTCGTAAAGGATCTTCCGTGGAACGCCACCCAAGAACTCAAGCCCTCGTACATGGCGCAGGCAACGCTATGAAGCGACAATCCTGTATCCGGTCACAATCTCAACATTGTTCTTGGCCATTTGCCATACAGGGCAGAATGACTCCTCAGCCAGCTGGATTGCCCGCTCAATGTCTGCATCCCCAGTATCCTTGGAGTTTAGAGTGAAACCAAAAAAGACCTTCTCAAGTCTTAGCGGAGGCTGTTCGGCCCTTATTCCCTTGGCGTTGACTTTGAACCCAGCTATGTTTTTTCCCATCCTTCTCAGCAAATATAAGACTGTCGTAGCAATACACCCGGTAAAACTCATGAGCAGTAACTCAAGACCCGTATAGCCCTGTCCGTCCCCTATCGGGGGCATATAGTCGAAAGTGATTGGGCTGTCAGGATTAGAACTTGATACACCAGCAAATTGAACCTTTTCATTCGTTAAATTAACTGTAACTTCCAATGGTTCGGCCATGATAGACCTTCCTTTTCTATTTTAGATTTCACATATCCAAAGGATTATGACTTACATAAGCACAACTTCTCTTCTCCCCTCTCTTCGTATCCGGTTGAGATCCTTGGGCCAAGTCCCCTCATTCACTAATAACGAACATCCTTTCGCTGCAAACGGAAAAACCATGTCCCTTCCAATGCATGCGTCTAATAATGGTTTCCCATCCAAGCGAGGTTTTCCTTCCATAGAGCTCTAATTCCTGCCCACCCCAAAAAAATGATTTAAGGTACGCGCATGTGCACGTACCTTAAGGCCGCTAGCTATCTAGATTTCTTCGTTTAACAGCCGGCTGATACCTAACACCGCGAATAGCCGCATTCCCGGCAGACGTAACACCCTTCGGCCCGGTCCATGGGGTTGCCGCACATCTCGCATTTCACCCCCGCCTGGTCCGCGGCCTCCTTGGCACCGCCGTTCAACTGGTCCTTGATCTCTTTCAGTTTCCGGGCAATGGCCGAAGCGCAGGATTTGCCCTCAGAGACCTTCTTGCCCCGTCCGCGGGCCATTTGGTAGGAAGGGCACGAGTGGGTACTCTGCAGTTGCCCCACCACCTCCTCCACGGGAATGCCGCCCCGGATGGACAGGCTGATCAGGCGCGAAGTGGCCTCGGTGTACACCTGGCAACCGCCGTCCGAGCCGGTGGTGATGAAGGTTTCCAGAATCTGGCCGGTATCCGGACGGTAATTGACGGTCAGGTAGATCTTGCCGCACCCGGTATCCAGCCGGTGGGTCAGGCCGTGCGCGGCCACCGGCCTGGGCAGGATGTCGCCCCGGCGCAGTTCCCGGGGAGCGTGTTCGTCTTTGCTCCCCTGACCCACCGTTACCGTCCCCTCTTTGCACCCGTCTCTGAAGATGGTCATGCCCTTGATTTTGAGGTCGTAGGCCATGCGGTAGGACTTCTCCACGTCCTCGAAGGTGGCCGAATTGGGCAGGTTGATGGTTTTGCTCACACCGCTATCAACATATTTCTGGATCTGGGCCTGCATCAGGATATGGTCCTCATAGCCAATGTCCTGGGCACCCTTAAAAATGCACTGGAGCTCCTCCGGCACCCCGGCGACCCCCTGGCAGGTGCCGCGCCGGGCTACTTCCGAAAGAACTTCCTTCGCCACGCCATGCTGTGCGCAGGCCGCCAGAAACAGGGGCGAGAACACCTCAAACTCTCCGGCCACGTTGGTTTTCTTGGTATAGGCCACCGCGAAGATGGGCTCGATCCCGTAGCTTTCACAGCCGGCCATCACCGTGACGCTGCCGGTAGGAGCAACGGCTATGCACGCAGCGTTCCGGCGGGGCTGCGCCGGACAATAGACACTGTTTTCCCACTCGGGGAAAGACCCTTTCTCCTCGGCCAGTTCCGCCGAATATGTATGAGCTTCCTTTTGGATGAAGGCCGCCACCCGGCCGGCCATCTCCCTGCCCTCCGCCGAACCGTAGGGCAGGTTGAGGGCGATCAGCAGGTCGTGCAGGCCGGTATAGCCCAGACCGATCTTGCGGGTGGCCTTGGTCGCTTTTTCTATGGCCTCCAGGGGGTATTCGGCCACGTCTATGATGTCGTCCAAAAAGCGTACCGCGGTTCGGACGACTTCCCTTAGAAGGTCCCAGTCCACTCCACCCTCCGGGACCACGCAGGCAAGGTTGATGCTGCCCAGGAGGCAGGATTCGTTGGGGAACAGGGGAAGTTCGCCGCAGTTATGGACATAGAAGCCGTTGGCATCAAAAGCGTTTATGCCTGGAATTTGGACGTCATACACATCTTCTGTGCCGCAATCCTCAATGGATTCTACCCTGGCGGTAAAATGTGCGGAATACAGGGGGCGCCGGTAAGAGGCAACGAGAGATCTAAGTCTGCCCGCCTTGAACTCATTCAAAAAACCAACTTTGTCCGCAAATAGTTGGATATTTTCCCTGCTTATGACCAACTCGTGCTGGGCTTTAATTTTATACTCTCTTGGCTTCCTTTGGCTATCAGGTAATACTTTAAAACCCGCGGGGCGCCTGTTCTTATATATTTTACTATAAATCCCCAGTCTTAGAAGCATGCGCTGTACGGCAGACAATAGGTCTATGTTAGATTGGCTTAGCCTGACACTTACCCCCTTATTTTGACTCCCGATGACTGTCCCATCAGCATCGAACAACCCGCGCAAAAAGCCTCGATAAGCGTCATAAGACATCTTCTCGACTTCCGGGGTGATTACTTTGTGTCCTTTTTCAATACCCATCTGACTGGCTAGCTTCTTGAGTCCCATCATCCTTAAGGTGTATTCGTCGCGACCCTTTACCTTGCGCCAGCCCTTGAAGTCTTGGCGGTGAGGTAGGCTCTGCACATAGCCCATGACAGTATCCATAATTGAAACCGAACCTTGACCTACCCCCCAAACGGCTAGGTATGCCCCTTCCTCGGCGATACACCCGTCGCCAACGAGCATTCCCAGCAAATACCCTTCGCTCTCGGACAACAGGCCATCCCACTTCGACACCTCCCGGTGACGGTTGAGAACGATGGTGTCCCCCGGAACCAATTCACTTACTGGAACCCAGTCATTGTCCCGTCTCACAAGGTGGTTTTCCGTCAGTTCGAGGGAATATCCTTCACTGGTTTTCAGGCTCACCACCGCTTTGGTGCCGGTACTGAAGAACCCGTCTATCTCCGAAGGGTACACTTTGCCGTCGACCACAGCCTCGAACGGCCGCCCGATCAATTCTTTCACCTGACGCGGTCCATCAGTGGTTAAGACCCATGTATCCCCCGTAACACAAGGATTTACAGCGTTCAATACCTTCCCCCGGATGGGGTTGGCCTCCTGCAGGCGGTCCAAAAAGATCAGGCCCGGGTCGCCGCAGGTGTGGGCCGCCGCGATTATCTTTTCCCAGAGTTCCCGGGCCGGCATCTCCCGTTCCACCCGTCCGGAAGCCGCATCAAAAGACATCCGCCAGACTTCGCCGGCTTCCAGCGCCCGCATGAACTCATCAGTTATCCCTACCGAGAGGTTGAAGTTGGTCAGGCTGCCGTCCAGCTTGGCTTCGATAAAACTCACTATCTCCGGGTGCGCGACATTTAATATCGCTATGCTAGCACCCCTCCGCACCCCGCCCTGCATGACCATGTTGGCGGAGGCGTCATAGAGCCGGATCAACTCCAATACCCCGGAGGCCAGTCCCTTGGTAGAGCGCACCAGGGTGCCCCGGGGTCTAACCCCGGACAGGTTGTAACCTACTCCGCCGCCGGACTTAAATACCAGGGCGGTCTCCTTCAGGGTGTCATACATGGCCGCCAGGTCGTCGGCCACCTCCAGCACGAAGCACGAGCCGGGCTGCCACGGACGGTCCGGCTTACCCATGTTGGCCCAGATGGGCGTCGCCGGTACGAAATACAAGTTACCGATGGTCTCAAGGAACCTTTTTTCCCATTTCTTTTTGTCCTGCTGTTCCGCCTTAGCCGCCGCCCCGGCAATGCGCCGGACCGCTTCCGCAAAAGTTTCGATTACCTGGCCGGATTCGTCCTTCAAAGCATAGCGGGCGTTAAAGACTTTCAGACCGTTTTCCGATAGCTGCAATATAGTGTTCCCGCCCCTTCCCCGTGATTAGTTTCGCCTGATCGTGATCACCCGCGAGTTGGCCCTGTTGGTCGTTTTACCCCATCCGCCGAATCAAGGGTCCGCCTACCGTATGCCGCCATATTCTCAAAGACACCCGTTTACATTGCGTACTTATTTTCCGCAATCAGTCCTTACGCAACGGTCACGTGGCCCCCTGACCACTATTCACAATCGTCCGCCGCTCTTTGACTGGCTAGTCTATAAAAATTATTAAGCAACTCTGCACAAAACACCGCTGCCATGACATCTGCCCTATTTGCCACCTCGCTATATCATACCGGTACAGCCTACGTCATCTGCGCCACCACGACCCAATAGATTATCGACTTCCGTAACTACGATCCCAACGTCGGTCACCCACGCCACCTGTCCCCGCCTGGCCAGATCAACCACCAAGCCGGCATCCCCGGTCAGCAAATACAGCCCTTTCCCGTCTGTCAACAGAGACAAGCCGGTCAGCTTATCCTCTTTTAGGTGGTCCTTCAAAAATGACAAGCAACTCCTGAGACGCTTCGTCGACAGCCCGGCGTCCAAAAGCTGCTTCATTACCCGCAATTCCACCACGTCCAAATATGAATAGAACCGGGCACTGCCCTTGCCCTCAGCGTACGCCAGGCTTGGCCTGAACAGGCCCGTCCTGTCCCAGTGGTCGAGCTGCCTGCGGGTCAACCCGGTCAGGTTGGACACCTCGGAAGTCCTGAAGCCTTTCTTCACAGACATAATCAGACCTCCGCCCAGGAATACGCGGATGTAGTCATAATATCATTAACGATATTTACTACATTATCGGAATTTTCCCTTCTGAGATTGTGCAGGAAAAGAAATTTTATTTGGGCAACCAGCCGGGGGTTGATTCTCTCCGGGCGGGGCCCGGCATCGAGTTTACCGCCGGACAGTTGCCCCAGAAAAACATGAACTGACCTCGCCCCCGGAGGAAATTCCTGGAGATTTTCAGGGCCGCGCGCTGTCTGTGCGCCCCGGGGGATTTGTTCCAACTGGCCCGTAATGAAGCCGTGGTGGTCGGCCCTGCAATTACCGGTACCAGGCATTCCGTTCCTACTGGTTACCGTGATCGTTTGGTTTATCGGCACCCTGGTCGCTGAAACCCGGCGAGCTATCCGGGAACTCCCCGGGAGACCGGATGCCGCCTAGCAGTTCACGGACACCGGGCAGACGGTCGATGTACACCCGGGCGCTGCGGGCCAGCACCGACAACTCATCCGGCTGCAGGCTGAAGCTCTGCCCCCAGACTGTTACCACTTCCCCACCGTCTCCCGGCTGCTGCACCTGCCAGGTGCGGACCGGCCCCGGGGGATTGAATTGACGATCATAGCCGGCAACCGCCGTTTGAACCAGGGCGGCAACCGTGCCCAGAAGAATGATCAGACTGAGAAAATAGGTCCGCAATTGATGAACTCCCTTCCCAAAAAGAAAAAATCCCCGTACCGTCTTTTCGCGGTACGGGGATTTTCCGGCTTTAGCGCAATACCGTAGGCACGAATGCATCGATGAGTCCGATGATGAAAGCGGAAATCAGGGCTCCCACCAGCGTAACGCTCAAAAGGCCCGGAATGATAAACTGGGCCAGGTAAATGACCACGGCAGCGGTAATGAAGCCTACCAGACCCCGGCTCTGCGGCGAAACCCGCTCACCGAGCAGGGCCTCCGCTATATACCCCAGTACCGCGATAACGGCAGCAGCGATCAACGCACCACCAAAACCGCCTCTGACCACGAAACCGGGCGAAAGCCAGCTTACCACGATCAGAACCAGGGCCGAGACCACGAAACGAATGGCCACCTGTATCCATTGCATAGAAATATCCCCCCTTTACAACAACGTTTGCTACTAGCATTTGCCAAAAAGAGGGGGAATTATACATGGACCGGAGACCCAGCTTACGCTGTCCGGAGCAAAAGAACCCGGCATATCGCCGTTTCGCCTGGATGCCCGCAAGGCACCGTCATTGTGGCCGGGCCCGACCAGGGGTGAGGCATAGGATCACATACCTTTTGTCCTATTAGTCTTTGGAATTGGCAGAATCTCATTTACTCTTCTCTCATATCCCCTGTATTCATCGCCATATCTATCTCTAAGATACTCATTCTCTTTCCCGATGTTCGCCTTGAACATTACGTACATGAATATCGATGCCGTTATTAACAGCCATGCATGCAGAAGCAAAGCGATCGACGGTATGATGAACACAATGAAGCTTGAATATATTGGATTTCTACACAAGGAATATGTCCCGGTTGTAATCAATTTCCCTTTTTTATATTCCCTGGAAAACGTACTTATACTGCTGATGAAAAAGAGAACTCCTATTATGAGGATAATTAAACCTATAATGGTAGTCATAAACCGGGGAATGAAGGGGAAATCAAATATTTGCGGAAAAGATGACGTTACATACTCAATCAATATCGAGTAGAGGATTGTGGCCATTGCCAACTTGGGGCCAATTCCCCACCTTGTCATGTCCTGTGTCATTATTCGCTCTTCCCCTTTAACATTGGCGGGAGATTCGTACTCGCTTCACTGATTGGCCATGAACTCTCCACTCTCCAACAAGGAAATCCCGTAATACCGGTTTCTTCGGAAATACTCTGCTGTTGCCGGCCCCGGCCCGCCCCTGCTCATTCCCCCGTAAGACAGCCTCAGAGGCCCTTCTCCTTGACGTAGCCGTAAGTGGGGTACCACTTCTGGTAGCAGGCGGTGAAGACAAAGCCCGGTATCAAAAGGGAATAGCAAACAATGGTCCACATAATCGATTCCGCCGACATATACCTTCCGGCGAGGGTGGCAACCGCCTGGAGCAGGTATATGCCCACCCAGGCCACCGTAATGACGGCGTTAGTTTTAATGAACACTGAAGTGGTCCACAAGGAAGGGGGCCAGTCCCATTTGGAATACTCTCCGGTGACGGGCATGGCCGTGCCCAGGCTGTCCGCCCACAGGAGAGCCAAAGCCAGAAAACTCAGTACATCACCAAAAGCCGTGAAGAAGCCGTTGCCGCCCAGGGTCGTAAGAAAGGCCACCAGGAAATAGGCCAGGGTACCGGTCTCCATCAGGGTGGGGCGGTCGAAAATACGCCGGTAACCCCACAAGAGAGCGGCAAGAAGAAGAGGTAGGCCGAACACTGCCCGGAGTGGGAGGACGCCTGCCGGCAGACCGGCTGTCACCCAGTTGACCATCCAGGGAACGAAAGCCGCCGTTAGCCAGGCCATACCGGAAAGGGGCAGCGGCCCCCCGGGTCGGCCTTTACCGGAGACCTCCCCGCCCGGCTCCCGTTCCGGGATGCCTTGGTCGGTGGAAAACAGTTCTTTCATCCTCACCATCAGCCCCAGGTCACCCTCAATGGTATACATCCCCTTCATGTAAGCCGTCTGGCCGGGGTCATCCCCTCGTAGGCCTCACAGTGTCCGCCCTTGATCCGCAGGACGAAGTCGCCCGCTTCCGCGCCCGTGGCCCGGAACTGGATGTCGGCGCGCAAATCCCCGGCGGCCCGGATGTTGAAAGAGCCGGCCTGCCCGGCCACCGCTTCGCGGAAGCTTAACGGCAGGCGGCCCTTCTCAGGGACAACGGGTGCCAGCGACACGAGGCCGTTTCCTTCCGGCTCCGGACAGTTGCCCGTCTGATCGCCCGGCCGGGCGATCAGACTGTCCCAGTAGGCGTTGGCCTTTTGAGCGTAAACTTCCGGATCGGCCAGCGAACGATCGAGAGTCTCCTGTGTAGCCGGGCAAATGCAGCCCGTCTGCCCGAACTCCCGCCCGGCCGCCCTGGCTGCCTCCAGGTACCAGCGGATGCTTTCCTGCAGTTGTTCGACCCTGAGCAGTTCGCCGCCGGCACAGAGAATGCTGGCGGCCTGACATGCATTGAGGCCCCAGGTCAAAAGACGGAAGGTTTCCACCAGCCCGGTGAAGTGGTGGCGCTCCGGAAAGCCGCAGTTGGAAATCAAAACGACCTTGCGGAGATCGCCGTCCCGGTCCTCCCCGTATCGTGGTAGGTGAACAAACCGGCCGTCCTGTTTGATCATGTGCGGATCGGCCAGGGGGAGCATCCGGTCCAGGAAATCTTTCATCAGGCCGCTGACGGTAAAAACGTAAAGGGGTGACGCCAGCACCAACACATCCGCCGGCCGTAGTTTCGCCAGCAGTTCCGGCATGTCGTCCTTATGGACGCAAGTTCCGGGCGTCTTCGTCCAGCAGCTGAAGCAGCCCCTGCAATGCTCTATTTTCTTGTCCTTCAGGTAGATGGTTTCCGCCTCGGCCCCTGCCTCCCGCGCCCCCACCAAAAAAGGCTGCAGGATGCACTCCGTATTGCCGGCCTTTCCCCGCGGGCTGCCGTTGACAGCCAGGATCCTCATGTCTGTTGACCTCCCCTGCCGTTCCCATCATGACGCCTGATTATGCGGCCCTGCTCTACCGGATCTCAGCGGCCGGCGTTATCCCCGGTTCGAAAATAGCTCATTCAGCCGCATCAGCAAGCCGATATCGCCGTCGGTCCGAAAAAGCCCCTTCAGAAAGGCTTCCTGGCCGCTGAGCTCATTCCGGGCTATCTGCAGCCATACCTCCGAAGGAGTGCGGACGGTAAGTTTGGGTTCCGGCGCCCTGCCCCGGTGAGCTGTGCATTGACCGTCGGCTATCCGTAGTACATACTCTCCCGGCTCCTGTCCGGAGACGACAAACTGGATGTCCGCCCGCAGGTTCCCGGCCGCCGCCGGATTGAAGGCTGCCGCCTGGCCGGTGACAGCTTCCAGGAAGGTCTGGGGCAATCGTTCACCGGGCCCCGGCCCGGGCAGGGCCTCAGAAAGCTCTCCTAAACCATCTGACCCGGTGGCGGTCTCCGGCTGGACAATGGTGCTGTCCCAGTAAGTGTTGAGCATGTTCGAGTAGGTCGCCGGATCGATCAGGTCCCGGTCCAGGAGAGCCTGGGTTTCGGGCGTGATACGGCCTGTTTGGCCAAACTCCCGCCCGGCTGACCTGGCCGCCTCCGGATACCACCCGACGCTGTCCTGCATAGGTTCAACCGCGAGAAGTGCTCCCGCCGCGCACAGAATTACGGCGGCCAGTTCCGTATCGGGCCCCGAGGTGAAAAGGCGGAAGGTTTCCACCAGGCCGGTGAAGTGGTGCCGCTCCGGAAAGCCGCAGTTGGAAATCAAAACGATTTTGGCGGTCATACCTGCCCGCTCTTCCCCGTGCCGCGGCGGATGGATATACTGGTCGCCCCGTTTCAGGATGTACGGGGAAGCCAAAGGGATGATCCGGTCCATAAAATCCTTCATCAACCCGCTGACGGTAAAAACATAAAGAGGCGTGGCACAGACCAGGACATCCGCGCTGCGTATCTTGGCCAGCAGTTCCGGCATATCGTCCTTATGGATGCAAACCCCGGGCGTCTTGGTCCAGCAGGTGAAGCAGCCCCTGCAGTGCTCGATTCTCTTGTCCTTCAGGTAGATGGTTTCCGTCTTGGCCCCCGCTTCCCGCGCCCCCGCCAGGAAGGGCTGCAGGATGCGGTCGGTGTTGCCGAGGTTGCCGCGCGGACTGCCGTTGACAGCCAGGATCTTCAAAGAAATACCTCCTTCTAACTCGAATGTGCGACTCTCGCTTTCCCCTTACTCATCGAGCTCTTCGATTTTTCTGATGGACTCCTCCAGCCATTCGATGGATGCCGTCACGTGCTTTAGGCCGGCATCCAGAGTCAGTCTCCAGAAGAGGCCGTCCCGCTTCAAACCTGTGGCTTCGATATTTTCCTTCATCCCCTCCCTCACCGGCCCCCGGTAATCGGCCAACAGCCCACGATGGAACGCCAGCTTTTGGCGCAACTCGGCCAGTATCTCCTCTTTCGTCAGGTTGGCGCCAAAGAAAACCTTGATCAGAAAAGGCTCCCGCACCGGTTGCTGATCCAGAGGGGTCCGGAGCCAGCCCTGCAGTTCCTCCCGGCCGGCCTGGGTCATGTGGTAAACTTTGCGGTTGGGCCGGCCGTCCTGGACCTGCATTTCCATGGTTACCAGTCCCTCGTTTTCCATCTCGCCAAGCATCGGGTAGATCCGGCTCAGGCTGGAGTTCCAGAAATGCCGGATGGATCCGTCGAAATGCTGTTTCAACTCATAGCCGGTCATGGGAGCATAATTCAGGAAGCCCAGCAGGGCGTGTTTCAAAGACAATCAGATGACACCTCTATCCCTATGAGTATATGACCACCTCTTGGATGTTTTTCGTCAGGCGGGGCCGCAACCAGGCGATACCGGACCGGCTGCTGCCTCCCGCTCGAGAGAAAAGGAGCCATCTTTCCCCAAGGGCGGGGAAAAAGGGCTCCCTCAATGAAATGTATGAATACGGGTTTACGTGCGGTTTGCCTCCCCTTACTTGATAGTACCGACCGGCAGGACGGTCCTCTTGAAGGTGGAGTTGATGCAACTGGCCGCGGAAAGGTAAAAGGCACCGAGAGCAGCCAGGACACCGCACCAGGCACTGATCAGCCCCGCAGGAGGGCCCCGGGTCGGAAAAGTTCAAACTGCCTGTCTTCCGGGCTCAATGGTTAAAGGAATACCGCCAACGGCAGCCAATACATACAAAGGCTCCTGCCGGAGGAAAGTTTTTTCAACCCGGCGGAAAGGAGACACTCTTATCCTTTGCTGAATTCAACCGCGCAAAACTGGCTAAAGGGTTTCCACGTCCTCTTTGGCGCCGCCTGGATCGGCGCCGGCGCCTCCATACTGCTTTTGTCCTACGTCAAGGGCTCCCACGGCGACGAACTGTATGCCGTAAACGCCGCCATGAAGCTCCTGGACGACAAAATCATCGTCCCCGCCGCCTACGGCTCCCTGGTCACCGGTATCTTGTACTCCTGGCTGACAGACTGGGGATTCTTCAAGTTCACCTGGGTCATCGTCAAATGGGTGCTCATGGTGGCCCAGATAGTCTTCGCCTCCGCCTGGCTGGGCCCCTGGATCAACAATGCGGCGGCCCTAACCGCGGCCCAGCGGGGCATGGCCCTGGTCAATCCCGCCTACCTGCACGACCGGCTGCTGATCGCCTGGTTCGGCCCCCTACAATTAATATTCCTGGTGGTCATGGTGTTCATCGGGTTGCTGAAGCCCTGGGGTAAAAGAGGCAGGCAGCCGGCCTGATTCAGGGGCCGGGATGCCGGAGAGAAAGGTGGCCTAACGACACATGGAGTTACCCTACAACTCCTGGCACTCAGCCATCACCAGACGCCGTTCCCGGCGCCGGTTCGACCCCGCCCTGCCGGAAGGTGCCCTGTTGGAGCGGATGCGCCAGGTCTGCGAGAACTTCCGGCCCTTCCCGGGCGTCCGGGCCGCTTTGGTGACCCAACCGGCGGATGATGTCTTCAAAGGCTTCGCCGATAGTTACGGCAAGGTCAAGAACGCCCCCGCCTTCATCGCCTTCATCGGCCGGCGGGACGACCCGGCGGTGCAGGAAAAGGTAGGCTACCTGGGCGAGGGGATTGTCCTGGAAGCGACTTCCCTCGGTTTGGGCACCTGCTGGATAGGAGGTTTCTTCCGGCCGGAGATGGCTGCCTCCCTGGCCGGAGCGGGCGGGGAGGAAATCGTCCCGGCGGTGACCCCCCTGGGCCGTGCCGCCGGTTCGTGGACGGTGGAAGAGCGGATGATGAGCGGCTTTGGGCGCAACCACCAACGCAAGCCGCTGGCGGAATTTGTCTCCGGTCTGCCGGAAAGCGATTGGCCAAGTTGGGTGAGGGGAGCCCTGGAGGCGGCCAGGCTAGCTCCATCGGCTGTAAACCGGCAACCCTGGCGTTTCCTGGTGGAAACGGGCTCTGTAACCCTGGCAGTGGATAGCCCGAAAGATGACTTTCACGTCTCCCGCCGGCTGGACTGCGGCATCGCCATGCTGCACATGGAACTGGGCTTTAAAAAGGCCGGCTCTGCCGGCCGGTGGGAATTCCTCGCGGCACCCCGCGTAGCCCGGTTTACCATCACCGGACCCATCCCGGTTTAGGCAAAGTGCTTGCTTTTTTACCGCGTAATATAGTAAAATGTTCAGCGTTGGGAGGTGAATCCATTGCCTAACATTAAGTCAGCTGTCAAGCGTGTGGAACTGGCCAAGAAGCGCACCATGCGCAATGCCAGCATTAAGTCGGCCACCCGCACTGCGGTCAAAAAGTTTGAAGTGGCTCTCGAGCAGAATGACGCCGCCACCACGGCCACCAGCTTCAAGAAAGCCGTCGTAGCCCTGGACAAGGCGGTTTCCAAGGGTGTGCTCCACAAGAACACGGCCGCCCGTAAGAAGTCTCAAATCGCCAAGAAGGTCAACAGCCTGGCTAAGGCTTAAGCCTTACCAGGATCGCCCGCCGGGCGGTCCTGGTTTCCGGCCATGGACAACAGAAAGTCAAAAAAGCCCGGGTAAAACTCCTGCCGCCCTGTTTTGATGCCTGCGTCCAGTCCGGCCAGGTCAACCAGGGCGCTTTCCATTTGACAGGCCTCGAAGCGGCCGGTCTGGTCCCACACCTTGCGCACCACGAACGGATGCAGTTTGTTTTGCGTACCGAAGTCCTGGCTGGTGCCCCCGGAGCGGCGCCATTCAAGGGCCTGCAGGATCAGGCGCATTTGTTTGGCCACCATGGCCAGGATGAGTTGGGGTGGCTGTTTCATAGCCATCAATTCGTCGATGACGGCCATCGCCCGCGGCCACTTCTTCTCCCCGATGGCATCCACCACCGCGAAGATGTTCTCTTCCACCCAGCGGGATCCCACGGCCCCCAGGACTTTTTCGTCAATGATCTTTTCTGCCCAGGCATAAAGAACGGCCTTTTTTAGTTCGTTATCGATCATTTGCAGGCTACGGCCGGAACTGGCCATCAGCATGTCCACGGCCCCGCGCGAGATTTGAAAGCCCTCCCGCTTCAAGCGGTCGGTGATCCAACGGCTCAGTTCGCGAAAGTCCGGGGTCGTAAACTCCAGGACCAGGCCGGCTCCGTCACAGGCCTTGAACAACACCCGGCGCCGGTCGACCCCTTCCCCGGCCAGAAAGACCAGGCAGGCCTGGGGAACAGGCTTCTTTATGTAGGCGAGCAATTTGTCAGCGTCCGAGCCCTTCTCCGCCTGCTCCTTGCTCTGGGACCGGAAGAACGGGGCGTTTCTCACCACCACCAGGCGCCATTCGGCCGCCACTGGTGGCGTCAACACGCAGCCGAGAACTTCCGCCACGCCGATTTGTTCACCGTCCAGCACATCGAGGTTGAACGGGTCGCCCTGCGGGCCGAACAGTTTCTTTTGCAAAAGAGCCAAAGCCCTGTCGCGCAGAAAATCCTCATTGCCGTAAAACAAGTAGACCGGCGCCACTTTTCCCTCGGAGAGATCCGCCCGCAAACGGTCATAGGCGTTCAATGGGCATCCCCCTTCAAACGGGCCTCCACCGCAGCCACCTTGCCCTGCATCGTCAGCGTACGGTCGCGGCGGTCATCTATACGGAGGGTGGTTACCACCCGGTCCACCCCTTGGGCAAAGGGCTGTTCGTGCATGCGCCGGACCAGGTCCAACAGCAGGGACAAGTCCCCCTCCAGGATGGTTCCCATGGCCGTCAACTGATATTTGACCGGTTGTCCCTCCAGCACGGCCAGACAACCGGCGACATAGGTACTGACGCTGGCCGAAGCCGTTCCCAGCGGCACGATGGAAACCTCCACAACCGCCACTACGTTTTACCTCCTAGATATCTGAGGCTTCTAGCGCGGGGAGTACCCGCACGCCGTCCCCGACCCGGACCGGCCCGCCCACCAGCACGCGGGCGAAAATACCCTCGCGCGGCATCACACAGTCGCCGGTGAGCTGAAATATGGCGCAGCCGGCGTGACACTTCTTGCCGATCTGGGTGACTTCCGCCACCACTTCATCGCCCAGGGCCAGCCTCGTGCCCACCGGCAGTTCGTGCAGAACCATCCCTTCCACGGTCAGGTTCTCGGCAAAATCGCCCGGTCCCACGTCCAGTCCCTTCTCGCGCATCCGGCCGATACTCTCCATGGCCAGCAGGCTGACCTGGCGGTGCCAGGCACCGGCGTGTGCATCGCCCGACAGACCGTAGTCGGGCACCAGGTAGCCCTCACCCACGTTCTGCTTGCGGACCCCCTTTTCCCGGCTGGTACACACCGCTACTATTCTGGCCACGGCTCTTCCCCCTCGCGCCGGTAAGTACCCCTGCGCCCACCGGTCTTTTCCACCAGACGGACGCGTTCAATGGCCATGGCACGGTCCACCGCTTTCAACATGTCATAGACCGTCAAGGCAGCGACCGACACCGCGGTGAGGGCCTCCATCTCCACGCCGGTCTTGCCCACCGTACTGACCCTGGCCTCGATAAGCACCCGGTCCGGCGGGCTGGGGACCAGATCGACGGCTATGCCGGTCAGGGGCAGGGGGTGGGCCAGCGGGATCAAGCGTCCCGTTTCCTTGGCCGCCATAATGCCGGCCAGCCGGGCTACCGCCATGACATCACCCTTGGTTGCCCCTCCCGAGACCAGGAGATCCAGCGTCGCTCCGGCCATGCTCACCTCGCCCCGGGCGACAGCTTCCCGCCGTGTATCCGCCTTGGCCCCGACGTCCACCATGTGCGCCCGGCCCCGTCCGTCCAGATGAGTCAACTCCGCCATGGTCATCACCCCCCCAATTGAGACATGGAACGCTGATCCTTCCAGCCGGCGTCCAACTGGTGGCTGGCCGGCTTGGCTGCGGCCGCTTCCCGGAAGGCGGCGGTCAATTCTTCCAGGGCTGCTCCGGCCCGGACGAGGTCGCGGATATCCCTCTCCGCGCCGTGGTAGAGGCACGGCCTTACGCACCCGGTGGCGGTCAGACGCAGCCGGTTACAGGTCCCGCAATAATGGTCGGAGAGAGCAGGGATAAATCCCACCGTCCCTTTGGCACCCGGCAGGCGCCAATACCGGGCCGGACCACCGCCCGCCGGGCCGGTCACCGGTTCCCAATCCCCCCAGCCGGCCAGCCTCTCCCTGATGCCGGCCGCGCTGACCAGGCGGTCCGGCGCCCATTGCGCGGCATAACCGATCGGCATGAGCTCGATGAACCGTACGTGCAGCTCGCGCTCCAGGGTCAGCCGGGCCAGGTCCTCCACCTCGTCTTCGTTGATGCCCCGCATGAGCACCGCGTTGAGCTTGACCGGCGCAAGGCCGGCCTCCAGGGCCGCATCTATGCCCCGCCAAACCTGACCCAGGTCGCCGCCCCGGGTGATCGACGCAAACCGCTCCGGCTGCAAACTATCCAAACTGACGTTGACCCGCGTCAGACCGGCTGCTTTCAGTTCGCCGGCCATGCCGGACAGAAGCGTAGCGTTGGTGGTCAGGGCGATGTCTTCAATGGCGGGCAGGGCGGCTACCGCCCGGATGAGACCGGCCAAGCCCTTGCGCAAGAGCGGCTCCCCACCGGTAAAGCGCACCCGGCTGATGCCGGCCACTGATGCAGCCTCGATCAGGCGGGCTATCTCCTCCAAACTTAGTATCCGGCCCCGGTCCACCAGCGGCACCCCTTCCGCCGGTAGGCAATAAAGGCAACGCAGGTTGCACCGGTCCGTAACTGACACCCGCAGATAGTCTATCCGCCGGCCCAGGTTATCCTCCAAGGCATCCACCCACTCTCAGGCCCCCGGCCCACTGCCGTAGCCGGCCAGATCCAGGGCCACCCGCCGATAGCCCGCCGACCGCAGTGCCCGCAGTACCTCGTCCTTCATCCGGTAAAGGTCGTCCACCCGCTCCGGCGGCACCTCCACCACCCCGTGGGGAAAGAGATCCCTGACCCGTACCACGGGAAAACCCAGGGTATGCAGGGCAGCTTCGCCCTGGGCCACCCTGTCCAGCGCCGCCGCCGTGACGCCCCGGCCGGTTGGAACACGGGTGGCCAGGCAGGGCGACGAAGGCTTGGCCGCGTTGGGCAGACCCAGCTCAAAGGCCAAAAGGCGCACCGCCTGCTTGTCCAGGCCGGCTTCGTACAGCGGCTGGTGGACCCCCAGTTCGAGATCGGCCCAGAGGCCGGGGCGGTTCTCCGCATGATCATCCACGTTGGTGCCGTCGGCTACATAGGAAAAACCCAGCTCACCGGCCACTGCCAGCAAGAGGGTCATGATCCGCCGTTTGCAACGGTAACAGCGCTCCGCGCTGTTCTCCACCAGTTCGGGCACCGCCAGCCAGTCGAAGCTGACCGTGCGCAGGCCAAAACCCAGGGCGGCGGCTAGTTCCTGGGCCTCTTTCCGCTCGCCGGGCGCCGCCACCGGCGTCTCGACCGTAACGGCCAGGCTCCGGGGACCCAGCACCCGGTGGGCCGCCAGGGCCAGAAGGGTACTGTCCACGCCCCCCGAGTAGGCCACCACCAATCCGTCCAACCCGGCCAACACCCGTTCCAGGCGGGACAGGGCTTCACTGGGTACGGCCATTCCCGCTCCCCCCAAACCGTCTTGTCTTCCGATATGAAGTATTATATACCGCCAAGGGGGGACAAGGAAAGACCCCCGGCCGGGGCGGGAGTGCCGCCCACAGGTCAAAAACCCAGATGGGTGTCTTGCTAAAAGACTTTTCGCCTGCTATGATTCCGGTAAAACATCAGGAGTCTAAAATGAACATCATCTATTTCGATTGCTGCGGGGGCCTCTCCGTGCAGGCGGCTTTGGCCGCCCTGCAGGAAGCGGCAGGCTCCCCCCCGGCGACCGCCGGACCGGCCGAAGCCGTCCTGGCCGCCCTGGGCAGCCTGCCTTGCCCGCCGGAAGAGAAAACGGCTCTCCATGCCCTCGACGGCCTTTTACAGGCCCTGCCGGAACACGCCCTCTACTTCTCCCCCCTGCCCCTGGAGCATCTTCCTACCGCCGCCCTGAGGCTGCTGACCAGCGTGGCCGTACAGCCGGGCGGGGGCCCGGTTACCACCGCCGGCGCGGCGCTGGTCCGGGTGCTGGGCCGGGGCGAGACGCCGCCCTTTGTATTGAGGGCCTCCGGTACCGGCCGGGGCCAGGGGGCCCTGGTACGGGCCTTCCTGGGCGAACGGCCTGTTGGAGCAAAGGACGAGGTAATGGTGCTGGAGGCCAACCTGGATGACTTCCATCCCGAGTTCTACCCCCACCTGACCGAAGTCCTCCTGGCGGCAGGAGCCCTGGATGTCTTTCTCACCCCGGTGATCATGAAAAAGGGGCGCCCCGGCACCAAGGTTACGGTGCTCACGCCGCTGGACGGCTGGCAGGAGCACGCTGAGCGCATCCTGGCCCAGACCTCCACGCTGGGGGTGCGCCTGCGCCGGGAAAGCCGCCTGACGTTGCCGCGCCGGATGATCCGGCTTGATACCCCGTACGGACCGGTACGGGCCAAGGTGTCCGAGCTGCCGGACGGCCGACGGAAGGTAAAACCGGAATACGAGGATTGCCGGCAGATAGCCCTGGCGGGAGGCCTCGTCCTGACCGAGGTCTACCGGGCTGCGCTGCAGGAGGCCTGGCGGGTGATGGAAAAAGGGCCCGGAGAAGAAGGGATTTCAGGTGCGGGGGGTGGAGCGCTCGCTGATGAATAGCCGGCCGTCCGTTCCCAGGGAAGCCAGCAGAACCTGTTCGGGAACCAGCCCCCGCTTAGCCAGCTCGCCGGAGAGCCAACTCTCGTTGAGGCCGTCCTCCCGCAGATTGTCATAGAGCACCTGGCCGTCCATGATCAGGATGGCGGGCAAGCCCTCGTAGCCCGTCGCCAGCTGAAGGTCCGCCGGAGTGACCGGGCGCTTCTGGGAACGCGGCAGAACGGTCAGCTTCCCGGAGGTTTCCAGGACGGCAAACTCCACGTCGTTGATGTCGGCCACGCCCGACTCCCGCAACTGGGTCAACAGATCGTCCAGGTTGTAGCGGCTACGGCGCATTTCCTCCGTCATCAGCCGGCCGTTCTTTATTATGACCTGGGCCTGGCCGTCGATCAGCAGGCGGATCTTCCGGTTCTTGAGGGCCAGATAGGAAAACCCCACCTCCAGAACCCCGAGGACTACTACGGGCACAATGCCGTGCCACAGGGGGATGTCGGAGGACTCCATGGGAATAGCCGCCAATTCGGCGATGATGATGGCCACCACCAGGTCAAAGGGCGACAGTTGGCCGACCTCCCGCTTGCCCATGAGACGTACGACCAGGAGAACGAAGAAGTAAATGATGACGGTCCGGTAAATGTGGCTGAGCATCGGGATGACGACTTCCAAGGCAACCCCCCGCGGCCTTTTCTTTACAGCTTGCCTCACGCCAGGAAAATTATCAGGGCCGATACCCGTACTAATTCACTTCTTGGAAAGTCTCCTGAGAACCCAGCCGGCTATATCGACAAAATCGATCCCTGAGTTGTATATAGCTTGCTTAATGCCTGGTGTTCCCAGAAAAGCGACTACCCTGTCAAAGTCCTGGTTAGTAAATTTATCTATGACAGTTCTAAAGGACGAAATGTTTTCAAGATGTTCCTTTAAGGGAAGTACGTGTGAATCATAGTCCTCTCCCTTGATTATGGCCCTCGCAGCCATAACTCCGCTTATCAAGGAAGATGCACTTCCCTCGCCCATAATTCTTTCGAGCAACCCCGCGGCCCGGCCGGCCAAAAGAACATTGCCGACCTGGAACTTGCTCACCCTGCCGGTGGAAAATATCGGCGGGACAAGCTTGTAGAAAAACTCAAGATGTTCCAGACCCTCGGTTTCCAGGAACTTCGTAAAAAGTCTGGGCAAATCGAACTCGTTGTAATTATGGCCGATAACATAAAGAGCTACCATAGCCTTGGAGGCATCAAAAGAGCTTATTCTTGCATAACCCGTTCCCGCGTAATCGGTGTTGAAATACACCGTCGCCGTGCCGGGAACAAAAGAGCCCTGGGCGACACCGCCATAACTATATACCCGCCCGCAGTCTTCCCACACCCCCAACTCCTTGGCCACGATATCTTTCCCGTCGGCCACCACGACATAGTCGTATTTCCGGGATAATTCCTTATAATCCGCCGGCCTGTTCAAGTGAACAGGTGTTGTTGTTAAATCACGGAATAATTCATTTTCTAATGACATGGGATGTTTGCCTCTATAAAGTAAATAGCCTAACCTCCCCTCAATTATAGCTTCTTCATTTGGGGACTTGAGGATAATATTTGTTAGGTCACCCGAGGGTTTAAAATTAAGACCATATTGACTTCTTAAATAGTGCATAATATCTTTGCCAAACCTATTCGTAAAGACTTCCAGTTGAACGTTTACTGACGGCCATATCCAACCAACCATGTCGTACCTTTCAAAAACATCCGGGATAATACCTTGTTTCTCGCACTCCTGTGCGCAAGCCAATCCGGCCAAGCCTGCACCTATAATGGCAATTTTCATACAGAGCCCCACTATTTTCCCAAATTGGTGACCTTCTATCAACGAGCCGGAGACCCACAAGAACCGGCCCGGCAGGCCGGGCCGATTCCGGGTGACTGACTTATCCGCCGCCCTGACCAGGACTGGTCGGGGACAATTCTGGCCACAATCGCCGTCAGAGCGCTACTCTTATAATCTGCAGGAGGGCGGGAATTATGTTTCCCGGGTCTGCCCCTGTACTACCGGCCTGCGAAGAGCGGGTAGACCGCAAATCCAGCACCGATAACCGTGGTCTCCCCGATCACCATCTTGACGGGCTCCGTCGGCGGAATGGCAGGCTGCATGGCAGAAGAACATCATCAGGGCAGCTTACCGACCAGGATTAGAGTAGAAGCCGGGCAGGTTATGCCAAGTCCGGGCCGATTCCTCCCCCACTCCCGCCGGAGTTTGTTTACCGGACGAACGCCGTAGCTTTTCTGGTAATTGCAGATTAAACCTGTTATAATTAATGCTGGGAGGTGTTGTTGTGACTTATAGACTCCCCATAACCATAGTGTCCTTGGATGGCGAAGGTTTCATGGCCCGGTGCGAAGACGTGCGGGCAACCGCCACGGGCAACAATCCTGAAGAAGCTATTGAAAACCTGAGAGAAGCAATTATGGAAATGGTGGATGAGTTCGGCGCGCCGGCGGTTTTTCAGGACGTCCGGCCGGGGGCGGAAGTGCGGGTGCTCGAGGTCGCGCTATGAGCCGGTTCCCGGAACTCAGGCGTGCGGAATTGGAACGATTTTTGGAGAATTTCAGCCTACCGGACACGGTGAGGTTTCGAAACAATAAGTGGCTCGGACTGAACCGGCACGGCAAGCCGTACACGGTTCACGTCAAGCATGGTGGAAGCGTCAAGTACGGGTCAAGCCTGGTGCAAGCAGTTGCCAAGGATCTTGGCGTAACGTTGGAAGAGTTTTTGGAATGGTACATGGCTTAGGATGAAATCAACCCCCTGAGCGGGCAGTTTCCGCCCAGGGGGTTGATCCGCTCCAGGCCCTGTCAGGCCCGTGCCGCTGTAATTATCTGGCGCCCGGCCACGTCGGCCACCTCGACGTCACCAAAACCGGCCCCGCCCAGCCAGGCCGCATATTCCTCCCGGGTCCAGGTGCCCCCGGTCTCGGTGTTGACCAGCATGTTGACCGCAAACAGGGCGGCGAAAGGGCTCTTGCCGCGCACGAAGTCGGCGATGGCTATGCGCCCCCCCGGCCCAAGTACGGCGGCCACGCGCTGGAAAAGCTCCCGGTTCTCGGCTTCCCCGTAGATGTGGGTCACGCTGCTCAAAAAAACCAGGTCGAACGACCCCGTTGTCAGGGCTGCCGTAAAGTCGCCCGCTACCATGCGGATGTCTTCCGCCGCTGTAATGGTAGGACTCATGGACTCCACTATGGCGGGCAGGTCCAGCACCACCACGCTGGCGCCTAGGGCGGGCAAAGGCCCGGGCAAAGTTGAGGGGTCCCCCGCCCACGTCCAAAACGCGGGCCCCGGATTTCAGGCCGGCCAGGCAGTGCCGGGCTATCTCCCCGGTTTTTCCCTGGCTGCCGCGGGCCATGGCCTGCATGAAATAGCTGTTGGTGGCCGCATTCCGCTCCCTGACCGCCGGCTGCCCGGAACGAATCACCGCCGGCAGTTGCACCCAGCTTTTGGCCAGCCCGTACTGGTGCATAAAGGCGAATCCCTCGTATTTATCGCTCTCCACTTGGCAGAAAACCTCTGCGGCCGGCCCGGAAAGCCGGTAACGGTCCCCTTCCCTCTCCAGGTAGCCCAGACCCGTCAGAGCCTCCGCCACCGTCCAGACCGCCCGGCGGTCCAGTCCCAGCGAGGCGGCCAATTCAGGGGCGCTGTGGGCGCCTTCACGCCAGGCTCCCAGCAGGCCGGTTTCCACCGCCCCTCCCACCAGGAGAAGCTCCATGGGTGCGCGTAAAGCCTGAGTATCCATCAGTGCCTCATCTCCCTACTTATGTACTTCGGGTTGCCCGGCAGACGCGAAACTACCGGCCAAAAACGGGCTCATTGTTCGCCATGGCCACGACGACCTGTCCCAGGTGGCAGAGGTAGCTCAGGTAGGCCAGGGTCGCCGTCCGGTATAAGAGGTAAAAGGTATCGCTGGCCACGCTCATGTTGAGCCGGACAAAGAGTTTCTGCAGCAGGGCGGAAACGGATAAAGGCCCTTCCCCCAGGAGTTCCCGGACCATCTCCACCTGTTGCAACACGGTGCCCCGGTTGAACTGCAGGGCTGCCGCGGGGTCGGCCAGCGCCGGTCCGTGCCCCGGCACGACGAAGCCGGCTCCGCAGACGCGCACCCGGTCCAGAGATGCCAGGTAGGCCGGGATATCGACGTTATAGGGGATGACATGCTTTTGCAGCACCTCCTCACCCAGAAAGCTGTCCCCGGCAAACAGCACGCCCCCGCCCAACACCCCGATCTGTCCCAGGCTGTGCCCGCTGAGATTTATTATCTCCATTTCCCGGCCCGGGAACTTGGTGCCCGGCTGTAACAGCCCGCTGACGGGAGACGGCGGGGCCAGCAGGAACTTGTGGCGCAGGCCCGGCCAGGGTGAAGCCCCGCCCATCAGGCAGACCGATTCCAGCAAGGGGTTTTCGATGAACGGCGCCTCCAACGCCGCGGCATACACCGGCACCCCCATACCGGCCAGGCAGGCGTTGCCGCCGATGTGGTCGGCATGGGAATGGGTGCTGATCACGGCCACCGGTTTCAGACCCCGTCCCATCAAGACCTTGACGGCCTTCTTGGCGGTCGAAGCGTCGATACCGGTATCGATCAACACCGCCTGTCCCCGGTCGTCTTCAATAACCCCGATATTGGTGGGGCCCGCCACATAGCCGGTGATCGAAGTCAACCGTACATATTCCGCCACACTTTACCCCCAGTCAAGTGCCAATGGTTTTAAATTGACCTTTTCGCGGCGGCCGCCGCTCATTCCTGCCCCAAAGGTCCCGGAGAACGCGGTTCCGCCGTCGAAACAAACAGACAAATCCGGATACCAATATGACCAAAATTACTGGCTAACAAGGACTAATCTCGCAATTGTCGAAATAATTTCCCCAGTCGAAATATTTCCAAAAGGAGAGGTGGTCCGTAGATGTCCATGTTCCGCCTGCGTCGCCGTTACCCCATTATCTTGGCGGCAGTCACCGCACTTATCCTAGTCGCAGCTCTTGCCGGTTGCGGCGCTAGTTCGTCGACGTCCAGCGTTCCCAGCCAGATTACCATCGGTACCCTTTATGCCCAGTCGGGTGCTTTCGCTACCTCCAGCATGCCCCAGTACCAGGGTCTGCAGTTCTGGGCCAGCCAGGTCAACAAGGACGGCGGCGTAATGGTCAAAGCCTACGGCAAGAAGATTCCCATCGTCATCAAGGCCTATAACGACGGCAGCACCACCGCCACAGCCGGCACCCTGTACAACCAGTTGATCACCCAGGACAAGGTCAACGTCCTGGTGGCGGACTTCGGTTCGGTTCTCACCTCGGTAGCCGTGCCTATCGCCAAGGAAAACAAGATGCTCCTGTTTGATCCGACCGGTACGGGCGCCAGTTTCTTCACCCCGGACAACCCGTACCTCGTCCTGACCTCCCTGCCTTCCTCCGGAGTCTGGCCGACCAGTCTGGCGAACATGCTGCTCGACCAGAAGATCAGTAAGGTCGCGGTGGTCTACGCCTCCAACGATTTCGACCAGTCCCAGGCCGAGACCCTGAAGAGCATCCTGGCCGGGGGCGGCGTCACTCCCGTGTACTACCAGGCCGTGGACACGGGGACCAAGGATTACGGGGTAATCCTGAAGAACATCGCGGCCTCCAAGCCTGATGCCGTGATCGAGTTCGGTTACAATCTTAACGACATCGCCTTCCTGCAGGGCATCAAAAACGGTGGCTATCACTTCCCCATGGTCTTCACCGTGTTCCCTGGCCAGCAGTACGCCCTGATTCAAAAATCGGTCGGCAACGCGGGCCTGCAGAACACCTACACCTACCCGACGCCGCCCCTGTTCGGCTACAACCAGGTCAACTACGGGTTGGGTATGAATGACTTCACCAAGGCCTATGAAGCGGCCAACAACGTCACCGACGTCAACTTCCTCAACATCGCGGGATATAACGCCGGCCTGGTCATTCAGAAGGCCCTGGAAACCTCGGCCAGCCTGAAACAGGAAGACCTGCGCGCCGCTGTGACGGCATTCTCCGACAATCTGAACACCTTGGACGGTCATTTCAAGATCGATGCCAACGGCGCCCAGATGGGTGAGACCCTGCCGGTCAGCCAGTTCCAGCCCGCGGGCGGCAATCTGAAGTCGGTGATCGTCTACCCGACCACCCTGGCTACCGGTAAGGCGATCTACCCGGCCCACTAACAGAGTGTTTCAACCTGACGCAGGTTACGCGGGAGCCCCGGGCTTGGATTAGGGGCTCCCGCCCCGTGTCGGGGTCTTTGGCCGGAGGGCCGCGAAGCGGTTTCCGTACCCTGTTTCACCTGGTTTCGTCTTGCGCAGAGAAAGGATGGTCGCCCAATATGCTGGAATTTTCCCTGTTGGCAGGGATCCTGTTCGGCCTCTTCTTCGGCCTGGTGGGTTTGGGCTTGAATCTTATCTTCGGCGTTATGCGCGTCGTCAACCTGGCCCATGGCGATTTCATGATGCTGGGCGCCTTTGGAGCCTTCTGGGCCTACAACCTGCTGGGCTGGAATCCGCTCATCACCATTCCCCTCCAGGGCCTGGCTTTTGTCCTGGCCGGCATGGTCCTTTACTATATCCTGATACCCCGCCTGGTGGCCTTAAAAGATTTTGAGATGATATCCCTGGTCCTGTTCTTCGGGCTTTCGCAGGTCATCGAGGCCTTGGCCGTTTTGGCCTTCGGCAATAACCCCCGGTCCATCTTCCAGCCCGTGTTCGGCAAGCTGCCGGTGCATTTCCTGGGCCAAACCTTCCCCGTGGCCTGGGCGGCCAGCGCCATGGTGAGCCTGGTTTTCATAATCCTGGTCTATTTCTATCTTTTCCGCACCCGGGCCGGCTACGCGACCCGGGCCGTGATGGCCAGCCGGGACGAGGCCGCCGCCAGCGGTGTCAACGTCGACCAGATATCCGCCCTGGCCTTCGGCATCGGACTCTTTCTGGCCTCCGTGGCCGGGATGCTCAGCCTTTTCATGCTGGGCTCCGTAAGCCCCGATTTCGGGGGCGGCATAACCATTACCGCCTTTGCCGTGGTGGTCCTCGGCGGCCTGGGCAACCCGTTGGGTACCGTACTCGGCGGCCTGCTCTACGGCATTGCCCTGATGGTCATGGAAAGCTACCTATCCTCCTGGGCCAACATATTGCCGTACATCCTGCTTCTGGCGACCCTCCTGATCAAACCGGGCGGCATCCTGGGCAAGGAGGTCCGTCATGTTTAGGAAACCATTGGACCTGGGGCTGATTATCCTCATCCCCGTGTTGTTCGCCCTGGCGCCCTTCGTGTACAACAACCAGCTCCTGCTGTTCAATGCCATGGTGTTTCTGGCGCTGGCCCAGGGTATCAACATTATTTACGGCTTCACCGGCTACCTGCCCTTCGGTTACGTGGGTTTTTTCGGTGCCGGGGCCTATGGAACCTCCCTGGCGATCATATTCCTGCACGTGCCGGCGCTCATCGGAGTCCTCCTGGGAGGTCTGACCGCCCTGGTGCTCGGTCTCGTTCTTTCGCCGCTCCTGCGCCTTTCCGGCGCTTATTTCGCCATCGCCACCCTGGCTGCCTCCGAGGCCGTCTATTACGTAATATCCAACCCCGGCCTGACCAACGTCACCAAGGGGCCCTACGGCATCAGCCTCGACAAGGCCTACGCCCCCCATCTCAGCTACCTGACGATGGCCGTCATCGTGGGCCTGGTTACGGCGGTGGTAGTTTATCTGAAACGCTCCCACCTGGGGCTCTCCCTGAAAGCGGTGCGGGACGATCCTTTGAGCTCGGAAATGGCCGGAATCAACGTGGAGCGGCAACGGATGGTGGCCTGGATTTGGAGCGCCCTTTTCGCCGGCCTGACCGGCGCGGTTTTCGCGTGGCAGATATCGGTCTTTTACCCGGACACGGTTTTTGACCCCAGCATCGCCATCTTCGCCATCGTTTTCACCCTCTTCGGCGGGGCGGGCACGGTTCTGGGTCCCATTCTGGGCGTCGTGGTGCTTTACGGCATCTATAACGTGATCGGCATCACCGAACCCCAATACTTTCAGTTGATTTACGGTGTTCTTATCATGGCGCTGGTGCTCTTCCTGCCGGAGGGCATCGTCTCCCTGCTGAAAAGGGGTGGCATAAATGTCCTCTGAAGCGGTTTTGGCGGCTCATGACCTGGGCATAAGCTTCGGCAACCTTAAAGCGGTGGACGGAATCAGCCTGGAACTCAAACCCGGAGAGATTATGGGGCTGGTCGGGCCCAACGGTTCCGGCAAGACCACCGCGGTCAACCTCATTTCCGGGCTGTACCGGCCGGACCGCGGGGAAGTCCGGCTGGGGGGCCATAAGGTGACAGGCCTGGCACCCCACCGTCTGGCCAGGCTCGGCCTCAACCGTACCTTCCAGGTACCCAAGCCGTTCCATACCCTGACGGTGCGCGAAAACGTGGAATTGGCCGCCGTTTATACCCGGCAGGAGCCCAGTCTGGTGGAAAAAGCCCTGGAATTCACCGAACTGGCTTCCCTGGCCGGCCGCCTGGCAGGAAGCCTGAACGTAGGCCAGCAAAAATTGCTGGACCTGGCCCGGGCCCTGGCCACCAGTCCCCGCGTCTTACTGGTGGACGAACTGGGAGCCGGCCTCGGACCGAAAGAACTGGACCAGGTGGCGCAAAAGCTCCTGGAACTGGCCCAATCGGGCATCGCTCTCCTGGTGGTGGAACATCTTTTGGCCTTCTTGAACCAGCTGACGTCCCGGGTACTGGTTATGAACGCGGGGACGAAGATTTTCGAGGGTAACCTGGCTGCCGCCGCGGAAGATCCCCTGGTGGCGGAAGTCTTTTTAGGGGGATAGGAGATGCAAGGTTTGCTGGAAGTTTTGGGTCTGGCAGGCGGCTACGGCCCCCTGCAGGTACTCTGGGACATCGACCTGAACGTACTGGAGAGCGAAACCGTGGTCCTTCTGGGCCCCAACGGGGCCGGAAAAACGACTCTCTTAAAGACTATCGTGGGTCTCTTGCCCCTGCGTAAGGGAGAGGTACAGTTTCAAGGCCAGCACATCCACCGGCTACGCACTGACCAGAAGATCCGTCGCGGCATATCCTTCATGACCGAAATGGGCGTGTTTACCAACCTTACGGTGGAGGAGAACCTGCTTCTGGGCGGTTACCACCAGCCACGGGATCAGGTAAAGAGCCGCATTGAGGAGTTTTACGGCCTTTTCCCCGATTTGGTCGGGCACCGCCACCATCTGGCCGGAGCCCTCAGCGGTGGCCAGCGCAAAATGCTGGGCATAGTCAAAGCACTTATGTCCAGCCCCCGGCTGGTCATCATGGATGAACCCTCTTCCGGCCTCTCCCCCCGCTTCGTGGGGGAGGTGGTCAAGATGCTCGCCCGTTTCCGGACGGAGGGGATCAGTTTCCTGATCGCGGAGCAAAACGTCAAGTTCCTGGAAATAGCGGACCGGGTCTACGTCCTGGACGGCGGCCGGACCAATTTCAGCGGCACCGTGGAGGAACTGAAGGGGGACCAGGCCATCCACGAAGCCTATTTCGGCCTCAAGGCCGGCCACTGAACGAGGGAAGCTAACGGGGACCCGTCCAAAGGGTCCCCGTGTTTTTCCGAAAAACAGGGCAAGGTCACGGAGCCCGAAAAAGGGTCGCATCACTGGGAAAGGAGAGTGACCGTATGTAGATCGGGTGTCGCAGCCGCAATCAACTCAAAATGGCGGTCGCGATGGACCACAGTGCAACTGTTGGTTAGGGCAAAAGCAACAATCAACAACTCTGTCAGGGGAACAGTGATGCCCTGTTTTCGCAACCTGAATCCGGAAGAAGCCGTCTAATACCAAACCGCCGCTCCTCCGTCCAACAAGGGAAGGGCATCCAGCATCTTCTCCAGTTTGGTAAATTGGTTTTCGTACCATCTTCGCCGCTGCGCCCGGTGACTCCGGGGTGGCCGGGTTTGTAGGCACTCTGGACCTGAGTTCCGGCACCCTCCATCCTATTGCCATCGGTATGACCAGCCCCGCCGGACTCCTGTTCGTACCCAAAACGGGCAGTAAACAGACCTACAAGACATATATCCTTGGTAATGAGGCAGAAAATGACGTCCCGAGAGGGACGCCATTTGTTATTGAGCAGATGGCGGGTGCCGGCACCGCTGTCTGAGCAAAATGGGTCCGGCAGCTGAACCAGTTCCCACCGTAAAGATTCTCTAATGACTAGGACAGTCAGGCTATGTCATTTGCGTGTATAAAAATAATATATTGCCTTATAATAATTTATGAGTCAGTAAACGCAAAGGAGGTTGAATTGTTGGCTAAACCGGATGATAGAAGGGACAATGTAAAGAAATTACAGCAAATGACCCAGAATACCATTGACAATTTGCATGAGGCCAAAGACACCCTGAACAATCCAGATATAAGCGACCAGCAGCGAGAGGCAATTAAGGCCAAGAACAAGCGCCGGGAAGAAACCATAGACAATTTCCGGTCCGAAATAAAGGACGAATACCACGATCAGTTTGAGTAGGCCATATTAAAAGCCACCTTAAAAGGTGGCTTTTCCCCTCTCCTGGAGCCCCGGGGGCCTTTCCCCAGGATCAGGCGGGCGCGGCGTCCGGGCAGGGCACAGAAGGGGTCGCCGCAATTAGCTTTTCCGCCAGCCCTATCCGCATCTCCCGCATATCCCGCCCGTAAGGATTCTAGGCCATTACCTTTACTTCGTTCATCTTGTCGCCGATGGCCAGTTTGTCCACCACGTCCATCCCCTCCGTGACCAGGCCGAAAACGGCATATTGTCCGTCCAGCCAGGGAGCATCCGTTTTTAGAATATAGAACTGGGAACCGGCGGAGTCCGGTTGGGCGGATCTGGCCATGGCCACGGCGCCACGCACGTTTTTCAGATCCGGATGGGTTTCCAGTTTGATGTGCCAGCCGGGCCCGCCGGTGCCGTCGCCTTTGGGGTCCCCACCCTGAACGACCCAGTGCTCGACGCGATGGAAAGTCAGCCCGTTATAGAATCCACTGTTGGTCAATTTGAGGAAGTTTTCCACTGTGATAGGCATCTTTCCGGGATCTACTTCAATCACAATGTTTCCCTTGGCGGTCTCGACCATTAGTTGAGTGTTGGCCACGCGATACCATCTCCCCTGATTTGTTAACGGCCTCTATTGTATACTGATTCCCATGGAAAAATCAAAGGCCGGGCAAAACCTTCTTACCCAGCCGACAGTCGCTTGGGTGGACCCGTGCCGTCACCGGGATTTTCCCCAGGGACAGACCTTGATGCAAATACCACAGATGTTTTTGCCGACTCCCGGTCGCCTGGCAAAGTCCTCAGTAAGCTTTTCGAGACACTTCGATAGATGCAGGGCTTCCTCCCTCGACTGAGGATGGTCTTCCCAACCAGCTCCGTGAATGGCTTTTACCGGGCAGGCCTCCTGACAGTTGCGGCAGGTACCGCAGCGGTTGGGGAGCAAGGGATCCGCTTCCAGGGGGGCATCGGTCAGCACGCTGGCTAGGCGCACACGAGGACCGTGGGCGGGAGTTACCAGAAGGAGACTTTTCCCCAGCCAGCCGAGTCCTGCAGCCCTTCCCAAAGCCTTATGGGAGACTTGTCCCATTTGCCTGGTTGGATCGATTTTTTTGCGAGGCAGGGATAGCGAGGGCATGGAATCCCTTGCCCATTATCTCCCTTTGCAAGAGCAGGCTAATATGATCAAGGAGCGCATTGGCCGCCTGGTAATGATGTGCGTACAGAGGGGTGGGTGCACTTACAATTTGTTCAAATACGATGGGAGAGATAACGACCGCAATTACCACGGCCCTACTGAACGGTGTCAGAAGGTCGTCAGGTACGGTGGGAATACCCGCAATGCGCTGTAAATCAGCTACTCCAACCAAATCGGCGCCAAGTTCCAAAGCCTTCTTCTTGATTTGGGCCGTGTCGGTCAATTAGGGTCTCCTTTCGGCTGCGGACCCGTAAGCCTGCGCCCTGACAAAGGACTATACTTACGGGAAAGCGTTCTGGATACTCTTATCCCGCCTCCGGCAACCCCAGCATGCTCCTTGCCTCCGCGGGAGTGGCGATATCCCGGCCCACTTCCCGCGCAATCCTGACTATCCGTTCCACCAGCCGCACATTGGTAGCCAGAACACCCTTGTCGTAATAGACATTGTCTTCAATGCCCACGCGGACATGACCGCCCATGGCAATAGCCATCGTAGACAAAGCCACATGCACCGGACCTATGGCTGAAACCGTCCACAGAGAACCCTTTGGCAGGCTGTCTACCAGGAACATCAGGTTCTTGGGCGTGCCGGGCAGCGCGCCCCTGATATTCATAACCAGATTGAATTGCAACGGGTCCGAAAGATAGCCCTTCTCATACAGGTATAGGCCGTTGGCGATCATGGCCGCATCGAAAATCTCCAGCTCCGGCTTGATGTTCAATTCTTTCAGAGTTGCGGCCAGTTCTTCGATGAAGGCCGGCTCATTGACGTAAGCCATGGTGGGAAAGTTGGTGGAGCCGGTGCACAGGCTGGCCATCTCTGGCCGGAGGGAAAGCGCCTCCATCCTTTCCGCATGGGTTTTGCCGGCCCGCCCGCCGGTGGAGATCTGCCGGATAACGGGACAGTTTTGGGTGGCCAGGAGTTCCAAGATCGACTGGAAGAAGCCGCGCTGGAAAGCGGGTTTCTCCTGGTCGTCCCGGGCATGAATATGGGCTACGGCCGCACCGGCATTGCAACAATCGTAGATGTCCCGGGCAATCTCCTGCGGCGTCACCGGCACATGGGGGGTCATCCGGCGGGTTGGCACGTTGCCGGTTGGTGCGACGGTAATAATCAGTTTCTCCATACTACCCGGCCCCTTCCGCCGCAACTATGCGCTCAAGGGCGGTTAGCCCTTCAACAAGTCCCGTTACCAGTTCGTCAACCTGTTCCCTGGTGATAATGAGGGGGGGAGCCAGTAAGAAATGATCCCCGGCCGTGCCGTCGGAGGATCCGGTACCAGGATAGACCACTACTCCCCGCTCCATCAACTCCATCGTTGCCCTTTCGGCCAGGCCAAACGCCGGATCAAAGGGCTTCTTGCCCTTCTTGTCCGCTACCAGTTCTACACCCTGTAGGAGGCCGCAGCCCCGCACATCCCCGACGATCGACAGGGGCGCCAGTTTTTCCTTTAGCTCTCCCAGGAGATAGTCCCCCATCACCCTCGCATTCTCCACCAGTTTATCTTCCTGAACAACATCAATCACCGCCAGGGCCACGGCCGCCGCCAACGGGTTGCCGCCGTAGGTATGGCCGTGTTCAAACGCCCCGCTCCCGTTTTGAAAGGCCTGGAAAACCTCATCGCTGGCCACAACGGCCCCCAGCGGAACGTACCCGGCGCTCATTCCCTTGGCAATGCACATGAGATCCGGAACCACCCCGAATCTTTCCATGGCGAACATACTGCCGGTGCGGCCGAAACCAGTCATAACCTCATCGGCAATCAAAAGAATGTCGTAACGGTCGCAGATTTCCCTGATCACCCGGAAGTATCCGGGGGGCGGCACGATGGCGCCGCAGGCGGCCCCGCCGACGGGCTCGGCGATAAAAGCCGCGATATAGTCCGCTCCCACCTGTTTGATGGTCCGTTCCAAATCATAGGCACACTGCAGGCCGCAACAGGAAGGATCCCGGTCAAACGGACAACGATAGCAGTAAGCCGGAGCGATGTGGGGAAAGTCCAATAGCAGCGGGGTGTATTTGTACCGCCGTTTATCACCGGTCATTGACAGGGCCCCGATGGTATTGCCGTGAAAACTTTTCCAGCGCGAAATAATCTTATACTTGCTCGTTTTTCCGTCCCGTTCCAGAAAGTATTGGCGGGCCATTTTGAGCGCCGACTCAGTGGCCTCGGAACCACCGGAGACAAAGTAAACCTTGTTCAGGTTCCCGGGAGCCAAACCGGCAATCTTACCGGCAAGCCCAATAAGCGGGACGGATGTCCAGCGGGACAGATGGGTGAAGGCCACTTTTCCCGCCTGGGCATACATGGCCTCAACTACCCTTGGATGGGCGTGACCTATGTTCGCTACCGCCGATCCGGCACAAGCATCGATATATCTCTTTCCATTTTCATCATAGAGGTAAATACCCTCGCCCCTTTCGACCACCTTGTGCGGTTTGCGCACATTACGGTAAAAAACATTGTCCAATTACCTTCACTCCTCTGAAAGTTCGGGGATCTTCCTCCTCGCCATGTAACATGGCGAGGAGGAAACCCCTCTTGTATCGCAACTAATCAACCGGTAAAGTTCTTTCAATGCTCTTAATGTCAAAGTGCAGTTTTTCGGCCTTCCCTTTGAACCAGAACCAGATACCTGTGCCGATAATCAACCCGACAACCAGTTGAAAGACCGGCTGGAAGAACAATGCTGTTTTCGGCACCACAATAACGCTCTCCATCAAAACGAGCGAAATTATTATAGCCGATACTGAGGCAACGACAATTCCGCTACCCCTTGCTACATTTTCCGCCCAATCGACCCCCGCGAATCTCTTATTGTATTTCAGGTTAAGCGCACCGATCGAAACAAACAGTAATACAAGAAGTACGCTCACCGACCTTACCACTACCCCGATAGCCCAGCCCTTGAGGGAAGATTCGATCAGAAACAGGTTAGCCAATATTGCCGTCAATATCAGCGCCATATACGGACTCTTGCTTGCCGTCGTCCGGGTAAATGCTTCCGGAAAGACTTTGTCCTGGGCCCAGGCAAAGATAAACCGCGAACTGGACATCATTTCGGGCGCCAGGCATTTACCGGACAAAAGGGCCACAATGAGGCTCACGGTCACACCGATCCAGCGGGGGGCCAGTACGCCGATGATGCCCGGAACAGTGGCCAGACCGCTCTGTTTGTATTTTATCAACAAAATACTCGCCCACCACGGTGCCACATGGAATACCGACCAGGTTACCAGTGTGTACATGACCACCGAGATGATCCAGGCATATAAGATTCCCTTGGGCATATTTTTCCCGGCGTCTTTGGTTTCTCCACTTAAGGTCGGTGCGGCACTCAGTCCCCCGTAGGAAAACAAAAATATTGTACACAACGCCAGAAAAGAGGAGAAAGACGGCGGGCCGAATTGGTTACTATAAACGAACGACTTGCCCGTTATACCGCTGAGCATCTTCAAATAGTGGTCGGGAGAGGTACCGAAGCCGTAGATGATGGTAACCAGGGCCGCCAGTAACACAAAACCCAACATTATCTTTACAAATGTACCATAATTTCCGACTCCGCTATAGTGCAAAGCAAATATTACCCAAATGGCCAAGGTGCCAACTAACATGTGACCGGCGGGGGTCAATAGGAAAGCTCCGCCCGCAACACCCATCTGGATTAGAGCCTGGGCAAGGAAGGTAACAAAGGCAAAAGCCAGGAACCCCATAGAGGCAGTAATTCCTATCCACCAGACGAAGTTTACTATGAAACCGAGTCCCACTCCCAGACTTCTGCTGGTCCAGACGTAAGTCGCCCCCGCTTTCGGCATGAATCTGGAAAAACGCATGTATAAAAATATCTTGGGTATCAACAAAAGCCCCGTAACAAACATAGCTAGAGGAACCAGATATTCGACACCTGGATAAACGCCCAGGCTATTGACAGTTATATAGTTGATACTGGCACCGTATACCTGAGAAATAGCCGACGAAATAATAACAGCCAACCCCAAAACTTTTGCCAGTTTGGGACCGTCCAAACCTGAAACCTCCAGAGGATCCCCAGACATGAAATTCCACCTCTTTCCAGTTATTTAATCAGTGCGGACATAGGGTAATTGCCGCCGACGTCCGGTCCCCTTACCGGACGCAACACTTTACAGCCTCCCCGACTGACTTGGCTGTGAGACTCACCGGGCAGACCAGGGAATAGTGCAAGAAGTTTGTCATATTTAATCTATGATGAAATTTTTCCGTCATTCCTGAGTTCTCTACGCCGCCCCATAATCCTCCCGGGAATAAAAAAATTTCCGGCTCTTTTCAGACGCAGGAAATCTCCAGGATCACGGCCTGTCTGATTTACAATGGTTCACAGGGGTGTTGGTGAGGAGCCGCCAAAGCGGCTACCACATTAATGCGAAGGGGTCGGGAGGCGGCGGGGGGTCTCTTCAAGGATAGTAAATCTTCAGTCTCTGCCATAGTTCGTCCAACTCTGACAGGGTTTGTAACACCCCTTCCCGGTCTTTCTCACTGACCGCTACAATGAGCGCATTGATGATGCTGAGGGGGGCCACAAAAGAATCGATGAAAGAATTGATATCGCTGCGGGCCGTCAGAGTTAAATCCGCATACTGGGCCAGGGGAGAAAGAACACTGTCGGTTATAACAACTATTTTCGCCTTGCGCTCGCGGGCATAACCCAGTACTTCCACCGTTCTTCTGGTATAATGTGGGAAACTGATCCCGATGACGAGATCCTGCTCATCCAGGGTGGTCAACCCTTCAAATACCGCTTCCGAATCCCTGATTATCCTGGTGTTCTTCAATAGCAAATCAAGGTAGAAGCCCAGGTAATGGGCCAGGGCAGCGGCACTTCGCAAACCGACCACATAAATATTTCTCGCCTCGGCAATAGCTGATACGGCGCTGGTAAAACTATCGTAGGAGATCTCTTCCAAGGTCAGGGCCAGATTCTGAATATCCGTATGGATTACCGTTTCCAGCAGGTTATTGTCCCTTACGGACATTTTCATCCGGTCAACCGCCGAAAGCTTATGCCGGATGATTTCCTGTACATCCCTCTGCATCTCCGGGTAGCCCTCGTATCCGAGGGCTACGGCAAAACGCACCACCGTCGATTCGCTGACCCCCAACTCCCTGGCTAACTTCACCGCTGTCAGAAAGGCCACCCGGTCAGGATGCGCCAGCAGGTAGTCACCAATGAGTTTTTGGCTCTTGCTGAACTGTTGAACGTTTTCCTGCAACCTACTGACAATGCTCTTTTCCGAACTCATTTTTACAACTCCTGCGGCGAAATATTACGGACCTGCCGGGTTTCTTAGCAACGTCCCGGGACCTGACAGGATTCTTTCCGCAAGCCTCAATCACCTGCCTGTCCGGAAACCCGGTCTCCCTGGTTGCACTTACTCACAAGGGCCGGGAAACAGTGCCCGTCCCGCGGCCCGGTGATGTCCACCTCAAAAGCAGCCCGCTGCCCAGCAGACCGGTCAGGGACAAGAGAAGCGGTATCGCCATGGCCGCATGGAAGGCCTGCGGGTTGTATACGATATTTCCTCCCACCGCCGGCGAAAACCTCTCCAAAACCAGGCCGAATACCACCGGTAACAGGACGGCCCCGAGAAAACCACCGGTGTTCACTATGCCCGAGGCCATGCCGTTGGTTTCCAGGCCGAAGATCTGGCGCACCAGGCTGAAAGCCAGGATGGCCGCCCCGGCACTAAAGCCCATTATGAACAGAATGAGGTAGAGCCCTATTTTGCCGGGGTCTGGGTACATAAAGAATAGACCCAGCCAGCTGAAAACAAATAATACATTGTCCCCAAAATACAACGCCTCTTCGCTGGGCAAATACTTTCTTGCCATACTCACCGCGGGGCCACCGAGCAAACTCCCTATAATGGTGACAGTAATCATAATACTGGCCGTAGTACGGTTCATCTGATAGGTTATCATGAGATAGGGAATAGCCCAGGCGGCCAGGAAACCGGTGTATATTCCAACGATAGAGAAATGGCCCAGAAAAATCGGCCAGATCCTTTTATCACTGGCAACCTTTTTGAGTGTACTGACTAATTTTCCGGTATTATAATTCCCGGATGGCTTAGAACTTTTCTGTTTAACCATGGTTTCGGGCACTTTATGAAATACTATTTTCATTGCCCCGGCGGCAAGCAACAGCAAAAACCCGACGACGGCAAAGGGTATTCGCCAGTTGGTATGGGAAAGCCAGATGGAAACCGGGATCATTGTGAGTATGGTTCCGGTGTTGCCTGCGGTAGAAACCAGTCCCAGGGTGGCAAGGTACTCTCTGGGTTTGAACCACTGGCTGAACAACAGGACCAGGTTTATCCAGATCAGGGCGTCGCCAAGGCCGACCATGGCCCTGGCCAGAAACAACAAGGCAATGTTGGTGGAAAGGGCAAACACGACGGTGCCGGCACCATCCAGTAGGGCACCGAGGAGAAGAAACGACTCCGGGCCGTAATAATCACCTACGATACCCACGGGAACCTGCAACAGCATATACAAGAAAAATTGGATACTGCTTACCATGCCCAGTACGGACGCGGAAATCTCAAAGTCGTGCATAATCTGCAGGGAAACCAAACCAGGCATGGTTCTCTGGCTGAAAACAAGCAGGTAGACAAGGGCTGTGCTCCCGAAAATCACCCAGCGGTACGGGGATGTGAACCTTTCTTCCAGTGCTTGGGGTTTCAACGGCCGACCTTCTTTTTGTTTCTCAAACGCACCCCTTCATTATATCGCCGGCCCGGCTGACGGGCAAGGAGCCCCGGGACCCCCATTTATTTCCCCATAAACCAAATTCCGATCCGGATCCCGGCTACCTCACCACGATATTCACCGGTTTATCCGGAACCGGGATAACCTTGATCACTGTCTTGCCCGCCACCAGGTCCTGCACCTGGGGCAGACCCATGATCTTCTCTTCCAAGCTAGCAGGGGTTTACGAATTATCCGTTTTGTTTCCAGTCGAAATTGGGCTCCGGGTAGCCCAATTACGAGCAAACCTTGATACTTAGCCGAAAGGACAGCTGGGAAAAGTCACCATTA
>DATKUX010000200.1:0-3369 GCA_035530395.1 Spirochaetia bacterium
CGCTCCGGCTTTCCGGGAGCGGGTACGGCAAGTGGGCGCGGAGCTGGTGGCCACCCGTCCGACGGCGGTCAACCTGCAATGGGCTGTCACCCGCCTGTCGGCGTGTCTGGCGGAAAACAGCTGTAGTGATGCCGACCTTGTAGACAGGCTTACGCTGGAGGCGCAGGCCATTTTTCAGGAGGATGTGGCGGGGAACCGCCGTATGGGCCTCTACGGACAGGCTCTTATTCCCTTTGGGGCCCACATTTTGACCCACTGCAACGCCGGCGCCCTGGCTACCGCCGGCTACGGCACCGCCCTGGGCGTGGTCAGGGCGGCTATGGAGGCGGGTAAGAAGGTTACGGTTTACGCCGACGAAACCAGACCCCTTTTGCAGGGAGCGCGGCTCACCGCCTGGGAGTTGGTGCAATCCAGGGCTCGTTATGCCATGATTCTATTGGCCTGGGGCCTTTACGGCCTCCACAATTTGTAAAGTCATTCTAGACGGGCCAGACCGGCGACATCGAAATGCAGCTGGTTCCGGGCATGCACGGCCACAAGGAAGTGACCATGCCGTCTCCCTGTACCACCGCGTCGTAAAGCGGCCCTGCAACTTGCATTGCGGCGCCTTTCTCCCGTTCGGGGTGGTCGTCCCCGGGCCGGGAGAAGCTTGGCCCTATCCGGGCGCCGCCGCGGCGGTGCTCCGGCACCTGCGCGGAACGGGGCGAGGTACGGTGGTGGCGGCGGATAGCCTTACCGGTTTCCCGTTGGGCATAGACATGCCGGGGCTGTAAGGGGAAATCGCTTGCTTCAATCACGGGAGCGGGCAGCCTTCGCCTCCGCCTTGGCGTTAAACTTGGCCGCGTTGATGATGAATCTCTCGTGGGTTCCCTCCGAAATATTATCCACGCCGTCGTCGGCGACGATGGAAAAGGTGAGTTTCTTACCCTCTACCTTTTCCAGCTTGACGTACACGGTTACGGTTAGGCCGGGAGGGGTGGCAGTCAGGTGACTGAAGTTGACGCCCGTGCCTACGGTTTGCTCTTCGGGCCAATCGATGTACGGATTGATGGCACGGATGCAGGCCCACTCGAACAATCCGACCATAAAGGGGGTGGCCAGGACCTTTGGCATGAGCTGGAACTCGGGTGATTCCGGGTAGACGAAAGGGACTGTCTTGTTTTCAGGGACCTGGAACCGGAATTCCGAGGTGAGTCCGGGTTGCAATTTCTCTCCCACGATTGATCCCTCCATGTAACAATTTTCCCTTTGAGTTTAACATGCCTCTTTTCCCTATACAAATTAATAGATATAATATTAATCATCAGGCGGACTAATAGCCGATAGGGGGCGGGCCTGTGGAGTGGCACCAGATTGTAGGTTTCCATCACGTGGCCAAGTTCGGGAGCTTTACCAAGGCTGCTGGCGTTACGTTCCGCACTCAGTCCGCGCTTACCCAGCAGGTGCAATCCTTGGAGGCAGAGTTTAGTTGCCGGCTCTTCGAAAGGATAGGTAAGCGAAAACTGCTCCTCACACCGGCCGGCCAAAAGCTTTTTGCCTTTACGGAGAAGGTATTGTCGGAATACGGGACCTTGGTTGAGGATTTACAGGCACTAGAAGGCGTTCCGAAAGGCCAGCTTAAATTAGCCGCGCCGTTTACGACGCTTTACCACCTGCTGCCCAGGTTCCTTGAGCTCTACACGGAGCAGTTTCCATGGGTCGAAATCTCGCTGCTGGACCGGTCCCAGCAGAATGTGGTGGAACTGGTGAAAAGCGGGGAAGTTGACTTCGGTATTACACTGGAGTCGGCGGCTCCCGGGCATTTCAACAGGATCCGCATGGGAAGGGTGGAAACGGTACTGATGGTACCGGCCGGCCACCCACTGGCCGGGCCGGAACGGGTTGATCTGTGCCGGATCGCCCAATATCCCCTCATCCTACCCCCCGCTGGCAGCGAGTATGCTGCAAGGAGGAAACTGGACGCACTGTTCGAGAAAGAAAAGCTGGCCTACCGGGTTGCGATGGAATCTTCCAACGTGGAACTGAGTTCCCTGTATGTCGAGATCGGGCTGGGTATATCCTTTGCCACGGTGGTATGGGGCCTGCCGATACTTAAACAGAGGAAGCTGGCATTTGTGCCAATGGATCACTATTTCCCACCGGAATATATGGCGGTCGTACTTAGAAAGGACAAGGTTCTCTCGTTGTATAAAAGCGCTTTCGTAAACATGTTGCTGGGTGCGTAAGGGAATTTCAGTGCTCAAGCATGATGTGCTCAGCGGGGGCCACTTTTAGAATACCTCAGCTGGGGTAATAGGGATATTGTGTTGTTAAAAGGTGATTATGGGTAAAGATGGTGTATTTTGGGTCATTTCGGGTAATGATCCACCAGACGAGGCGAACTCATCCGCACCATTCATATGTCTCTTAGCTACAGTGCGCTTATCCATCTGATTGATGATCAGACGGTGCTGAGATTTGTCAGGATGGGAGCCAGTTTGTAACCCTGACGCAGCCCTGGCGGGTGAGCGCTGCTGTGGTAGCCTCATCCCTTAGGGATCACTGCGAATTAAACCCTAATAACTGACATTATATAGGTGGTACTAGACAACACAAAATGGATATGTTATGGTATGCTGGGAATGTGTACCCCATATTTTTCATGCTATAACCGGGTATGACCAGCAAAACTACTGTTCCCAACGGTCAGCGATGAAAGAATCAGCTTAACCTCCTGGTTGATAGCCATCGCATAGCATTAATGTGACTGTAAAGGTCGGGTGGTTCGCCTCAAGAGCTGGTATGAAATAGTATGATATCCTAGTTACCTGTATTTCCTTTTAGGAACAGCGGTGAACTAGCCTGTGCATCTCTTATGAAGTGACCCGCCTTCGGGCGGGCCTTTTGTTTTAGGGGAAGACCCTTGTTCCTGATCTTTCCTGATTCGCCACAGGCCTAAAGGATTTTTCCGCTGCGGGCGAGAATACTAAAAGCGCTACAAACCTTGCGGACGCTGTCGAAAGGAGCACTGTTTTGTCGTTCAAGATTGCAGTCATCGGGGGTACCGGAGTATACGACCCCAACATTTTAGATGACGTGCGGGTGGAAAAAGTGGCTACGCCGTACGGAGAGGTGGCGGTCAACCTCGGCCGGTTTAAAGGTAAGAACGTAGCTTTTCTGGCCCGCCACGGCGCCGATCACTCCGTGCCGCCGCACCGGGTTAACTACCGCGCCAACATAGCCGCTTTAAAGAAACTGGGCGTGTGCTGGGTCCTGGCCACCGCGGCCGTCGGCTCCCTCAACCCGGCCATGCAACCGGGCCACTTTGTGGCCGTGGACCAGTTCATCGATTTGACCAAGGCCCGGCCGCAGACTTATTTCGAGGGCGGC
>DATKUX010000201.1:0-6352 GCA_035530395.1 Spirochaetia bacterium
CCTGGGTGGCAGCCCCGCTGCCGAATACCGAGACTTCGCCCTTGCTTATGGATGGATGCCGTCCACCTCGGTGGAGGGAGGATTCACATTGACAGTGCAAAGGTCAGAAAAGGCAGGGGAATTAAGAAACCGGATCTACACCTTTTGCACATGCGGGACGATTGCCAATACCTTCTTGAGACTACGGCTGGGTTGACGTACGAAGAGTTTATCGACAACAAAGACAAAATGCTGGCGGTGGGTAAACTCCTGGAGCAAATTGGTGAGAATGCGCATAGATTAGGTCGTTCTTTCAGAAGGAAGCATCCTGAGGTTCGCTGGGATAATTTTATCGAATCCAGGCATCATCTGGTTCATGGTTACGAACATGTTTTAATGGATTTGGTTTGGAGCACGGTTAAAGAAGAAATACCTGCATTGCTGGCGGGGCTTGAAACACTGATCCGGGAAATGGGGCCCGCCCCGCAAGGATAACAGGAGCAAGCCAGGGTAAGCCCGGCTACGAACACAAAGGCCGGGACCGATATACGGCTGCCTTGCAGGGGTGTGTCCATATGGCGAAAGACCGGAGCGCAGCCACACAAGAAGCCATCTTCAAGGTCCTGGCGGCCAGGTTCGGCCGAGACAACGTGGAGGTCGAGACTATGTACGCTGGACCTGCTATTAAAGGTCGGAGCTGTGGTTGATTTGAAGAACCTTTTGCTTTATGAAGGCAAATAGTCTGGTCGCTCGAAGACCGAAAGGGTCGGGGTGTCATCGCCGGGGCTTGGGCAAGTCTGCCGGGAAGAGCCGGCCGTAAAGCCGTCAGGTATATCTGCCGACGTGCCCGGAGCGCATACTGCCGGCGATTTTTTGTTGTTCAAGGGCAGAAAGAAAAAAAGGTCTTGCCTTTTCCCCTGCCGGGTGCTAACATTACAGGTAAGTTAGCGAGTCAAAGGCGAGGAAGGGGAAAAGTAGGCCGGATCCAGCCGCCAAGAGAGGGAACGCCACCGGCTGCAAGCGTTCCTGCGGGCTGACCGGATGAAGTTCTCCCCGGAGCTGCCGGGCTGAAAGAGAAGTAGGCCCGGACGGAGTCTTCCGCCGTTAGAAGGAAGGGGGTATCGGAGAGGCTGGTCCTCTGCCCGTACTTTGGATGCCCGTCGGCCTTACAGCCGGCAAGGGTGGTATGCGAAGAGCGTTAAGCTTTCCGTCCCTTAGGATGGAAGGCTTTTTTGCTGGGAATGATACTCCGGTGAGGTGGACCCCTTGCGGGGTCAATGAGGGTGGTAACGCGAAGGCCCGCAGCTTTCGTCCCTTGAGGGGAAGGCTGCGGGCTTTGCCGTTTTCAAAGATCAAAGAATAGGGGAGGGTTCCAAGTGGTGGTAGTGATGGATATCGAGGCAACGGAGGAACAGGTTCAAGAGGTCAATCAGCGTCTGGCCGAGCACGGCTTTGCCTCCCACCTCATCCGGGGGGTCAACCGGATCGTCATCGGGGCGGTGGGTGACCGGTCGCGGATGGGCGAACTGGGTCTGGAGCTTTTGACCGGGGTGGAGAAAGTGGTGCCCATCATGGCCCCCTATAAGCTGGCCAGCCGGGATGCCAGGGGCGGCCCTAGCCTGGTGCCGGTAGGGAACGCCGTCTTCGGCGGACCCGAAGTGGTGGTTATAGCCGGTCCCTGCGCGGTGGAAAGCGAGGAGCAGATGCTCGAAGCCGCCCAAAAGGTCAAGGAGGCGGGTGCCGCCATCATGCGCGGCGGTGCCTACAAACCCCGCACCTCCCCTTACAGCTTCCAGGGCATGGAGAAGGACGGCCTGGAACTCCTGGCCCGGGTGGGCCAAAAGACCGGCCTGCCTACCGTCTCCGAGGTCATGGACCGGGAAAGTCTGGCCCAGGCCGTGGAATACGTGGATATGTTGCAGGTGGGCACCCGCAACATGCAGAATTTTAAACTGCTCAAGGCCGTAGGTCGCACCGGCAAGCCGGTGCTCTTGAAACGTGGTCTTTCGGCCACTATCGAGGAATGGTTGATGGCGGCCGAATACGTTATGGTGGAGGGCAACGAGAACGTGGTCCTGTGTGAGCGGGGCATCCGTACCTTCGAGTCGTATACCAGAAACACCCTGGACCTCTCGGCCATCCCGCTCGTCAAGCGGCTTTCCCACCTGCCGGTGATCGTGGACCCCAGCCACGCCACAGGAGACCGGCGGCTGGTGCCGCCCATGGCGGCGGCGGCCATAGCGGCGGGCGCGGACGGCCTGCTCATCGAGGTGCACCCGGACCCACCCAAGGCGCTCTGCGACGGCGCCCAGTCGCTCAACCCGGGGCAGTTCGCCTCCCTGATGGGTACACTCAAGGCAGTGGCTGAAGCGGTAGGACGGGAAATATAGGGTAGGGGGAAGTAGGATGGCAGAAACTTTAGGATATCTGGGACCACCGGGCACCTTTTCCGAGGAGGCCGCCCTGCGCTACAGCCGGGAAATGGAACTGTGCCCTTTCGACACCTGGCCGGAGATCTTCGAGGCGGTGGCTGACCAAAGGGTAGCCGAGGCTATCGTACCTTTGGAGAATTCTTGCGAGGGCTCGGTAAACCTGACCCTGAACTTTCTGGCCGGCCGGGAGGATGTCTTCATCCGGGCCGAGGTGGTGCTGCCGGTGGTGCAAAACCTCCTGGCCCTGCCTGAAGCTACGGACATAGATACAATCTGTTCCCATCCCCAGGCCCTGGCCCAGTGCTATAACTACCTGCGGCAGAACTTTCCCCGGGTGATCCCGAGTCCCACCGAGAGCACCTCGGCGGCGGCCCGGCTGGCCCAGGCCTCACCCAAAACAGCCGCCATCGGCACCGCCCGGGCGGCCGGTCTCTATGGCCTGGAGGTCAAGGCGGCGGCTATCAACGACCAGGCGGCGAACGTCACCCGCTTTGTGGTCCTGGGACGGGAGGAAGCCGCAAGACGGGAGGGAGGAGTCAAAACCTCCCTGGTGGTATTCATCGTGGACCGCCCCGGCGCCCTTTACCGCATCCTGCAGGAGTTTGCCGTGCGGGGTCTGAACCTCACCCGCATCGAATCCCGGCCTACGGGCAACCGCCTGGGCGAGTACCATTTCTTCATCGACCTGATCGGCCACCGGGAGGATCCGGCCGTGGCGGAAGCCCTGCAAGCGGTATCCTCCCAGTCGGCCCGGGTAAGGCTCCTGGGTTCCTACCCGGCCGAGACGGTTCCCTTCACGGCCAATCCGGCCGGTCTGGAGGAACTGCGCCGGGACATCGATTCGATCGACCGGCAGATCGTAGAGCTTCTGGGCCGCCGGGCCGCCCTCATGACGGCGGTGGCCCGGGCCAAGGAGGGCCGCCCGAGCTTCCGGGATCCCGGCCGGGAGGAAGAGGTGCTCAACCGCCTGCGGGAATGGGCCCGCCGGGAGGGTTTTGACCCCGAGGTCCTCGCGGACGTCTACCGTCTCCTCTTCCCCTATTTCGTCCACCTGCAGGGACTGATGGCGGAAAAGAAGCCCTGAGAAGGTACGCCTTTTCTCTGCTGATTCATCATCGAACCGTTTAAGGGAAAACCGGCCACATATGTGACCGGTTTGTTCTGCTTACTGCCTGTTGAGTTCAACCCATTCCTCCATGACTTCCATGAGTACCTTGCGCTGGCGGGTGGTCAGGCGCCGGGCGGCATTGAGGATCCGGTGCAGGTCAGGAGGAAGGCTCGGGCGGTAGTCTTCCTGGGCTTCCCTCAGGACGTCTTCGTAAGTGCCCGGGTCGGCCGGCAGAAGGTCAATGTCCACCAGAGTCAGCACCCCGGCCTCCAATGCTTTACAGATCTTGAGGATGGTGTCCCAGGTGGGCGACGTCTTGCCGATTTCGATCTCGCGCAAGGTGGACTGGGCGATGCCGGCAAGCCTGGCGAGCTTGGTGGTGCTGTAACCTTTCTCCTTGCGCAGTTCAACAATTCGGGTGGCAATGTCCATCCGGTCGTTTGCTCCTTAAAGGGGAACCATTAACGGTAATAGTTTAACGCAAATTATTATTTACCTTTTCTTAACGAAATAACATTGACAACCATCGGTTTACCGTTTATCATTTTGGGGAGGGGCTGGGAGGCCGACAGTGAGAGGAAGTGATCATTCGCAATGGGTATTTATCTGGGTTTGGAAATATTACCGATGGAGATCGAGCCCGGGGAATGGAATGACTTCTACGATCAGGCCCTGGAACTGGCCAGGACATTTCCCCTGCCCCTTCAAAGGTTTACGGGCGAGGAAAGGTCGGGCTATCACCGGTTCATTCTAACCCGAAATTTAGAAAGCCGTGACAAAAACGGCAGCTTTTTCGCCATAACCGGAGATGCCCGGACAAGACAGCGGGCTGAGCAATTCATGGTTTACCGTGATATCGAGTACTACCGGAGGAGAGTCCACAACAGGCCACCGAAGGAAACGGGACAGGACCGTCAAACCGCCTACTTATCCGATATCCTATTTCGGGAACACGATTCAGTTATGGTATTCAATGAAAAGACACAGACCCACTGTTATCACGACTTGATTTGGTGCCTTGTTACCCTGGCGGAAGACTTCTTTCCCGGCCGGGCCTGCGCCGATGGCAACCTGGATGCCCGGGAGTGGGCGCACTGCCGCCAATGGCTTGCCAAGATAACGGGAAAACCGATCCGCAAGCCCTTACGCCTGGATGCGGAAAGGCTTTTTCACGTCCTCTCCCAGAGGTATAGCGGAATGCAACTGGTACAAAAAACGGAAGAGAAACTGAGAGGCAAGAGCGCAGCCATCTATCGCCTGCTTGCGGCAAAGAATGCACCTCTTCTCGACGCATGGACGAAGAATTGCCTTAAGGAGAATAGCCCTGATACCTTTGGTGCCTTATTTGCATGTTTCCACATTCTCGAGGGGACGGGAGATCTGTATGCCCTGGTGAAGATGGCATGCCTGGATCCCGACGGCCCTCAGTGGGACCTGGAGCGGGTGTTGTCCATCGCTCACGCCGTGGGTGCCTTTGATCCGGAACCGACCGCAACGGTTAGGGCCCGCAGCTTTCTTCCGGCCGAGTTCCTACCCTGTTATTACCGGATCCGTTCCTACTTTGAGCCGGAGGAGGCTTCCCGGGAAATAGCGGGGATGGTTGGCATTCCGGTGGAAAAAGTCCGGGAGACATTGCAAAAACTGCAGGAAGAGAGGCCTGTCACGCTCCCAAGAGCCGACGAGGGTAATGACGTCCGGACACCCGGCAGCTTGGAGATTCCTTGCCCCGCCGAGAACATCGACTTCCTCCGGCAGGAAATAGCCCGCCGGGGAAGGAACTGGGACGGGCCAACCCTGCACGGCCTGATAGCCCCGATGGCCGAGAAAAAAAGCATTGTGCTTACGGAGGAAACCTGGCAGGTCATAGACCGGGAACAGGACCCGGCCGTCCTGGCCGGCATTATAGGATGGATGGTCTGCTGTGAGGGGCGTGCGGGGGAAAAAGCGGCCTTGGAATTGGCTTTCAGCCATTTGGCTGAAATAGGGGAGGCCTGGCGCAACGGCCGCGCCTGGACCTGCCCTGCAGACGAGCTTAAGTTTGACGACGGCGTTTGGTGGGTCGAAGCACAGAATTCCGCGAATTAGACGGGAGTTGACAGCGTTGACGACGGCATAATTGTCTTTACAGTGCCAAATATCCATCGCGTCTTGTGTTGCAGCATTCGGGCCGCGAAGGTAAGAGGCTCCTATGGACCGGAGTAACCGGTGCCAGGATTGCCAACGACGCCAGAGGAAGTGGTTTTGGAGATTTTGCCGTTGGAAATTGAATCCGGGGATCTGGACGAAATCAGGGCGTCCTGGGTTAGCGGCAGGAAGAGTGGGTTCATTCTCCCCACTGAGCGGGGTTCAAAAGATGATGGCTTACTCGCATTGAGAAGGCCACTGATTTGGTTGCCGGAGGTGACTGGATTGGATCTTTGGCTAATGGAAGAAAAGGATCAGGAGTCCCCGGTAGGCGATGATTACCGTCTAACCATACCTGAATCCATGCGTGCCAATGTACGTATGGGTGATATCCTTATATGGCACTATGACGAAAGAGAAAAGGTTTTTATGCTTGCGGAAAAGTCTCGACATGATCCAACCACAATCGAAACAAACAATTATGATTTGTGCTTTGAGGTAATCAAGAGTGAGCCGCGAATCCGTTACTTATTGTGATCGACAACAGAACTCCCTGCCTGGCCTGGGACAGATCCGGACCGTTCGGATGACTGGAAAGCTCCCTCCCTGGAAGATATCTATCTCGGAGTGCCTGAACTGGCAGGTCTACTCATGAGGTTTTACGGGGAGCCTGACTCCTTTTATGATTCCGGGAAATGTTCGTTTAATT
>DATKUX010000202.1:0-2519 GCA_035530395.1 Spirochaetia bacterium
CATCGGCAAGATCGGTATACCCGACCTCATTCTCTTCAAACCCGGGCCCCTCACACCGGATGAAACCATGGAAATGCGGCGTCACACCCAGATCGGCCACCGCATCGCCCAGTCCACGCCCGACCTGGCCCCGGTGGCTGATATGATCGTCAAGCACCATGAGTGGTGGAACGGGCAGGGCTACCCCTTCGGGCTCAAAGGGGAGGAGATCCCCCTGGAGGCCCGAATCATCGCCATCATCGATGCCTACGATGCCATGACGAGCGACCGCCCCTACCGGAAAGCGGTAGGCCCGGCAGAGGCAGAGGCCGAATTGCGTAGATGTGCGGGTACCCAGTTCGATCCCGTTCTCGTGGACGCCTTCATTGGGGTGGTCGCCAGCCGGATTGTCCCGGTCTGCTGACCGGCCTGCCCGGGTACTCCTGCCTAGAAACAGCCGACCGGCCTGACGGCCGGTCAATGTGTTTTTCCAAAAGTCTCACCCACAATCCCTGATCGCCGGCGGGAAAACAGGAGGCTCCGGGCCAGGTGCCTGCTTTCCGGGCTTCGCCGCAATCCCCTGCCGGTCCATCAGGGCCAGAAACTTTTCCACCACCCTGGGATCGAACTGACTACCCGAACCACCCTCCAGTTCCCGGAGGGCCTCATCAGGGGAGAGGGCCCGGCGGTAAGAGCGGTCGGCGGTCATGGCGGCGTAGGCATCGGCCACGGCCAGGATACGGGCTCCGAGGGGAATTCCCTCCCCCTTCAGGCCGCTGGGATAACCGCTGCCGTCGTAGCGTTCGTGATGACTCAGGACATATTCCCGGGCCCTGGCAAAACGATCGATGGAAATAAGGGCTCTCTCGCCAAGCCCGGGATGATGTTTAACCTGGGCGTATTCCAGTGGGCTCAGTGGGCCGTTCTTGTCCAGAATCTCCCTGGGAATGCCGATCTTGCCAATGTCATGTAAAACGGCGGCGTGAGCCACATCAGCCAGGTCCTGTCCTTTTAATCCCATCTCCCCGGCCAGCTGTTCGGCTGCCTCCCGCACCGCCCGGGAGTGCCCGCTGATCTGGGGATCGTGAATCTCGATCAACTGGGCCAAGGCTTCGATGGTGGTCAAGAAATCCCTCTCCAACTGCTCCTGCAGGACCACCGTCTCGGTACGATTGACCACAATCTCCAAGACCCTGGTGACCACGCCGTTTACGAATACCGGCACGGCAATCTGATGAATGAAGCGTTGACCGCCCATGTGGGCGGGTTCCCCCTTAAGATTCTCGCATACCTTGCCGGTGGTCAGCGCACGCTCCACCGGGCACCCCTCGCAGACGGAGGGTGAGCGCATAACCGCTTCGAAGCACTTGCGGCCAAGAAGCCGGTGCAGAGATTCCCGGGCAAACATTCTGGTATACTCGCTGAGGCTGAGGATGGTGAAGTCCCGGTCCAGGAGCATAAATCCTATCGGAGCGTGCGCATAGATCAGGTTGCATTCCTGCAACCGGCTCCGCAATAAGGAGTTTTCCGCCGTAAGCCGTTCGACTTCCTGGACCAAATCAGCCCTCTCCCGGGCATCCTTATCCCTATTTAGACCGGTCATGCTGCGCAACGCCTCCAACCTTCCAGCCCGGCTTTTGCCGCACCAAGTTTCCTCATAATCTTTATCGGCAGAAATGTTCCGACAATTTTGACCATGGTCCCGGAAAAATAACAGTATGCCGTCGTAATGGTCAACATCATGGGTGGTTGCGGTAACGGCGGCACCGCAAGCAACAACCAGTAACAAACAGCACAAAGGCCCCGTTCCACCCGAGACGTGAAGGAACCCATTAAGCCCGGTATTGTGTTATCATATCGCCACGAAGGGGAAGAGGACAATCTATAAGATTTTGCCAAAAAAGGAATACAAGAGGTACGGCCGGCGAAACAAAACCTACCCATTGGTAGGTTTTGTTAGCTTTTTGAACCAGGCAGAGCAAATGAAAATCGGCATTTAACAGGGCCTTATCATTGGGGCGTGTTACTGGCCGCCGGCGGGCTTTTTTTGGGGAGAGCACGGGCCGACCCCAGTCCCCAACCGGTTCCCCTGAGCAACCTGACGGCCCGGACGCTCACGGTGAACCCGCCCACCGGGACCGGGCAGGGCTCGGTCGTGACGCCTCAGACTTATCCTGATCGAACATATACCATAACTCCGGCGGCGCCTCAGGGATCCAACAGTTATGGCGGATAAGGGGGTATGATGGGCGGCGGTTATATTCCCGCATAAAAGAGGAAATGAAAGGTGCAACTTTCTAAAAGAGGAATACCTTGGACATATTGACAAGGCTACATGTATGATTTATCATAGTATTAGCTCTTTGACAAACGGTACGGGGTTGTGGCAGGTCAAACGTGCTGCCACGTAAAATCGATTCCCGAAAGATGGTTCCATGCAGGGAGTTTGACTTCGCTTCCTTATCCGCAAGGATAGAAGGCGTGCGCTAATGTGGCCAGAGGGCCGCTTGTACGTCAGGGTGCCTTCCCCTGTGGTAAGT
>DATKUX010000203.1:0-24520 GCA_035530395.1 Spirochaetia bacterium
CCTTGCCGAATTCCCGAGCGGCACTCTGGTACGCCCGGACAGGCCAGCGCTCGGGGGGGACCTCGCCGATACTGCAGCGACCATTGACCATGTTGGTCCAGAACTCTTCCGGCGTAGAAGCGTCGGGGAAACGGCAGGCCATCTCGATCACCGCGATGTCGGCGTTGGGAGACATTCTGGGGGCGTCAGTCCGGCCTGGCAGCGGTCTTTGACCTGTGCCAGCGTTATAGCCATTAGCTGTGAGGTCAGAGATATATGTATCCAGTTGGTTAATGGTATGGCACTTAATCAGAACATCATTGGTCAGGGTAAGGCCCAACTCAGACTCCAGACTGCCCAAAACCTGTACGGCCTTAATCGAAGTCCCACCTAGGGAGAAGAATGGCTGGTCCAAAGGTATGGTGCCGGCGGGCCTGTTTAACACCCTAGCCCAGATGCTTTGTATTTTTTCCGCATAGATACCGCATCTGGCAATTTGGTCCGGTGGCTTTGCGCTTTGCGCCCCCCCGTCCGGCTCCGCCCGTAGCTCGGAAGCGTCAACAACACTACCGGTATAATCTCCCCTTTTGAAGGCCTCCACCATCATGAATCTTTGCACTTTTCCACTGGTCGTTCTGGGGATCGACGGGACCTTAACAATATAATCCAGAGGAATGCCCATGACCTCATTTACCCGCGAAAGTATCGTTGAATAAATGGATCGCATGGCTTTGCCGGAGGAGAACTTTTTAATAAAAAGACCCACTTTTTCCGTTCCAGATGTCTCATCGGTCCATCCGCAGACAGCAAACTTTCCGCTTTCCACACCGTCGATTTCTTGAACGACTTCTTCAATATCGTGGGCGAAAAAGTTTTGACCGTTCAGGAAGATGATATCTTTAATCCGCCCCGTGACCGACAGGCGGCCTTCCAGCATGAAACCGGTGTCCCCCGTTTTGAACCAGCCGTCATGAAAGGATGCCGCAGTGGCTTCCGGGTTGTTGATATATCCTGTCGTTACGCTTTTGCCCCGGGTCTGAATTTCACCGACTGTCCCTTCGGGGACTATGCGTCCCTCCTGGTCGGCAATCCTGATTTCAACCTCAGGCAAAGGATATCCTTCGTCCACTACCTGGAGTGAACCTTCCGTCCCTTCCGGAACCTTTTCAATTATGCCCTCGGTAGCCAGCTTGGTTCTGTCGATGGAATGCATTACCGATTCTGTGCCGGGAGATGGAAAAGTCACGGCGAGGGTAGCCTCGGCCAGGCCGTAGACCGGATACATGGCCATCTTAGCCAAACCGCATGAGGCGAATTTCGCCATGAACTGATGTATAAGCGGAGCAGAAATAGGTTCGCCGCCGTTGCAAACGAGTCTGAGGGAGCTTAAATCCCAGGTAGCGAGACGCTCTTCTCTGATGCCCTTTAAGAGATGTCTATAACCGAAGTTTGGTGAAGCGAACACGGTTACTCCGTGATGGGATACGAGATCAAACCAAAGTTCAGGTCGTCTAATAAACTTTTGTGGTGTCATGTTTATTTGCTTGATGTTTAGCGCGGTGGGAGTTAGATGGAAACCTATCAAGCCCATGTCATGATAGTAAGGCATCCAGCTCATAAATATATCTTTGCTGCAATAATGGGCACTGGTAATCAAAGCTTGAAGATTTGTTAGAAGGTTATTGTGAGACAGGATAACCCCTTTCGGCGAACTAGTGCTACCGGAACTGAACTGGATAAAGGCAGTGGAATCCCGCGGGGCTAGGTTGATTCGGCCTCTGTTACCGTTTGGTCGAAACGATGATACGTTCAGAAGGTCGACGTTGCTTACATTCAGGGCAGCTTGGATAATCTCCCTCATGCTCCAAATGGTCGCATCCGATAGAATGACTGGCCTGCCCAAAACGGTCCATACCGATAGGAGCCTGGTCACCGAAGCGTTTTTCGTGCTGGTCAGAACAGGGTAGGGCAGGGGGACGGGAACAATGCCCCCGAGTATGCAGGCCCAGAAGTTCACGATGAATTCAGCGTTGTCGGCCAATATGAGTAATGCGTGATCGCCGGGCTTGAGTCCATAGTCCTGTAAGGCTCCCAGATTTCTTTCAGCCCGGGCGAGGATCGCTTTGTAAGAGTAAAACAGCTCCGAAGCATCATTTTGGATGAAGATTATGCCCCGGTCACTGGAGTCCTTATTGGCCGCATCGATGAGGATACGTGCTAAATTACCCTTGTTGACGAGGTCGCCCCGTATGCTTTTACCTTTGGCTATGGAGAGTCGTGGTAGGTTGTTGTCATTCTCTGCAATGTTCATCGTCTGATTCCCCCGTTTGTCAAAAGACGCAGCAATATACCAGAAAAGCATGTATTGTGAATGGCCAAATAACGGGTAAGGGCGTTGATCAAAATTGCAACCCTATCCGACAATATGGCACAATTAATAGGGTTAATTGGATAAAACTGTGTCGAAATCTCTGTTTAAAAAACGAACCACGCTGGAGGAAGATTACCCCATCCTGTATCTTCTACAGGAAGTCGTCTTTTCCTTTAAGATCTTTGTTAAATTTATACACTAGGAATTTTCTTTTTTCTGTCTTCCAGAAATGACATAAACTATATGTGGTGGCTGAACATGGAACGACAGGAACTTTGGCTAAAAAGTCGCCGAACGTAGTGAGGCGTTAAGTTCACAGAGTTTGTGGATCGGCGGGGCGCTGACTGTTCAAATCCAGTAGTGATTCGGGGGCGGCTCATAAGGTCTGGCCATATCGGGAGACCCGGGTGGGGCGCAAAGGCATGAACCCTATCGCGGGCGCGGCACCGCCGTCGGCAAATGCCGCTAATTGCCGGAGAGGATCGGCTGGAGTCGGAGTGATCAAGTTGTGGATCCATATTTCCTTATACCGTCTTTCTGCGAACGGGCTTGGGCCACCTGCCGCCACTCGTCCTCGTTCAGGGGCAGATCGAAACTACGCAGTTGCGCAAGCTCAAAACCGTGTTTGACGGCCAGTTGCCTAAGATAAATCAAGTTGTCGAGGGGCAGGTCGGCGCCCAGGCTCATGTCGGTGTAATGGTGCTCCAGCGCCAGCATCATGGTTTCGGCCATGCAGGCGTACGCCAGACCCTGTTCGAAGCCGAAGTCCCATCCCAGGGAGGGACGGCCGGGCACGGCCACAACCCCTCCGTCGATCACCAGAACATCCGGCCTGATTTGCCGCAGGCTGGGCCGGACGTTGGATGGCTTGGAAATGTCGCAGATGATTGCTCCCTTAGCCACCCACATGGGATTGATCAGGTCATCGACGCTGCTGGTGGCGGTTATGACCACCCGGGCCTGGGGAAGCGCATGGGCAATGTCGGTGGTGATTACAAGCAGGCCTTCCTGCTCGAGTTCGGCGGCTGCCGGTAACCATTCCTCCAGCGGAGCATCCAGCGGCGGAAGGTTCGTCTGCAGAAGACGCGTGGCCATGCTGGCGGGCGCAGGCGTCCAGCCGCAGCCGGCCTGTTTGGCCAGGTGCTGGCATATGGCGGCGCCGACGCGGCGGAGACGCCGCGCGCTGGCCTGCGGATGCCGGGAGTTGCCCACCAGGATGATCCGCTGCATTTCTTCCGACAATAAGATGGCCAGGGTCCGTCCGATGGACCCGGTGGCCCCGATAATGGCGGCTGAATTTTCCGCGAGGTTCATGGAAAAACGGCGGGCGGCCAGTTTTACGGCCTCAGCTCCCGAAACCACCGTGTAGCTGTTGCCGGTGGTGATCGGCAGGAATTTTCCCTGTAGCAGGGTTCCGCCGCGGGATACCACCGATGTGTAGGCCCCCAGGCCTACGAGGCGGGCCCCCCGCTGCAGGGCCAACCGGAGCGCCTTCTCCAGTTCCCCGGTGATCGTTGCGGTTTCCATCTCGACCATTTCCCTGGCGGTGTAGGGCAGGCCGATGAACTCACCGTACGCGCGGTGTCCGGCTTTGGAAACCACCGTGGTCCGGCCGACGACGAAGGGGTCCATTATCTGGCTGCCGAGATCGGCCAGTTTCTGCAGGCTGGCCAGGGGAAGCGACTTGAGACTGGCGTCGAACTGGTGGTAGTTATATAGGTCCAAAGGATGCATAAGAAAGGCGAAGCGGCCTTCCTTCGGGTCGGTGGAAGGCTGGTACCGGTCCCAAGGGTATGTTTCCACCCGGGGTTCCCGGTTGGTGACCTGAACACCCGGACCGAGCACCGGGCGAATGATTCCCAGGGTATTGCCCGTGTCCAGCTCTGCCATAACCTTTTCTAACGATTGAACCGCGGACAGGCATTCCTCCCATGTCACGGTAAGCGAAGGTTCCAGGCGGATGACCTTCGCGCCGTTCAAGGTCGGCGCTACCCTGAGTCCCTGCTCGTTTAAAAGGTAGCTGGAGATAAGCGGGGTGAGGTTGTCCTGTTCGGAAAGCACACTCAGGAGGCAATTGGGGAAGTCGGACCTGGTCAGCTCAAACTCCAGGCCCAGCATGTAACCACGTCCGCGCACCGCTTTGAGGACTTTCGGGAAACGCCGCTGCATCGGTTCCAGGGTTTCCCGTAGACGGAGCCCGTTTTCCCGCACCCGCCGGATGATCTCCTGGTCGTTCCTCGTTAAGATATCCAACACCTTCAGGCCGACCCGGCAACCGAGTGTGTTGGCGGCAAAGGTGGAAGAATGCCGTTCGCCGAAATCCTTGGTGTAGGCGGCTGCGGTGGAGAGGCACGCCCCTATGGGATAGAGTCCCCCGCCCAGAGCTTTGGCCAGTAGCAGCATGTCCGGATACACGTTTTCTTCCTCGCAGGCAAAGAGCCTGCCCGTGCGGCCCAATCCCGTCTGTATTTCATCAAGTATAAACAGTACTCCGTGCTGTCGGCACAATTCCCGGGCCCGGGGCAGGTAACCCTGTTCCGGTACTATGATGCCCCCTTCACCCTGAATCGGTTCCACGATGAAAGCGGCGTAAAGAGAACCGTTGGCCTCCAACTCCTGCTCCAGAGCCGTCAGGTCGTCGTAGGGGATACTCTTAAACCCTTCCACGGGTGCGCCGAAGGGCAGTTGATAGTGATCCTTGCCGGTGGCCGACAGAGCACCCAGGGTCTTGCCGTGAAAGCTGTTGTTCGTGCTCAGGATGCCTTTTCGCCCGGTAGCTGAACGGGCCATTTTCAAGGCCGCCTCCACCGCTTCGGCTCCGCTGTTGGCAAAGGTTACATGCTCCAGCCCCTGCGGGGCCAGTTCGACCAGCCGCCGGGCCAACTCTCCGGCTGCACCCAGGGCGGCCGGCTGGATAAAGCTGGGCTCCGCGCCTGCCCGGACTTCGTCCAAAGCCTGCCATATTTCCGGCGGGTTGTAACCAAAGGGGAGTGCCCCGTACGCGGCGATAAAGTCTAGAAAGCGGTTGCCTTCGGCATCGAACAGGTAATGGCCTTCCCCCCGGACATAGGTTTTGTCCATGGCCACCTGCTCCAGCAGTTTGCCCAGGTGGGGGTTGACGTAGCGGGTAAAATCATGCATCAACGCATACCTCTTTAGCTTATGATCCGGCACAGTCGAAGCGGGGAAGGGGACGTTATCAGGAACCATTCTTGAGTTGAAGGATCAGCTGGTTCAATTGTTCAGGGTTGACCCAGCGATCCTCTTTGAGAGGAGAAATGCCTATTTCCCAGCTGATTACCTTCGGTCCCATCAGGGCTTCCATCATTTTGATCCGCATATCCGAACCTATGAAGATAACGGTATCATATTCCTTAACCTGGGAAACGAGGGTCATAAAGTGGTTGATCAGATCGGCCCCGCTCATGTCCTCCAGGAAGTGCAAGCGGTCTTTTTCACTCATAAGCAGGATGAAATCCACTCCGGCGGCCCGGGCCATCTCGGTCAACTCCCCGGCATTGGCCAGCGGAAAACCTATCAGGGCCATCTGTGGCCCTTTATGGACTTCCCCCAGGCCTTCCATACGGGATATGAAGGTCCGGTCGATGCCCATTCTATCGGCTACTTCCTGCTGGGTAAACCCCTTTTGCCGCAGTTGGAGGATCTGGTCCACCGTCAGGTGGATGCGATCGGCATTAACAACCTTGTCTCCTATCCGGATGATATTCATCGCTATCTCCTTTGTACCGGGGTGGCGTTAATAACCATCCCGTCCTGCTCCTGGCTGAACAGGAAGCTTGTATTGAAGCTATTCTACCACGCGGCGACCGGGCCCACAAGGGAAAACGTGCCTGGGGCCGGGCTGCTGTTATTTTCGGGGCGGGTATTGCTTTAGAGCGCACTCCAAGGTATACAATGTCTCCATGGAAAGAAAATGTACGATTGCGCAGATGGCCTCAATTGCTGGGCTGAGCGTCCATACGCTACGCTACTATGAACGGATCGGGCTGGTGCAACCGGTGCAGCGCAACTCCAGCGGCTACCGGGAGTATGCGGAAAGCGACATTGCGTGGCTGGAGTTTTTGACCCGCCTGCGCCTGACAGGCATGTCGATACGGGACATGAAGCGGTATGCGGTATTGCGCAACCAGGGTCCGGCCACGGTGATTGAGCGCCGGCAACTGCTGGAGGCGCACCGGCGGGAGATTGAATGCCGGATGGAGAGTTTGAAGCATAACCTGGCGGTCATCACTTATAAGATTGACTTGTATAAAAAAACGGAGGAGGAACAAAATGAGCGCGGCTGAGGAGATAAGGTACGAGCGGGGAATGGCCAAGCTGGCCGAAGTGGACGGACATGCGGGACATGAGGTGGTGTCTTCCCTGGGCGATCTCGGGCGCTACATCGTGGAATTTGCCTTTGGAGATGTGTACAGCCGGCCGGGACTAACCATCCGGGAAAGGGAGATCGCTACCGTGGCGATGCTTGCCGCCATGGGGGGCCGGGAGCCGCAACTTCGCGTGCACATCGGCGCGGCGTTCAACGTTGGGTTGACCAGGCAGGAAATCGAGGAGATCATTATCCACACTGTGCCTTATGCCGGGTTTCCCACGGCCATCAACGCCATGAATGTTCTCAACAGCCTTGTCTCTGGACCTAAATAATGCCCGCCGCTTCGGAAAGGCTGCTGCCGTTGGTCATTCGTCGGGCGGCCTGACCGGACCAGGGAAACCTTGGAATTTGCAGGGAAGAAATGAAGGGGGTAATGTATTGAGCACGGTGGCGATAATGGATGCCAGCTACGAAGACTGTCATAAGGCTATTGAAAGAATATTCCACCTGTTTCCGTTAGACTTAGAAGGGAAAAAAGTGGTTATTAAACCAAACGTCCTGCGCAGCGCAACTCCTGAAGAGGGTGTAACCACCCACCCGTCTGTGTTAAAGGCTGTTGTAAATGAAGTGGTCAGGCGTCGTCCTGCATCGCTTATCGTGGGCGATAACCCTGGTGTTTTTTCCTACGGCATGAACGAAAAGACCTTTAAGGACACGGGCCTAATGGAGGCAGCCGGTATATATTACCGTAACCTGGGTGCGGAAACTGTACAGAAGGAAACTAATTCGCCATATATAGGGTCTACCCTGGTATCCCGGGCGATTATTGAGGCCGACGTATACATCAGTGTGCCCAAGTTTAAAACCCACGGGCTTACCGGATTGTCTTGCGCAATCAAGAACAATTTTGGGCTTTTAGTCGGTGCCCTGAAGGCACAGACCCATAAGAAAGCCGGCAACCCCTTTAACTTCGCCGAAGCGTTAGTGGAGGTCTTTTCCATCAGGATTCCCGATCTGGTAATAGTGGACGGCGTTCTGGCTATGGAGGGTAACGGCCCTGCCTCTAAAGATTTAATCAACCTAGGTAAGATAATGGCCGGAGATGACCCTGTGGCGGTGGACACCGTGGTAGCATACATGATGGGTTTTCCTGACCTGCCCCGCACCGTTGAGTTGGCAGCTGCCAGAGGATACGGCACCAGCGAACTTTCAAGGATAAATATCAATGGAAAACTTGAAATCATACCGGGATTCAAATTGCCGCAAGGGATGGATCCGCGCGCTATGACCACTATGAGCTCTATTACAGCGGTAAGACCCAGGGTAAATAAAGACTTATGCAGTCTCTGTGCAACCTGTGTAGAACACTGCCCCAGCGGAGCTCTGACTATGGATGAGTATCCGGTTGTAAGCCCTGAACTGTGCATTACTTGTTTTTGCTGTCAGGAGCTTTGCCCACAAAAGGCCATCGAATTAAGGTAGGGCATTTCAGTGAGAATCACCTGACCAGTTGTTATGCAACAGTGGCTTAATGATGTTGCTACTAACCGGTTCCGCCAGGCCATAACCTCGACCGGAAAAGGGTATGTGCTACCGTAGAGGTTCCCGAACTCAAGCGGGTGATCGATGCCTTCAGGCCCATCTGGCGGGAATTCCCTTGAAAACTTCCAGAAGGGCCGGCGTCAAAACGGGTCTTACAAAAAGGTGGATCTCAAAATAGCGTCCTCCTGCTCTTGACAGTGCAGGAGGACGCTTGTATAGAAGCTATTCTACCACGCGGGGACCGGGCCCAAAAGGGGAAGGTAATTTTCGCCTGCTGACGCTGGTTATTGAGGATTGTAGGCTGTTTTCCGGTATTGTGTCCATGGTATCGTAATGGGTGTTAGCGGCATAGCAGACGGGCCGATAATTTTTTTGTTATTTCCCATTTTAGAGGGAGGGAAAGCGGCTGCGTACATAGTAATATAACACAAATATTTCTTTGCTTGGTAGGTGGTGATGTACGTAGCCGGTGCCTCCGTCAACACCGCTAAGCCCTCGGTACAGGTGATGGGCTGTTCCCCAATTAATGGTATTGGAAAGGGGGTTAAGTGTGGCGCGTCGAAGACGGTAAGAGGCGCTACGGAGATGAGATGAGCGAAATCCGGGAAATGACACTTCAGACCATTATCGACAGCTTTCACGCAGGTGCTGCTGCAATTCGGATGAAGCAGGAACTACAACCTGGCGGTGGGGACGGGGATAAGGTATTCCCCCCTACCTATGCTTCTAAAGGAAACGAGAGTGGTCCTCAGTACGCCAAGGAGACCCGCATGGTAAATGGAAACCCTGTTTCAACTGTTATGTTGGACTCGGTTCAATCACAAGCCAACCGGATGGAGGCTGCATTAGTGGCCCTTTGCAGGGAGGGTCGGTTAAGCCTTCCTATTCTCTCGGTGGAGCTGCCCGTAGGCGACAACGGTCGGAAAACCCTCTATACCTCACTGGATCTCCCGCATCGCGTTTACGACGGCCGCTTTCGGGCTTGCACCCTTGACGGTGTTCCCTTTCCCCAGAGCGAACTCAACAGAATTCTGGCCAGGGCCAGTGCCGAATTCGCTACGCCACTTTACCGTTATTGCCCGACGGCGCTCGTCTTTGGCGGCTGGAACTCACATGATACCAAAGACAGCGGGACACAGGCCCGATTTCAAAGGGCGCTAACGTCCGAGATCATCGGCATAGATGCTGAGTATGACACCCGCAAGATGGGAGGAGCTTCCGACCCCTTGGGAATACTGGCAACCACCAAGGTTTTCCCGGCAAAGAAGGAGTATCCTTACGACTGGACTTTGGAAAACAGCAAGAAGGCGGCCGCGGCCACCAAGCCGAGCACGTTTGGTCTATCAGCAATCGCTCCCAGCACTGACCGGCAAGGGGGCGGCGTGACCATCTCCAAAGCCATCCAAACTATGGTAATCTCTTTGTCATACCTGCGGCGGCTCCGCTTTCCGGCCGAAAAGGGAGCTGCTTCGTCACCTGAGGGCGACGAAGCAGGGAGGGTTGTTCTGGCGGCCTTAGCCCTATGCGCGGTCGAGGCAACCGTCAACAGAGGCTACGACCTTCGTTCCCGTTGTCTTCTTTTGCCTACTGATCGACCAGTTTACGAGGTGGTTGGCCCCACTGCTGCTGACACAAAGCGTTACAGCCTTGGCGATGGTGTGTCGTTGCTACACCAGGCACTGGAACAAGCGGAGGCTCTGGGCCTTTCTTGGGAACAGGAAGAGGTGTCTCTTAAACCGTCGCCCGAATTCTTAAAGCTCCTGGAGCAAAATGCCGCCGCCGTCGTGCTACCCGAGGGGGGAGGCGAGTAACAACTCTATGTTAGTGGTGGAAATAGAGTACCTGAATGGCCGTGTTTATGCGACGGACACGGGGCGCTTCAACGAAGATGGAAAGCCTGAGTGGCCACCCCACCCGGCCCGCCTGTTTGCCGCCTTGGTGGCGACTTGTTACGAAGGTGGGCTGGACGCCGACGAGCGGGACGCCGGCCTTTCAGCCCTTCGTTGGTTGGAGCGTCAGCCGCCACCGCATATACGCGCCTTGCCGCCTGTTTTAGACGGGACCGACTGGATGCGGGTACACGCCTCCGTCCCCTCAAACGGGCCAAAGAGCCTCAACAGGTCGGCCTACTCAAAACTTAAGGATGGCGGTGCAGTTTGGTTCCCGCCCAACCTCCGTTGGTTCCCCTGTTTTACTCCCGAGGACCCGCGAGTTTACTTTATGTGGCCACAATCCGACCCGGACGGTACAACGCGTTCGGCGCTGGCTTTATTGGCCCAAAGGTTGATACGCCTTGGATCTTCGATGTCGCTGGTAAAGGGCGACTTGGTTAATGATGCCCCGCCACCCACGCTGGAGCCATCGCAAACCGGGTCCCTTCGACTGCGGGTCTACACTCCCGGCTCGTTGGCCACCTTGGACAGGCAGTTTGCCTCCGGCGAACGCTGGCCGCTGCAGGTCACGCAATGCTACCAAACTGTCGGAGCCAGCCCGGAGACCCACTCTCCCCGGGTACCCGTCGATCCCATGACAATAGCCCGTTCAGTCGTTATTTTCCGGAAGGTCGACGGACCCGAAGTGCCGGCCGAGGCGACCATACACGTGGGCGGCGCATTCAGGGATACCCTGATGAGTATATTGGGCGAGGGTGCCGCCCCCGCTGCACTTCACGGACACGGTGGAAAACCTCATTGCCTGGTCGCGGCCGTACCGTCCGTAGGTCACCAGCACAGCGATGGTCACTTGTTGGGAGTCATGGTGATACTGCCCCAGGAAGTCGCGTCTGAAGAGCGTACGGAAGTGCAGCGGGCACTGCTGGATCTGCCCAACCGGGCCATCCGAGTCCCCGGTGGGACGTGGCGTCTCCTGCGCGTGCTGCCCGGGGAACGGCGGGCCGGAAGTCTACTCGATCCTCTCGCTTGGGCAGGACCTGCGCGTCGTTGGGCTTCCGTCAGCCCCGTCCTGCTTGGACGCCATCCCGCCAAAAAGATGGGCAGGAATGTCTATGATGATCTAACAGAAGAACTGAGGGAAGTCTTGAAACAGACTTGCACGCTTGCCGGTCTCCCAACACCTTGCTCAATCAGGTTGTCGCCCACGCCATTCGTTCCCGGTAGCCCTCCGGCCGGCAGGTTCGTGCGCGGGAGGATGTCGGTCCCCACTGAGGCCAAATATGCCTCGCGGTTTGGCGTTCACGTTCTCTTCGATTTTGAGGAGCCCATCCTGGGGCCTCTGCTGGTAGGTGCCTACCGGCACTTTGGCATGGGACTTTTACGGCCCGTGGACTCTGGGAGGTGGGGATGAGCATGAACCCGGAAGACTTCTCAGCCTTCTTCAAGGCCGTACACAAGTATATGCCGTTCCCCTGGCAGCGCAACCTAGTATCGGAGGTGGCGGCCAGAGGGTGGCCGGAGGCCTTGCCCCTACCGACATCCGCTGGGAAGACCTCAGTCATGGATGTGGCTGTGTTCTGCTTGGCGCTCCAGGCCGGATTGCCTCGGCGCACGGCGGCGCTGCGAACCTTCTTCGTGGTTGACCGACGTTTGGTGGTGGACGACGCGACCGCTCACGCCCAAAAACTGGCTGCGGCTCTATTGGCTCCCGACACGCCTATTTTAGCGGAGGTTACCAATCGTCTGTTGAGCTTCGGCGGTGCTATGCCACTCCGGATTGTTAAGTTGCGGGGTGGCATGTTCCGCGACCCCTCCTGGATCAGGAATCCCAGTCAGCCTACCCTCCTTGTGACGACGGTTGATCAGGTGGGTTCCCGTCTTCTCTTTCGCGGTTATGGCGTATCTGACAGGCAGAAGCCAGTCCATGCCGCGCTAACCGCTTGCGACGCCTTTTATCTGGTGGACGAGGCGCACATCTCCGCGCCGTTTGTGGAGACTTTAAGGGCCGTTTCCAACATGCAGACGGAAAGATGGGTTAACAAGCCGGTTTGTCCACCGCTCGGTGTTGTTGTGATGTCCGCCACGCTGAATAGTGGTGAAGCTGCCCGAAAGTTCATGTTGACAGTGGATGATTGGGAGGATCCCGTTCTCAAGAGGCGGCTGCAAGCAGATAAGATCGCCGAACTACGCCAAGCCGGCACCGGCGAGAAGCAGTTTCAGGCCGCTATGGCAAGTGCTGCGGGCGAACTGGCGGTCGGGTGCGGCGGTTCCGGGGTCGTAGGAGTGGTGGTCAACCGGGTGAATACGGCCCGGGGAGTATTCGACCAACTCCGAAAGGACAAAAAAGTCGCTGCCGTTCTGCTTACGGGGCGTGTTCGCCCTTTCGACCGCGATCGGCTGCTCAAAACGTGGTTGCCCTTCGTACGGGCACAGGAGCGAGAACCGTTAAAAGAGCGAATGGGTCCCCTGTACGTGGTGGCTACCCAGACAGTGGAGGTGGGCGCGGACCTTGACTTCGACACCATGACCACTGAATCGGCTCCACTGGGATCCCTTCGCCAGCGGTTCGGTCGATTGGACCGCCTCGGGAAACATCAATCGTGTAAAGCCATCGTCTTGCACAGGCAGGAGGAAGGCGATGCCAAGAAGTTGGATCCGGTCTATGGGGCGGACACTAATCGCACATGGGAATGGTTGTCTACCAGCGCAGACGAGAACGGCACAGTCAATTTCGGTATAGCGGCCATGGATCGCCTAGCGGCTGAATTCCCCCCTCCAGCTTTGGATCCCGGTCCCGGCCCTCCGGCACTGTTACCCGCGTTCGTGGATCTGTTTGCTCAGACCAAGCCGCGTCCCACGCCTGAGCCTGAGCCCGCCCCATTCCTGCACGGCTTCGGCTCGGGTGATCCCGCGGAGGTAGAGATTGTCTGGAGGGTCGACATTGCCCCCGGGGAGGAAACCGATTGGCCATGTATCTTGCGGCTTACTCCGCCCCTGTCCAGGGAATCGCTATCCGTGCCGGTATGGGAGGCTCGCAGGTGGCTCCAAGGAAAAGCCAAGGGCGAACTTCCGGATGTGGATGCTCCGGTTCCGGACGATTACGATAGCGGAACGATTTCCAAGAGGCCGTTTGTCCGCTGGCGTGGTTCGGAGGACGTCGAGATCATGGATGACCCGGCAGACATACGTCCCGGCGACGTAGTGGCCGTGCCGGCAGCCTATGGAGGCGCGGACGAATTTGGATGGGATCCTTTGTCGACAAAACCCGTATCGGACGTGGTCGACTTGTGCGCGATGGACGCCGCCGAGGCGGGGGCGGCGCGGCGAATGAGGCTGCGGTTGCATCCGGAACCACTAAGGCTCCTTGCCGACGCAGGGGGGCAACTGTCGGAAGATGCTATATGCGATCTCCTACGCCTAGCCGATGAAGACCTTGAGGACGATGAACGGGACGATGCGTATAGTCGCGTCCTTGATTGGCTGATGCAACTGGGGCAGCAAGGCCCGAGGGCTGTCGAACTTCTACGGCGGGGCACCAGCCGGCGGATCGAGGTCTACCCGGACAAAAAGGGGGTTGTCGTCTCGATCCTCTGCCCGCCGGTAGTCGCCGAAGAGGAAGATGTGATGGGCGAGCCGGAAAAGGAAAACGATAGCTACCCCGAGGAAATAACCCTTGAACGGCATTGCAGGGACGTGGCCAGGTGGGCTGGAAAACTCGCGGAAAAATGCGGTCTGGAAAGAAATATAGCCCACGACCTGGAAGCGGCGGGAATTCTGCATGATTTGGGTAAGGCGGATCTACGTTTCCAGGCCCTGCTTCGCGGTGGGGATTGGCTGTCTACCGAGGCATCCGGCCGACTGGTCGCCAAAGGTACGGTGCCGCACTCCGCATCAATGGACGACGAGAAGGTTAGACGCGTCGCCGGTTACCCGAAGGGCATGCGCCATGAGATGGTATCCGCCGGGCTACTCTTGGCGGAGGGTATCCTTGAATCGGTGGACGCGTTGGACCCGGAACTCATTGTTTCCCTTGTGGGTACCCACCACGGGTTCGGGAGGGATATTCCCCACGACGTTTCCGATCCCCACGGGTTTGGAATCAACGGGACAGTTTGCGGTCTTGCGTTGCGCGACGACACGCGGGATGCCATGCATCGGGTGTGGCGGTTATGGCCGGAGTTGCGCCGTAGACTGAACGCCCGTTACGGGTGGTGGGGTCTGGCCTACCTGGAAGCATTGTTGCGCATGGCTGATTGGAGGGCTTCGAGGGAGGAAGAGACATGTTGACCGACATCGAACTCACTGGTTTGTCGAGAGAAACCTTTCCCTTGGGTGCCATGGCGGCATTGGGTGTCCTGAACGCCGTATCCCCCCGGGATGACTTGGATACCGGAGACTGGCTAAAGAATGTGGCCTCTTTGCCCACCCTGCGATGGGGGGGCAGTCCCTCATGGAGGCCCGTCCTTTCTTTTACCGGGACAGCTGAGGATTTGTTAGACTCACTCGTTGAACACTTCGAACGAACACGGGAGTCCTTTTTGAATTCGCCGTTTCTGGTTGATTGTGCCAAGGTGGACGTGAGCTTCGTCCACGCCGTTCGCAATATAGCTCGAGAGGCATCTCTTGGCCAGAGGGAACTACTAGATATCGTAGCCGGTATGACATCCACAACTGTTACCACGAAGAAAAGCAAGGACGGACAGGAGAGAACCACAGCAGGCGTGACTTTTTTCGACATGACATCCGGCCAGCAGACCATTATTGGCGGGCTACAACGCATCGCGAGTTTCGTGGATAGGGAAAGGTTCCGTGAGGCTGTCTTCGGCCCGTGGCAGTACGTGTCAAACGGGGAAGGGACACTGCACCACCTGGGCTTGGACCCCACCCGGGTCAGCCTTGGGGCTCACTCAGGTATCCCTCCTACCGACCAGGTCAGCTCGTGCGTTCCGGGAGCCGTCTGGCTTGCAACGGTTTCCTGGTCCCTTTTTCCCTGTGTGCCGAGAAACCGGTCCACTTCCGTGATCGGATGGACGTTGAGTGGCGAGCGTCAACTCCGCTGGCCCGTGTGGGAGAAGCCCCTGTCCCTGGCGGCAGTAAAACTTCTATTGGCCCAACCCCCTACGGCGGATTTGGACGGGTTCGGTGTGGCTTCGTGGTTTCGTGCCTCAAGGAAGAAGGTTGGTGGCGAGGCAGGGAACTACCAGGCACTCTCTTTTGCGGAAGAACTGTAATTGCCTGGCTTATGCGAGCGGTGACGTGGTGCTCCAAATCCCGGGGACCGCTCGCAATCAGGAAACCCGCATGAATAAAGGGAAAGGGGTTCCGGGGACGGAAAACCTGTAGCATGGAAAGACATAATTTGGGATATTTGCGTAACCTCTCGCAAAGTGGGCCGTGAAGCCTTGCGAATAGTGGGTTCCCAAAGTGACTGTGTTCCCCGGTAGAAAGCCGGGGCCTCGTTAAAGCAACAAACGGCTCTTGTGCTGGCGCCTTGGCATGAATACGTGTTCCCCGGTAGAAAGCCGGGGCCTCGTTAAAGCTGGGTTATCATGATGACCTGCCGCCCCGTCCGCGCCGGTGTTCCCCGGTAGAAAGCCGGGGCCTCGTTAAAGCTCTGAGTTGCCGGGCCTTATTATATCCCAAGGGATAGGTGTTCCCCGGTAGAAAGCCGGGGCCTCGTTAAAGCGCCAGTTCAATGAGACTGTCGATGGACCGCAGGCCGTGTTCCCCGGTAGAAAGCCGGGGCCTCGTTAAAGCGTCTAAAAACTTAAACACTTTTTCATCAATCATCTTGGTGTTCCCCGGTAGAAAGCCGGGGCCTCGTTAAAGCGAGAATACGGGAAACCCAAATGTCGCATGGGGTCAGGTGTTCCCCGGTAGAAAGCCGGGGCCTCGTTAAAGCCACTTCATCAGCGCCAAGTATTCGTTCCCGTCAACGTGTTCCCCGGTCGAAAGCCGGGGCCTCGTTAAAGCTGCCATCACCTGAGCGGTTGTGTTGGTATTGGTGAGTGTTCCCCGGTAGAAAGCCGGGGCCTCGTTAAAGCCATGCCTTTTATGGATTCCAGCCCCAGGTTCTTCGAGTGTGTTCCCCGGTAGAAAGCCGGGGCCTCGTTAAAGCCCACCTACCAGCTGAACCAGGTTTACGATGTGATTGAGTGTTCCCCGGCAGAAGGCCGGGGCCTCGTTAAAGGAAGCTGACCCGTTGCCGGGGCTGCCATAACGCCGTGTGTTCCCCGGCAGAAGGCCGGGCCTCGTTAAAGGATGTTGTACGCGCGGAGGCTAATGCTCAGGTGTGCGCCGTCTTCCCCGGCAGAAGGCCGGGGCCCCGTTAAAGGGTGTTGTATTACTATGTGCCCTTGATTGTGGCACTACACTCCCCGGCAGAAAGCCGGGGCCTCGTTAAAGGTGGTCCACCGGGCCTGTTGCGACTAGTTGGAGGTACGGGCTCCCCGGCGAAATCCCGGGAGCCCGAGCTTTGGGGACGACTGCCATATAACTGAGTATCAAAATTTACGCTTGCCATCTTGGGAACCCTCCTTACCACATATTTCCCATCCGCGGATGTGACCCCCGCCACAGCAGCCGGATAAATCCCAGGATATAATAGACCGGAAAAAGAACCTTGTTGGTCGGGGGGAAGAACCATTATGGATGTAAGGGGTATGGTGCCGCCATTTGTAAAGAGCGGTACGCTTTTTAATCTGCTCCGTTGCCGGGGCTGCCACAACGCCGCTATCGACCCGGCGGTCGCAGAAATAGCCATTACGGAAAGCCTTGAAGGAATGGATTTTGAAAAACGCCTTGCCTTGCGTCTGAACAAGCCCCGTCCGTTGCACCACGAACTGATGCACCTGGCCATAGCCGGTTGTCCCAACGGTTGCACCCAGCCGCAGATCAAGGACTTCGCGGTGGTGGGCCAGGTGGTGGTGGAGACCGCACCAGGTTGCAGTCGGTGCGGTGCTTGCGTGGAGGCCTGTCCGGACGACTGCGCCAGCCTGGATGGGGACGGTCCCGTGATTGACCGAAACCTGTGCCTGAACTGCTGGTTGTGCCTCAAGGCCTGTCCGGAGGGTGCTCTTACGGCAGCCAAGCGGGGATACCGGATCCTGGCGGGCGGCAAACTGGGTCGCCGTCCCAGACTGGCTTCCACCCTCCGGCCCGTGGCCTCTCCCGAGGAGGTGGCCGATTCTTTGAGGGAGTGCGCGGAGCTTTTTCTGGCCAAGGGCAGGCTGGCCGATTGCCTGGCTCCACAGACTGAAGAAGTATAGGGAAGCCTTTCTTCAACTGGTGGACCGGGCGTCGTTATCCACGAGTCCGCGCGCTCAAAATGTGCTCAACAGAAACGGGCCCGTAGCGAACGGGCTCTTTTTGTTATGTGTGTCAAGTGGGTCATCTAAGAATCCAAGAAGGCTTGAAGGCGTTAGTCGCCCGCTCCCAGGTAAGGCCCGCAGTTCGGCTACGTCTTAGGAACTGCGGGCTCTGGTTACCTTTCCGGCGGCTGCTTGCAGTTCCCCGGGGGTATTCCACGCGGGCTGGGGGATTTTCGCGCGATCGAATTCGGTAAGTGGTTCATTCTTCTTGAACCACCTTCCCGGTTCCTGCTTCCGGCAGGCTACCAAAAAGGCTCCGGCCGTTTGCGCCACGTTCAACTGGTAGCTCCGGCAGACCTGCTCCCACGTTGTTCTCCATCCTGTTGCCGCGCGAACTCAGGCCGGTCACTTGACAGACCGGCCTGAGTTCTATTACAATGTCTCCTGTAAAGCCTTTGTCCTTGACAGGCGGGTGAGCCAGGTGGACGATAGGGCCAAAAGGGACCTCCTGTATGATTTCTACGGCGGCCTTTTGACCGAGCGGCAGCGGCGGTACTGGGAACTGTATTTCGGCCTGGACCTGTCTCTGGGCGAGATTGCAGGGCAGGAGGGGGTCAGCCGGCAGGCCGTCGCCGACGCCCTGAAGCGGGCCGGGGAAAGTCTCGATGCCCTGGAAGAGAGGTTGCACCTGGTTTCCGAGTACCTGCTCCGGCGGGAGAAACTTAGCCAGGCCTTTGAGCTCCTTAATGAGGTGCCGGACGGACCGGGCATTGTCCGGGTCCGTTCTCTCATCGCCGAAGTGCTGGACAGTTGAACGGGGGTTTTTTATGTTTGCGAACCTGACCGAAAAACTGCAGGAGACCTTTAAAAGGCTGCGGAACAAGGGGCGCCTGACCGAGGCCGACGTGGCCGAGGCGCTGCGGGAGGTCAAGCTGGCTCTGCTGGCTGCTGATGTCAACTTGAAAGTGGTCAAGGAGTTTCTGGCCCGGGTCCGGGAGCGGGCGGTGGGGCAGGATGTGCTGACCAGTCTTTCGCCGGCCCAGCAGGTCATCAAGGTAGTCTTCGAGGAACTGACCAGCCTGATGGGCGAGGAAAACGCCAGGCTGGCGCTCGGCGGCCGGGCCCCCCACGTCATCATGCTCGTGGGGCTGCAGGGGTCGGGCAAAACCACCACGGCGGCCAAACTGGCCAACTATCTGAAGGGCCAGGGCCGGCAGCCCCTTTTGGTGGCCGCCGACGTGCAAAGGCCGGCCGCCATCAAGCAACTGGAGGTCCTGGGGCAACAACTGGGTTTCCCCGTTTTCAGCATGGGGACCGGTGCCTCGCCGCCGGCGATTGCCGCCGCGGCGGTCAAGAGCGCCCTGACCGGGGGACGCGACGTGGTCATTATCGACACCGCCGGCCGGCTGCATGTGGACGAGGACCTGATGGGCGAACTGGAGGAAGTTTTCCGGGTCGCCGCGCCGGAAGAGGTCCTGCTGGTGGTCGACGCTATGACCGGCCAGGTGGCTGTGGAGGTGGCCGCCGCCTTCGCCGCCCGCATCAAGTTGACCGGCCTGGTGCTGACCAAGCTGGACGGCGATTCGCGCGGCGGGGCCGTTCTCTCGGTGCGTTCAGTCACCGGCTGTCCGGTCAAGTTTGTAGGCGTGGGGGAAAAGACCGACGCCCTGGAGCCTTTTCATCCCGACCGCATGGCCAGGCGGATCCTGGGCATGGGCGATATGCTCACTCTCATCGAGAAGGCCCAGGAGAACTTTGACACCGCCCAGATGGAGGCCATGCAGAAGAAGATCCGCAGCTCCGAGTTCACCCTGGAGGACTTTCTGGATCAATTGCAGGGTCTCAGGAAGATGGGACCCCTGGACCAGGTTCTGGGCATGATGGGGATGAAGAAAAACCTGCCGGCGGAAGTCAGCGAGAAGGACATGGCGCGGGTGGAGGCGGTGATCCGGTCCATGACGCCGGAGGAGAGAAGACGCCCGGGTATAATCGACGGCGGCCGCAAGCGGCGCATAGCCAGGGGTAGCGGCACCCCGGTACAGGAAGTCAACCGCGTCCTGAAGCAGTTTGAGCAGACCCGGAAGATGATGAAGCAGGTTGCCGATATGGAGCGGGGCTGGAAGCGATCGGGGCGGATGCCCAAAATGCCGTTTTGAATACCCCCGTTTGAAAACGGGGGTATTGGAAGCGGAAGAATTCTCAACAACCCCCGACTGAAGTCGGGGGCATGGTCCGGTGGCTTAAGTCGACTTTCAGTCGATAGCGAACACACTTGCTTTAGCAGGTGGTAGTTAAGTATTTGTGGAGGTGGGACAGCTTGGTCAAGATTCGGTTGAGGAGACTGGGAGCAAAGAAGAAACCGTTTTACCGCATCGTGGTGTCCGATTCGCGTTCTCCCAGGGATGGACGTTTCATTGAAGAGATCGGTTATTATGATCCCCTGAAGGAGCCGGCGGTGATCAAGGTGGACGAGGACAGGGCGCGGGACTGGCTGGCCAAGGGCGCCCAGGTGACCGATACGGCCCGCTCGCTTCTGGTCAGGGCCGGGGTAATCGAAAAGGTCAAGGCCCTCTAAGAGGGCCGCGCGGGAAGGGGGAGCCTCCTTGAAAGAACTGGTGGAACTCCTGGCCCGGGCTCTGGTGGAACAGCCGGACCAGGTGGAGGTAAGCGTTGCCGGGGACGACCGGTCCGTGGTCATTTCCCTGAAGGTGGCGCAGGAGGACATGGGCAAGGTAATCGGCCGCAAGGGCCGCATTGCCCGGGCCCTGCGCAGCATGGTCAAGGCGGCTGCGGTGAAACAGGATAAGAAGGCCATGCTGGAAATAGGGTAACAAGGTTAAGGAATGATCTTGGGTAGCCGGAGGTGCGGGCATGGAGCGTATCACCGTGACCAGTCCGGTCGCCGTGCTGGTGCGGGTGACCGCCGGATACAGGCTGGCACTGCAGGAGGAGCTCAAGGCAGCCCTTCAGGGCTTGGAGCGCGAAGAGGTCCGCATATCGCACGCGCGGCGGTCCGCCAAGGACGGGGATAAGGAAACGGCAGCCCGGGAGTCGCGCCTGCTGGAAACCAGGGCCGGACTCGTGGCCCGCTTTCAGGAGATCGAGGGGCTGGCCGACGGCCGGTTGGTGTTGCACGGGCGTTTGGAGAGCCTCGTCGAGATCCGGGTCGGGGACCGGTGGCAGGATGTCGCGGGGGTTGAAGTGGTACTGGAGGACGGCCGGGTAGTGGAGATCCGGCCCGCGGGCGGGGGTGGCGGCGACTGGTGGAAGAGTACATAACGGTTGCCAAGGTGCTGCGGCCGCATGGTCGTGGCGGCGAGGTGCGGCTGTTGCCGCTGACCGATTTTCCGGAGCGCTTTTTCAGCATGAAGCGGGTGCTGGTGGAAAAAGGGGACGAGCGCCGGGACATGGTCGTGGAAGGAGTCCGGTGGCACCAGAAGGTTGTGCTGATGAAGCTGGCCGGCATCGACGATCCGGAAACGGCTCGGGCCTATCAGGGGACTCACCTGGTAGTGACCCGCGCCGAACTGGTCCAACTGCCCGCGGATAACTTCTACGTTTTCGACCTGCTCGGGCTGACCGTATTTTCCGGGGAAGGCCGCGAATTGGGCCGTGTTTCCGACGTGATGCGCACCGGGGCCAACGACGTCTACGTGGTGGATCGCCCCGGACTAAGGCCGCTCCTGATCCCGGCCCTGAAACGGGTGGTTCGCCAGGTTGATCTATCCGGCGGCCGCATGGTGGTGGATTTACCCGAGGGCCTGGAGGAGGTATAGGGCGGCATGCACATCGACGTCTTGACCCTTTTCCCGGGTATGTTCGAGGGTCCCCTGCAGGCCGGCGCTTTGGGGCGGGCCCGGGACCGGGGGCTGGTCACTGTAAGTACGCATAACATCCGGGACTTTGCCTTAAACCGGCATAACACCGTTGACGATAAACCGTTCGGCGGGGGGACCGGGATGGTGATGGAGGCGGGGCCGGTTCTGCGGGCGGTGGAGCAGGTGTGCCGGGACAAAGGAGGATACCCGCGGGTGTGCCTGACCAGTCCTCAGGGAATGGTCTTGAACCAGGCCATGGCCCGCGACTTGGTGCGGGAGGAACACCTCGTGCTGATCTGCGGCCACTACGAAGGCATCGACGAACGGGTGGCGGAGATCCTCGAGCCCGACGAGATCTGCATCGGGGACTATGTGCTGAGCAACGGGGAGTTGGCGGCCCTGGTGGTAATCGACGCCGTGGTGCGCCTGGTGCCCGGGGTGCTCCGGGAGGGAGCCGCGGAGGAGGAATCCTTTGAAGAAGGCCTTCTGGAATATCCCCAGTACACCCATCCCAGGGAGTGGGCCGGGCATTCGATCCCCGAGGTCCTTCTCTCCGGTCATCACGGGGAGGTGGACCGCTGGCGCCGGCGCCAGCGGCTATTGCGAACGCTGGGCAGGCGGCCGGACCTCCTTACGGACCTGGACTTGAGTGGCCCGGACGCCGCGGTTTTACGGGAACTTCGAACCGAGCTTTTACGCCTGCCGTTGGACTAGGGGAAACCGTTTGCCCCGGCAGGCCGCTTGTGCTAAAATATTTCTGGTTAGCGGGAAGGGAGTTTTGTGGTTATGAATTTGATCGATTCGCTCAGGGAGGAACAGAGAAGAGAGGATATGCCTCCGTTTCGCCCGGGCGATACCGTACGGGTGCACGTGAAGGTAGTGGAGGGCACCCGCGAGCGCATCCAAACCTTCGAAGGGTTCGTCATGCGGCGCCGGGGCTACGGCTTGTCCGCGACGTTCACCGTTCGCCGGGTTTCCTACGGCGTCGGTGTGGAGCGGACTTTCCCGGTGGAATCGCCGCGGGTCGAGAAGGTCGAGTTGCTGCGCCGGGGCAAGGTACGGAGGGCCAGGCTCTACTACCTGCGTGGTCTGAGGGGTAAAGCTGCCCGAATTCAGGCCAGAAGCCAGCAGCCGTCGGGAAAAAGGGACTAAAATAGTCCCTTTTTCTTTCGTCCGCACAGAGGGGGAAAGCTGATGACCGACCAGGCGCGGGAGGGTTTCGACCCGCCGGGTCGCCGGAGCTGGGGAGGCGAAATCCTGGAGTCAGTGGCGGTGGCCCTTTTGCTGGCCACCCTGATCCGGATCTTCGCCCTGCAGCCCTTTTATATTCCGTCCGGCTCAATGGAGCCCACGCTTCTGCCCGGCGACCGCATCGTGGTGGGCAAGGTGGCTTTATTCGGTCAGCCGCACCAGGGGGATGTAGTGGTGTTCCACTATCCCGTGGACCAGCGGCAGGACTTCGTCAAGCGACTGATCGCCGTGGGCGGACAGACGGTGGAACTAAAGAGCAGTCATCTGTACATCAACGGGAACCTTGTCGCCCAGCCCTATCTTCCCAACGGTCTGACGTTCGCCGACTTCGGGCCGTTGACGGTGCCGGCCGGTGACTACTTCATGCTGGGTGATAACCGCAATAACTCGGACGACAGCCGGGTGTGGGGCTATGTTAAGCAAAACCTGGTCATCGGCCGGGTACTCTTTATGTACTGGCCGGTGGACCGGATCGGGGTGATCCATTGAGCACCCCGGGGGAAGAGACGGTCGGGTTGGGTTCTTGGTACCCGGGCCATATGGCCCGGGCCAGGCGTTTGATCAAGGAAAGCTTGAAACTGGTGGACGCAGTGGTGGAAATGGCTGATGCCCGGGTGCCCCTGGCCAGCCGCCACCCCGCTTTGGCCGCTCTGGCGACGGGCAAGCGGACGCTCCTCGTTCTAAACAAGATGGACCTGGCCGACCCCGGGGCGACGAACGGCTTCGCCGGCCGTTTTCGGGCCGGGGGGTTGCCGGCTGTCGCGGTGGACAGCCGCTCGGGCGACGGTGTGCCGGGTGCGGTGCGGCTTTTGATCGAACTGGCCGGGCCGGTGGGTACCCGCCGCAGCGGGTCCGGCCGTGACGTGCGCTGCATGGTGGTGGGCCTGCCCAACGTAGGGAAATCGGCGTTTATCAACCGCGTGGCCGGGAAAAAGGCGGCCGCCACGGCCAACCGGCCGGGGGTGACCAGGGGCGTGCAGTGGATCCGGCTGGCTCCGGGGCTGGACCTGCTGGATACGCCGGGCGTCCTGTGGCCGCGGGCCGTAGCTGGTGACATTTATTACAAACTCGCGGCCACCGGTATTCTGGCCGCCGAGTCTTTCGATCCGGTGGCGGTCGCGGTCTGGCTCTGGGAATGGCTGACGGGCACCCATCCGGGAGTTCTGGCTCCCGCCCCGGACGCGTATGCTTTTCTGGCTGCCTTCGGGCTTTCCCGGGGCTTTTTGCGTACGGGCGGCCAGGTGGACGAGACGAGGACCGCAATTGCCTTGCTTCAGGATTTCCGCGGCGGGCGCCTGGGTCGCTTGACTCTGGACAGCTGACGGATCTGGTAAAAAAAATTTTGTCGGGGCAGGGATTTTGGGCTTTGTGCGCGAAGTTACAATGGTGCGGAAAGTGGCCGGAAGGCCGGCCGGGCGGGGTTTCGGGCTGTACGGCCTGTCCGGGTCCGGTGCTGAGGACCTTCAAAAGCGGCGAGATGCGGAAACCGGCCGGGGCGGGTCTCTCACCTTGGGAAGAGCCGCTGGGTCCGGGTACCCTGGTGGCCGGCGTTGACGAGGCCGGCCGCGGACCGTTGGCCGGACCGGTGGTGGCGGCCGCCGTCATTTTGCCCCGCGGATGCTGCCCGGACGGTTTGGACGATTCCAAGAAGGTTCCGGCTGGCCGCCGGGAGGCCCTGGCCGCGCTGATCAGAAGAATGGCGCCGGCCTGGGCTATTGGCGTGTCCACCGTGAGCGAGATAGACGGGGAGAACATTCACCGGGCGGGTTTTTTGGCCATGAAAAGGGCGATAGCCTCACTGGCCATCCGGCCGGAACATCTTCTGGTGGACGGCTACGCTATACCCGGTGCGCCGGTGGCCCAGACGGCCGTGAAGCATGGAGACGCGCTCTGCGCGGCTATCGCGGCGGCCTCCATCCTGGCCAAGGTGGCCCGGGACCAGATGATGCGCGAGTACCACCGTCTTTATCCTCAATATGGTTTCGATCGGCACAAGGGGTACGGCACCACGGCACACTTCCAGG
>DATKUX010000204.1:0-34746 GCA_035530395.1 Spirochaetia bacterium
CTTTCCACGTTTCCGTTGGATATTACGACATAACTTCCCATAGGAACGAGCATACCATATCGGCGGGGGGAATGCCACGTCAGGATCTTCCAATTAGGCCGTTCCTAGAAATAAATTTACTTTGACGTTGCCCTGGGGCTAAGCCTGACTCCGACCGGAACCTCCAAATCTACGAAGGGCTTATCGCAAAGGGACAACCTTTTTCTCCCCGCGACCTATATTATTACGCTAGTGAACTATTAAATCATGGCAAACATGAACAGGCGATAAATTTCTTTCAGCAATTTCTGGCCACGGAGCAAGGGTGGGTTGAGGATAACATTGCGGCCTGTGGTAAGATGGCGGACTGTTATCTAACATTAAACGATCACGAAAAGTACTTGCAATATATTTACAAGTCCTTCGATTATGACAGGCCCCGTCCAGAATTTTGCTGTCGGCTAGGCTATTATTATTTACAGGTCAACAAGTTTCACCAAGCTATATTTTGGTATAAACTTGCCACTGAGCTAAAAAAACCCCTAATTTGTTGGGGTACGATTAATCAAGCATATTGGACGTGGCTACCTCATCTTCAGCTATGTTTATGCTATGATAAAATAGGTGATTATAACCTTGCTTACAAGCACAACGAAATCGCCGCAGCCTTCATACCTGATGATTACCGCATCTTATATAACCGGAACCACTTAAGAAACAGATCCATCGAACAGGGATGTCCAATACATCATACAACCTAGCCGGGAGATGGGCTCAGCACAGGGAAAACCATGGAACACGCAACCAGATCACTGTCTAAGTCCTTTGTCAGGGAGATCCATCAAACCACACTTTGATTGAGAAAAAAGGGGAGCGCCATAACCTTGCGCTCCCCTTTTTCGATAATCCTCTTAGCCAATAGCCAGGATGTCGGCTTCATTCAGTAGAACCACTTGCCCGGCGACATAGGGACCGACGGAAACCGTCAGCCTGACATACAAGTAGTCGGCCGGGGAGCTTACAAGCTCACCTGTGAATACTTCACTGTTCTTCATGGTGATATTGGCAGTCACACCAGGGGCGAAATTGATGTCACTAGGAAGCGACATGCCGAGTTCCTCCTTTTCGGTTAACCCTGCGAGGGAACGCAAGGATGTTCTGCCTTATTAATGATTTCGCTGCAAAAAGTACGATTTGCCTGAAGGACCACCCAAGTATAGTGGCGCGCATGCACCTGAGTCCCTATATGGGGTATCCGCCGTGTGAGCGAAAGGGTTTTCGCAGTAGAATCATTAATTCGCCTGTGAACGACCACAGCGACTACCTCATCATCCCGATAATCCTCTTAGGCAATAGCCAGGATGTCAGCTTCATTCAGTAGAACCACTTGTCCGGCGACATAGGGACCGACTGAAACCGTCAGCCTGACATACAAGTAGTCGGCCGGGGAGCTTACAAGCTCACCTGTGAACACTTCACTGTTGCTCATGGTGATATTGACAGTCACACCAGGGGCGAAATTGATGTCACTAGGGAGTGCCATAATGAGTTCCTCCTCTTCGAGCTAAAATTGACCAGTTGTGCTGCTACTTAGATGACTGACCTTCCATTGGAACTGACAGGTGCAGATAACTCCGAAACTGAACCATGTTCCCGCAAAAGGGAGCTGTCACACGTGATTCTGTCAATAGTGACGCTGGGTGCCAGGATAGTCTCCAGGGGGGTGCCTGTGACGTTCGGCGTAAGGTGACAACACCACGGATGCCAACTCCTAGCTTTGGAAGGGCAACAGTCACGTTTCGGGAAGCGAACCACGCCGGGGGTAATCACCTATTCCAGAAGCGGGTCTCGAGTTAACCACGGCCTGGTGACACCACCTTTATTCTGTCGGGCAAGTATATATCAGTCACTTGAACTATAATATGGGATCACCGCTAAAGGGTGTATGGCTTACTTCTGACATTTTCCCACGGCCCAACCGGTGGGGTGCCACGGGGGCCGTGGTACTAACGGTTTTATACTTGGGCAAAACGACATACAGCCTACGATCGTGCTATGAAACGCATCAGAAAGTTCGAGAGTAAGTGACGCAGAGCGGTTTGTGGGAAAACCAGACGAGCCGTTCATTGAGGGGTCGGCCCCGAGAGGGGTTGGCCTACTCTATCAAAATGCCCATGTCCAGCGCCATCACGTTCTCCTGCGGACGGTATTCGACGGCCACGACATGGGGGTGAAATGAGCTATCCACTCTCCGGCCTTTGAAAAGTAAAAGAGGCGCTTGCCCCGATCCACCGCTCATCATCCTTCGCCCAGGACCGTCTGTAGGATTCTCCCCTCGTCGCGGGCGGCTATGCGATGAAAGCCGCGTAAGGCCAGGGATCTGCGCTCTTCCTCGTTGGTTACCAGTTTTCGGCAGGCCGTGGCCAATTCCTCGTAGGGCACCAGCTTCACTGCGTCCACCATGTCCTCCTCTATTTCCGTGCCTGGATCGCACTCGCTGATTACGGCCTTTTGGTTGGCCAGGAGGTAGCTGATCCGCACAATTTCAAAGATCCTGGCCTCGTAATAGTGCAAGTTAAGCACCACCTTGGCGCGGGAGATTAGGGCGTCCCGTCTGTCCCCATAGACACCGAAGAGCGCCATGACGTTCAAGCCAAGATCGGTCAGCTCCTTGATCACCCTGGTCCGGCGGTCATTCAACGATCCGTAGAAAAGAACGTCGATGTCTTCCACGGCTTCGGGGGAAATCCGGGCCAACTCCGGCACATAACCGATCGGGACGTGCTTTACCCGGCCGGCAACCCCCAAGCCGGCCAGGCGTTCGATGTTCCGCCGGCTGTAATCCCAGACCTCCATGCGTCTCAAGAAATCAACGTAACAGCTAGTCCATACGGGTAAGGCCGGATCGACCTGCTCGAGGTTATAAATGATTGCTCCGGTGGGTACCAGTACCATCTGATCTGCCGTAAGGAGGTGGGTCCCCAACAGGATTGACTTTACTCCCGGAATCACGTGGTTTTTCTCCCTGGTGACCTGGTAGCCTATGCCCCTTAACCCGCAAACCAGGGTTTCAGCGATTTCGGAAAAAGCTTCCGCGTGGATGTATCCAGGCGGACTGATCAAAATAATCTGAAAGGAATCCGGCACGGATTCGCCTCCTCGTACAGAAATTGACTTTAGCGCGGATCAATAACGGAAGTATGGTGATTCCACTGCGAAAACCCGTTCTCTTACTTGACAGCTACTCCATATAGGGGCCCAATGGTACTCTTGCAACTATCTTTGGATGAGGTTTCAGGTGAATTGGACTTTGTGCAGCAGAATCATGGTAGTCATAGTTAATTTTGTTGGGAGGTTATTGGTTTGTTTATCTCAAACCGCACTAATCCAGAATTCTAGAAATCCTTCCGGGGATCCACTCTGGAGCATAGATAGGCAAAGGCTTCCGTACTTTACCAACCGCCTTACCGTACACCAGTCTAAAACGGACAGGGGCACTTTTCCATAACAAAGTTATTGGTAGCAGTTGGTTGCGTGAAAAGGCGGGAGCGCTATGTTTTTGCGCTCCCGCATTCATGTTAGTTTTTTTAGCCGACAGACACAATCTCTGCCGTATTTAGTTCTACCACTTGTCCGGCTACGTAGGGACCAGTGCTAACCGTCAGCCTAACCTGCAGGTAATCGTCCGTGGACTGGACAAGCTCACCTGTAAATACTTCACCGCTGGTCATAGTTATACTAACAGTTACGCCGGGTGCGAAATTAATGTCACTAGGAATCGACATGCCGGGTTCCTCCTTTTCGATTAATTGGCCTGCGAAGTCGAAAGTGTTACAAGCTTATGACCGGACGCGTTCCGACAGCTGTGGCACGCGTTCCATCGCACGGCTACACCTCATATTTTCCCTGACATGACAGAGGGTTCTTTCTCATAGTCATGTTCTGCAGACCGAATCCATCGAGCAACGGCCACAGCGACTACCTCACCTGATCACATTGGGCATAGCTTTTCTCTCGATATAATATGACAGCATTTGCCAAAAGGCGACTGCCTGCTGTTTGGAATTAGGCCACTATTTATTACTAGATCTCAGAAAACGCATGGACATCTTTTCTCACCCTTGCCGGAAAGAGGTGATTATGGCGCATCTGGCCGGGCAGCGACCCGGACAAGCAATTGGGAAAGCGGTGCAATGGTGAGGACAGTCCTTTTAGGGGAAGACGGGAACTGTCTTTTGGGTAGTGGAATTAAATCAATGGCCATAAAAAGGGGGAAGCGCAGTTGCGTGGAGGCGCGCTTCCCGGATGGTTTTATCAGCCGATGGCAAGAATATCAGCTGTATTCAGTAGAACTACTTGACCGGCCACATAGGGAGTTGGGGCAATCGTCAATCTGACCTGCAAGTAACTGTCTGTGGAGGATACAAGCTCGCCTGTGAACACTTCGCTGTTGCTCATAGTAATATTGACGGTCACGCCAGGGGCGAAATTAATATCCGAAGGGATGGCCATTCAAATTCCTCCTATTTTAAATTATGCGGGAATGTCAGGCAATAGCAAGAATGAATTTTGAGTTAAGTCTCACCACTTGCCCGGCCACATAGCTATCTGAGTTTTGTTTGAGCCTGACAGGCACATAACTGCCCAACGTGATCAATTCACCTACGAATAGGGAACTATCATGCATCGTTATGTCCAGGGTGACACCTGGTGTCAGGATACCTCCCCCGGGGGGAGCAGTCGTCGGGTTTGGATCAGCGGGCGACACCAGGGGATCAACCATCAAGGTTGCATCAGCAGGCGACTCAGGTGGCTCGGCCGTCACCATCGGAGCGGCAGGCGACTCAGGTGGATCAATCGTCATGTCCGGTGCAGCGGACGGCGGGGGGGCGGCTGTCACTTTTGGAGAAGCTGACCACGCCGGGTGGTAACATCGTAGTCCGGAAGCGTTGATAGAATAAACCATCATGGCTATCGTTTCCTCCTCATCCTGACAGACAAGGGTCCCACAACCATCTACAATACAATATGACAAGGAAGCTAAAATGTGCCTGCGTTTCCATTCGGTCTTTTGGTAAAACGTGTCGGAATGTCTACCTTCCAGGCCCTGCCTTTAGCTGTCACCGATGTAAAATATGCTCCATGGTTGCCATAATACGCCAGGACCGGATTTACATAATACTCCGCGGTTTGCGGCCGGATAAGACCGGGGCCTGTAAGCGTACGGCTAAAGGGGACGCATGCCCGGCCGCCATGGTTTAGGCGAAAGGGGGATTTTCAGCCGGGCGGCATGGAGCGGTTTTGAGGGTGGGCGAACCGGAAGAACGCCTCGCTTCCTTCGAGGGTGCGAAAAACCGGGGGGAGCGTAAGGGGGATTGCGCTCCCCCCAGTGCCGGTCAGCTTCCTAGCCGACAGCGACGATCATGCTTTCATTCAGGTGGACCACTACCCCGGGAGCATAATCATCAAAGGGAACTGTCAGTTTTAGCCACAGAAAACCGCCCACCTCGCTTACTATCTCACCCGTATATTGATCACCGTTATTCATTCTGACAGTGACATTCACGCCGGTAGCAAAATCAATTCCACTTGAAATTCTGGCCGCCGCACGGACAGCCGGTTTCAGAATATCTGCCCCGGAGAGATCAATCGTCGCGCTGGAGGAAGCGGTCGACGCCGTAGGTTTGATCGTCACGTTTGGAGAAGCAGGTGGTGCCGGGGGATCGGCCGTCACGTTTGGAGAAGCAGGTGGTGCCGGGGGATCAGCCGTTCCATCTGGAAAAGTGAGCCATACCGGGTGGAAATAGCGCTTTCCAGAGGAAGAAGATCTGATATAGAAAGCCATCATGTCAATTGCGCCTCCTTTTAATGGCAGACAGTGATCTCAAAATCATCCACAATAAAATATGGCATCACACCTAAAATGTGCAATAAGCGACACTTGCGTGTTGTGGTAATAATTTGTGGTTCTGGTAACCAGGGGGGTGGGTTGGGCGCTTCCATCCCGGTCACCAGTAAATACCGGTGAACCTCACGACGGGAGGCTGGACATGACCTGTGGCATGGTATAATATATATAATATGGAGTTAATTGTAACAACAAAAAAAGGGGGGGGTATGGGGCGGCGTACCGCTGGAGGGGGCGGTGCTAACCCCAGGGGTGATGCCTATTTTTCTGGTCGTGGGGTCTCTGGTATTGTTTCTGGCGGCCCTGGTTCTGGCTGTGGGCGGTCGGCCGGGGTCTGGAAGCCGGGATGAGTCGTTTACTACCGGCAGCACAGCCGGTTTCCGGCGTGAGAGGCGCGGGGAGAAGCGCCGCGTGCTGATCACCCTGGTTCGGGGCAAAGACTTCTTCGAGCGGAGGGAACGACCGGGGGGCAATTGAGACGGGCCGTCAACCGGTTTCCTCCGGGAGCAGGGAGGAAACCATCTCACCGGGTAGTGTTTTTACCAGTAAAACAGGCACCTCGGCTAGACGCAGCACGTTTTCCACTAAGGAGCCGGGAAAAGTCGCCGTCCAGGGTCTTTTGCCGGGCGCCCAGGATGATCAGGTTGAAGTTGCCTTTGCGGGCGTAATTGACGATACTTTCGGCGGTACTTGTCGTGCCGAAGGAGAATCCCACGATGGTTCGGGCGTTAACGTTGTGCTGGTCAAAGATCTTCTTGGTCGATTGCATGATGCGTTCCTCGACATCGGCGATGGCGTATTCGATGGCCGTACCGTCGTCCCACTGCATCCCGTAGCCTGCCAGATAGGTCACGAAACTGATGATGGTGAGTTCCATGGCCGGATCGGCGGTCATCATCAGGGCCGCCCAGACGGCGGCCGACAGCGACTTCTGCGAGCCATCGGAGTACAGCAGCGCCCTGGTAATCATCAGTTGATTTCACGCCCTCCGGGAGAACCATTTGGCCGGCTCCTGACAATTCATGGCGGCGGCATAAACGGCGACTGTTTCTTGCGCAATGTACTTCCAGTCGTAAACGGTCAACACTTTACGCCACGCCCGGCCGCATAGTTCCGACGCCAGCCCCGGGTTGGCCAGGATGAGGTTGATATACTCCGCCAACAGGTCCGGACGGTCCGGGTGGACCTTGAAGCCGTCGATGCCGTGTTCGACCACTTCCATCAGACCCCCGGTGTCGGAAACGATGACCGGTACCCGGGAGGCCATTGCTTCCAGAGCCACGATACCGAACGGTTCGTATAGGCTGGGAAACACCGCTACCCTGGACTGGCTGAGCAGGCGGTTGCGGCCCGGTTCGGTCAGGAAACCGGCGAAGGTGACCTGGCTGCCAAGGCCCAGGTCTTGGGCCAGTTGCCGCAACGTTTCTTCATAGGGTCCGCGGCCGCCGATTACGACGCGGGCGCCGGGAAACCGCCGTACCACCGCCGGCATGGCCTCCAGGAGCACCTGCACCCCTTTTTCAGGCACCAGACGGCCCAGAAAGGCTATAACTTTTTCGGCATCCCGGCCGATGCGGCTGCTTTCGCCGGGGCGGGGCGGCACGCTCAGCGCGGCTGGTTCCACTCCATTGGGGATCATATGCAGCTTAGCCGGATCGATGCCAAAGACTTTGACCACTTCCCCGGCCATGTACTGGCTGCAGAGGATGATCGTATTGGCCTGGTGCATTAGTTCGGTTTCCCGGTTGTGGATGTTTTTCTGCAGCTCGTTGTGAATGCCCCGGTGACGGCCGTGTTCGGTGGCGTGGATGGTTACCGCCAGCGGCAGGCCGAGAGTGTCCTGAAGTTGCATGGCCGCGCGGCCGACCAGCCAGTCGTGGGCGTGAATTACGTCCGGGGAAACCGTGTGGGCCAATCTCTCGCCGACGACCGCCATTTCCCGGTTCAACTGGTCCACCCAGGGAAGAAACTCCGTATCGGTGAGAAGCGAGGCATCCACCCGGTAAACGTGGACCCCGGCCACTGCGGTGTAGCTCTCCGTACCCTCGGCCGGTGCGGTCACCACGTGTATCTCGTGTCCTTCCTGCACCAGGCTCCGGGAGAGGTCGTGGACGGCCCGGCCCAATCCTCCCACCGTGCGGGGCGGAAATTCCCAGCTGAGCATCAGGATCTTCAAGCGGCCCCGGCGTCGGTCCAGGCCGGTTCCCTGGCGGTTGTAATGCCGGCTGTACACCGAAAAATCAAGGTCCGGAAAGATTTTGTCCCTTTCCTCCAGGTCGGTGACCGTGTTCCCGTTCAACTGGCCCGACCGCAGTTGGTTATTCAGGGTGTTGAAGCGAAAGAGGTGTTCGTTGGTCCGCCTCTTGGCGTATTCCACGTTCGTGCCGGTCTTGAGGATGAAGGCCCAGTCGCTCGCCTGCGCCAGCAGGAGTTCGCGGGCTGCCATGTTGAGGGCCCTCCGCTCCTGGGCGTCACAATTGTCCAGGTATAGATCGGCCAACTCCACCATCAGGTTTTCGGCGCGGTGCAAGTGGCGGTACAGCCAGTCATTGGACGGGTTGAGCCACATTTCGCTGTAGCCTCCGGCTCCCCAACTGGACATGTCCATGACGGCCACCTCGTTTTCCGGGTAGGCCTGCAGGTATGCGCCGGGGGTGGTTGTCTTGACCTCGTCCTGGTCGAGATGGATTTTTTGCAGGACGAAATCCAGCCAGTCCGGTCCCTCGTACCACCAGTGCCCGAACAGTTCGGCGTCGTAGGGGGCAACAACCATGGGCGGGGTATCCATATGGCGGGCTAGTTGCTTGACCTGCTGACCCCGGTTGAATACGAAGTTGGAGGCATGCGATGCGGCCCGGCTGGCAGCCAGGGCGGGCTGATACGGCTCTTTTTCCCTGTCCGGGCCAGTAATGCGGTAATACTTCAGACCCGTATCACCGGGCACTCCGCCGGTCGCGAGAAACTGTTCGATGTAGCTCTGGTCCAGGTCGTAGCCGATGTCGCGGTAGAACTCGCGATAGTCGTAGTCCCCGGGGTAGCCGCTGATGCGGTCCCAGACCTGGCGGGAACTCTCTGGGTCGCGGGCGACGGCGGCTACCCCGGAAGGGCAGTAGACGGGTGCATACACCCCGGCTGCCGGGGTGGGCCGGGCGTTGAGGAGACCATGGCTATCGACCATGAAATAGGTCAGACCGTAGTCCTTCAAGATCTTGTCGATGCCCGGCGGGTAGCCGCACTCCGGCAGCCAGATGCCCGGGGGGGCTTGCCCGAATTCGCGGGCGAAGAGTTCAACGGCCGCCGCCACCTGGGCCCGCCGTGCTTCCTGTGTCAGCATCAGGGGCAGGTAGCCGTGGGTGGCGCAGCACGTTATCAGTTCCAGACTGCCGGCGGAGGAGAGACGGGCCAGGGGGGTCAAGAGGTTGCCGCCACAGTCGCCGTAAAATCGCAGGGTTGCCGACAGCCGGTCGTGGTAATGGCGCACTACCGGCGAAAAGGACGGATCGGCAGCCGTCCGTTCCAATTCGGCTTCCGAAAGGGCCAACAGCCCGGTCAGGTGCCGGACGTAACGCTCCTGGAGGAGAGAATCCTTCAACATGGTAATTATCGGTGGCGAAAGGGACATCGTTATCCGGAAGTCTACCCGCTGACTGGTTAACCGGTCAAAAACGTTGATAAGAGGAATGTAACACTCGGTCATGGCCTCGAATAGCCACTTTTCCTCCAGAACGGCAGGCTCCTCCAAGTGGCGGACGTAGGGCAGGTGCGCGTGTAGGATCAAGGCCAGATAGCCCTGCGGCAAGCCGCTTCCCCCTTTGATGTGGTGGCATTACTGCCACCATTGTACCACTTCGGCCTTCGTATTTGTCAACCGTAGTTTCCTGTCAGTTTAGTAATGTTGCCTGAGCCTCGGTCAAACAGTCGCGAAGTAGCCGATAACCATGTAAAGGAGGCAGTCGGCGTTGGAGGGGTTCATATAGCGGTGTTGACCGGTGGCCTGGAAGCGGATCGAATCGCCCTCGTTCAGGAGGTGCTCCCCGTCGGCCAGGACCAGGATGAAGGAACCCTGGACCACGGTCAGATACTCGGAAACCCCGGCGCCGTGACCTTCCGCCACCCGTCGGCCGCCCGGCCGGAGGAGAACCTGGAAAACTTCCACGGGGTGCTTAGCATCAGCCGCGAATAGGGATGTTACAAGGAAACGGCCGTCATCCTCGGCGAAAACGGTGCTGCTGCCGGCCCGCACCACGGTAACTTCCGGAAGAGGGTCTTCCATCAGGGTAGAGAAAGGCAACCTCAGACCCACCGCGATTTTCCACAGTGTTCCTACAGAGGGATTGGTCTCACCGCGTTCCACCTGGCTCAACATCGGTTTACTCACTCCGGTTAACCCGGCCAACTGGTCCAGAGTCAGACCCCTTCCGGTGCGCAAGGCCCGTAACTTTTCCCCGATGCGGCGGTTCAATTCGGAAATTTCCATTTGCTATTGTTGCTCCATATCCCGTATAATATCTTAAACAGAAATATGATATGTTATACAAAGGAGACCGCGGTGCCCGCAATAAAATCAACAGTACTGGCCGGCCTGAAGGACACGGTACCCTTTTCCCTGGGGGTATTCGCCTACGGCACGGTTTACGGCATCCTTTCCCGCGCCGGGCATCTGACTCTGGCCCAGACCCTATCCATGTCGGTGCTGGTGTTTGCCGGCGCCTCCCAGTTCGTGGCCCTGGCCCTGTTCAAGCAAGGTGCCACGGGCCTGGCCGTTGTTCTGGCCACTTTTTTCGTCAATCTGCGCCAGGTGCTTTATGGTCTCTCGTTGGGCCCCCACCTGAAGGGATCCGGTCGCGGGAAGCTGGCCCTTTTGGCTTACGGGCTCACCGACGAAAGCTATGGAGTCACCATGGTGGCCTTTGCCGGAGGGCGGGGCAGTCCCGGCTACTTTCTAGGTGCCGGTCTGGGCGTGTTCGGCCCCTGGCTTGCGGCTTCCCTGACCGGCTTTTTCTTGGCCGCCTTTCTGCGTGATCCCCTGCGCTGGGGCCTGGACTTTGCCTTTATCGGCGCCTTTATGGGCCTTTTGGTGTCTCAAATCAACTCCCGGTTGCTAGTGGGAGTGGCCGTGGCCAGTTCCCTGGTTGCCGTGGGAGCCTGGTTCTTCCTGGGCTCCGGCTGGTCCGTGGCTGCCGGGGCCTTGACAGCCTGCCTGCTGGGGGTGGTCAGCGGTGAGGCCTGATCTCTACTTGGTGTTTGTGGCTATGGGTGCCGTGACCTATCTGACCCGCTTTCCCGGGTTGTGGCTCGGCGGCCGGGTGCAGTTCAGTCCCCGCCTGAAAAGGGGTCTCTCCTTCATGCCTATCGGCATCTTTGCCGCGATGATCGTGCCGCCGGTCCTGGTCCATACCGGGGTGCACCGGTTCAACCTTTTCCTGCCGGCGGCCGCGGTTGCGCTGGGTGTGGCCTGGATCACCAAAAAGCCGCTCTGGAGCATGCTGGCCGGAGTAGCTGCCCTGGCCGGCTTGCGGGCCCTTCTGGGCGGTTAGAATTCTCTCGGTTTGCAGATGATCTCCTTCACCCGGGTGGCAAAGAAATGACTGGCGTGGGCCGGTAGGATTACAGCGGCCGTATCGGCGCCGCTGCCGGTGCCGGCGACGGCCACTATCTCCCGTCCCGACGGAATAAGACCGGCGTCGGCCGCCATCACGGCGATTTCCACGCATACCTTGGCGCCCTGGCCCAGCATCCGCAGGGTTTGGGCGATTATTTCCGCCGGGTACACGCCCCCAAATTGGTTGCGCACGCCCCGGTCCACGCCCGCCAGGAGGTGGGTGGTGGTCAGCAGCCGGACGCCCGCCGCGGCGAGTTCCTTCCTGACATCCGCCGGCATCTCGTCCCTGCCCGGCCCGGTAAAGCCGACGTGGTGGGTCACGCAGACCACCTGTACACCTTTACCCACCAGCATTTTGGCCGTCTGGCCGCTGTTCGATGCTATCACCAGGTGGTCGATGTTCAGTTCCCGGGCCCTTTGCAGGGCCAGTTCGAGGGTGGGACCGGTATTGACAGGTCCCTTATCCGGCCAGTACATTGAGGCATCCTTCCCTTCTTTACCAACATTTTAACCCGGGGAGCGGTTCTGTGGCAACAGCATGAACAGGGATTACCTGCGTCGTTTGGCAGGGAGAGCCGGAAATATTTGCGCAACGGGCAAGGATTATTAGCGCAGTCCGGGAAATAGGAGGGGGGAAGGGGGCTTAACCATGTTTGTCAGTACCCTCATTCCCTACCTGGGTATTGTTGCTTTGATCACCGTGACCCCGGGACCGGATACGGCCCTGGTGGTGCGGAACTCCATCCGGCGGGGCCGTCCGGCCGGACTGCGCACAGCTGCTGGCTGCGCTTCCGGTCTCATCGTTTGGGGAGTTGCTTCCGCTCTGGGAATCAGCGCACTGATAGTGACTTCACCAATCCTGTTCAATATCCTGCGTCTCGCCGGTGCGGCATACCTGGTCTTTCTGGGCGGCCGACTGCTATGGGTGACGTTTGTCGGGCCGGCCAACGGGCCGTCTCCCGGGACAAAACCCCGGGCACTGCTCACACCTTTCCGCGAAGGGCTTGTAAACAACCTACTCAACCCGAAAACGGCGGCCTTCTACACTGCCATAATACCCCAGTTCCTGCCGGCCAACGTACCGGTGCTGCCGGCCACGCTCGTTCTGGCCTCAATCGCCTGCATAGCCTCCCTCCTGGGCCTGTGCGCTTACGCCTACCTGAGCAGCCGGGCTGAGGGGGTCTTGCACTCACGACGGTTTGCCGGGTGGACGGACGGCCTGGCCGGAGTTGTCCTGCTCGGTTTGGGTGCTTACGTGGCCCTGAGGAACACCAGGCTCTGAGAGTTGAGTTTGCTGCTGTTAGCCCGCTCGATGAGCAAAACCCGGTTTGCCGTAACCAATTCTTTATCGTTTCCAACTCTACGGGATAATTAATGTTTCGGTATTAGACCGGGCCACTGTATGTCCCCCGTTTCAAAGATTTCCTTATCGTGAAAAATGGACGAAAAGCCGTAATGCAGTATAACCATTAGTATTACCAGGCGTTATCATGACCATAATAACTTGCAATTTTCCTTTCTTCCCCCCGTGTGGTAAGATCATTCCAACGGGCCCGGTCTTACTTGAAATAGTCAAAACGATTATCGAAACTGGTTGCCTTGACGACTGTATGGAGGTAAACCATGCTGGATCATCAACTTCTGGTATTTGTTACAGTGGCGGAAAAGAAAAACTTCTCCCGCGCCGCAGAAGAGCTCAACCTGACCCAGCCGGCCATCAGCCAGCACATTCACTGCCTGGAGGAACATTACCGGGCGCGGCTCTTTGAAAGGTCCAACAAGAAAGTGGAGCTTACCCAGGCCGGCCATACTTTGTATTCCTATGCCCAACAGATCCTGACCCTGCACCGGAAAGCGGAACGGGCCGTGACGGATCTTATCGAACTGGTTACCGGTAAATTGGTGGTCGGAGCAAGCATGACCATAGGGGAATATGTGCTACCGCGCCTGATGGGGGCCTACGCCAAAAATTTTCCCAGCGTTGAGCTGGCCATGATCATCGGTAATACGGCTACGATCTGCGAGCAGACCTTGAATGGCAGCATCGACATCGGACTGGTGGAAGGGCCGGTGGAACACGTTCACTTTCAGGTTGAGCCTTTTCTGGGGGACGAAATGGTGCTCATTGTAGCGGGCGACCATCGGCTGGCCGAAAAGACCTTGGTGACGGCGGATGATCTCTCCGGCCAGACATTCATTCTCCGGGAGGAAGGTTCCGTAACCCGGTTGGCCGCGGAGGACGCTCTCCGTGACCTGGGCCTGGTACCGGACCGGGTTATCCACATGGGTAGCACCCAGGCCATAAAGCAAGCGGTGGAAGCCGGTTTGGGCATATCCTTCATCTCATGCTGGACGATCCACAAGGAGGTAACCCTCGGGACCCTGAAACCCCTCCGTAACAAGGAGGCTCTCATTACTAGGGAGTTCAACCTTATTCGCAACCAGACCCGCTTTCAGTCCCGGGCCTGTGAGGAATTTGTCCGGTTCATTACCTCCGAAAAAATACAGGCTTGCCTACGCTCCCAAGCCTGACCAGGGGCAGCCGGAGGCCGGTTGGTAGGCAGCGTCATTTGGGAGTGAAACAGCGTTTATGGCATCCGGTCGCAAAAAGAACTGACCAGGTTGAAAGAAATAATATTGAGGAGGGGTTTTTGCATGTCAGCGGTTGAGGTAAACGGGAACACGGTTGAATTGGACGAAGACGGTTTCATCATGGATCCGGATCTTTGGAACGAGGACGTGGCCAAGGCCTTTGCCGCCGGTGAAGGTGTCAACGAACTGACCGAGGGGCACTGGAAAGTCATCCGGTACCTGCGCGACTACTACAAGCAGTTTCAGATCGCTCCCATGGTCCGCAAGATGTGCAAAGAGACCGGCAACACCCTGAAGTCGATGTACGAACTGTTCCCGAGCGGTCCCTCCAAGGGTGCGTGTAAGCTGGCCGGCCTGCCGAAACCGACCGGTTGCGTCTAAAAGAGGCCCGGGCACGCTGTCCTTATTGACAGGTGTGGTTGTGCCCTTTCCTTCGCCTCCGTAGGGAGCCTGGGGATGAAGATGGGATAACAACTTTAATGACGTTTGTTTTCCATTAGTTCGTCTGATCCAAAACAGGCATTTTGCGAGAAAAAGCCAACCCGCGCCCCACTTGGGCCGGCGTTCCCGCACGGTCGATAAAACTCGAATTTCCGGCCATACTAGACGGGAGACTGATACAGAGGAGGTGGAGAACGAAATGAAAGCCGGCAACAACGGCCAGACCATCGCCCGGGTAACTTGCGTGGTCAACACCTGCACCCACTGGGATTCCGGCAATCAGTGCGCCGCGTCGTCCATCAAAATTGAACCTCCCGACGCCAGTAATTCAACGGCTACCGATTGCGCCACCTTTGCTCCCAAGTAGTAAGTCCCGGACCTAAGCCGCCTGTCGGGCGGCTTTTCCTTTTGTTTCAGCGCCGGCGGTTGTCCGCTTCCTTCCTTTGTGATATATTGGCCTCAAGGCGGGATGCGGAGGGGTGGGCAACTTGTCCTACGGGCAGTTGATCGGCGCGGCGGCGGAGATGATCCGGACGGGGGGCCGTAACTTCGCCCTGACCGGGGCGGGCGTAAGCACGGAAAGCGGTATTCCTGATTTTCGCAGCCCCGGTTCCGGTCTCTGGCACCGTTACGATCCGATGAAGGTGGCAACTTTAAGCGCTTTCCGGCGGGATCCGGCTTCCTTTTACGAAATCAACCTGGAGCGGTGGGAGACCATCATGGAGGCCGAACCAAATGCCGCCCACATTGCCCTGGCCCGGCTGGAAGAAATGGGCCTTTTGACCGGCTTGATCACCCAGAATATTGACGGGTTGCATGCCCGGGCCGGATCGCGCAGCCTCTTCGAGATCCACGGGCACCTGCGGACCTGCCGTTGCACGGGCTGCGGGGGACACTTAGACTTTTCCCGACTAACTGATCAATATAAAACGGGCATTAATCCGCCGCAGTGTGAGTGCGGCGGTGTGTTGCGTCCCGATGTGGTTCTTTTCGAAGATCAGATGAGTCCGGACTTTTTCCGGGCCACGCAGGCCCTGGCGGGTTGCCGGGTTCTGATCGTGGCCGGTACCAGCCTGCAGGTTTACCCGGCGGCCGGACTCCTGGAAAGTGCCCGGCAGGTCATCATCATTAACCGCGAGCCGACGCCTGGTGACGATCAGGCCGACGTGGTCATCCACGGCCCGGCCGGGCAGGTCTTAAGCGACTTGGTAACCGCCCTGGCAGGCTGAGCCGGAAACACAAAGCCGGGTTTGACCGGCTTTGTGGACCTGCCCCTACTGGGCGCGGAAAACCCAGTTGTGGCCGCAGTTATTGTCCCAGTTGCTGGCGCTGTCCTTAAAGCAGAAAATCATCTGATTGTTTTGCAGGGAGACGTTTTTTTCCCATCCCCTGACACTACGATCCATTTTCTGGTCCTGCACGTTATTCCAGCTCCGGACATCGCCGAAGCCGCAGTGCAGATAGACCTGATCGGCTCCAGACTGGGACAGCAGGCCGCTGTAACAGACATTGACGTCGTTGCCGTAGCCGGGTCTGAGTTCCACACCCCTTTGTTCATCGAACCAGCCGGTCATTTTTTAAACCACCTCCTTCAATTGTCTGCTATTAGTTTTGCATGGATCACCGCCCAATATGAATGGATAAACATACCATTGACTACGGGGAGAATTACTTTTTGACCACTGTCGAGCAATTGAGGGAAAACCTGTGCCGGGCAGCGCTACGTGAACCCGAAAGGCGCTTTCACCAGCTCTTCGACAAACTGTATCGGCCGGATATCCTGCGCCGGGCTTTTGAGCGGGCCTGCTGCGCCGGCGGACGGCCGCCCGGTTATGGGCGGGGCTGCCTGGAAGACACGGGGGAGATGCTGCGGAACGGGGTTTTCCGGCCGCATGGTGCCGTCTTCGGTGACCGGGTGGTAGACGAGGCTCTGGCCCTGGTTCTGGAGCCGTTACTGCTACCCGGGCGACGTTTTGATGCCTGGGAGGTACTGGGGACCCTGCGGGATTTGTTGGCGCGGTCCCGGGGACCGGTGCTGTGTCTCAAGGTCATGCCGGACTGGACCCTTTGTCCCGGGGAGCTTCTGGGCCTCTTGGAGCGGCGGCTGGCCGACCGCCGGCTGCTGGCTCTGGTACGGGCTTTCCTGGCTGTGGGCTTGAGGCCGGCCATCCTGGATTTCGGCCGGCTCAACGTGCCCCGTCTGGACGGCGGGGTGGGGCCGCTCCTGGGCGATTACCAGTTAAGCGTGGCAGGGCTGCTCCTGTCCGCCGGGCTTCCCGGCTTGGTGGGAGTGGTAAGGGGGGGCAACGAGGTGGTGCTTGTGGGCGGGGACCATACGACGGACCATGACCTGGCCGGCTGGCGGGACGTGTTGACCGGCCTGGGCCTGACCGCCTTGGCGGTCCGGCCCTTTGCAACGGCGCGGGACGGGTTCGATTTCATGGGTCTGCACTGGCGTAAGCGGTCCGGGTCCGGGGAGGTGGTCTTCCAGCCGGCCCAAGCCGGCGTGCGGGCCATTCGTTGTTGCATCCGGGAGATGACCAGCGGTAAGACCCATCTGGGGCTGGACGCTGTAGTGGCAAGGATCAACCGCCCGCTCGGCGAGTGGGGTGCCTATTACCGGATCTGCCCCCACCGGGCGGTGATGAAGGACATAGACGTCTACGTGCGCGAGCGGCTGGCTCGCTTCAATGCCAAAAAGCATGGCCTGTCCGGTCCCGGGCTCGGGCGGCCGGAGGTCTCCCGACGGGCCCTGCGTGAACTTGGCCTGATCGAGCTGGGCAAGTTACCGCAGGGCATAAATTAGTCTAAGGCAACTCCTTTGGAGGCGGGGCGGTCAGCCCGTAGAGGAAGAGGTCGAAAACCATCTGCAAGGCTTCGGCGATGGAGAGGGAGTGATTCAGGATGAAGGCCGGGGTGATGATGGTTCTGGCCATGCCCAGGAAGGCGGACGCGGCCAGGGCCGGGTCCACCCGCCGGAAATCGCCGCAGGCGATGCCCTCCGTGATCAACCCTTCCAGGAGCATGACCTTTTGGGACCGGAAGTCTTCGAGCTTCTGCCACACGGCGGGATAGTGCCTTTGCAGGTCGGCCATGGAGGGCGGGTCGAGTAGACTCAGCCTCTCATGGAGGTGAGTGGCCAGGAGCCGCAATTTCTCCCGCGGTCTTGCGCCACCCGCCAGGATTCCGGCAATCCCCGACTCGACCTCAAGCGCGAACTGGCCAATCATGCCCTCGACGACCTGTTCCTTGCCCGGAAAATAGCGGTAGACGGTTCTCTTGCTGACGCCCGCCGCCTCGGCTAATTCATCCATGGTAATGGCATGCAGACCGCGGGAGCGGGCCAGTTCCGCCATGGCGTTGAAGACGCGTTCCCTTACTTCCATATTCCGTCCCCCCTATTCGACCCGCTTGCGGAATTTCCGAGAGGCCAGGACAACAACCCCCACGCCGAACAAGGTCAGGGGGATTACGTCCGGCCACAGGTCGGCCAATCCCGTACCCTTAAGCATTATGCCCCGCAGGATCTCCAGGAAGTAGGTCAAGGGAATGATGTCGCCCAGGTACTGGAGGAACGGCGGCATGGAACTGCGGGGGAAGACAAAGCCGCTGAGCAGGATGCTGGGCAGGATAACGAGCACGGTCATCTGCATGGCCTGCAACTGGGTTTTCGCGATCGTTGAAATCAGCATGCCCACCCCGAGGGCGAAAAAGAGAAAAATCACGGTGAGGGCCAGAAGCAACAGGATGCTTCCGGTTACGGGCACCTGGAACCAGAGGGTGCTGGCGGCCAGGATAACGGCCGTGCCGATGAAGGCAATGAGCATGTAGGGTACCAGCTTGCCTACCATCAGTTCGGAGCCCCGGATCGGGGTAACCATCAGCTGTTCCAATGTGCCCCGCTCCCGTTCCCGTACCAGGGCAAAAGCGGTCAGCATAACCGTAACGTTTTGCATGATCAGGCCGATGAGGCCGGGTATGTTGAATTTGAGACTTTCAAGACCCGGGTTGTACCAGGCCCGGGACTCGATGTCCACCGCCGGGCCCTGCGGCAGGGGCCGGCCCGCCCCTGCCGCCGCTTGCGCAAGCAGGCTTTGCGACTCCACTTGGGCTAGGATCCCGGCGGTCTGGAAGGCGGTGCGGGCAAAGAGGGGATCGGACCCGTCTACCAGGAATTGCACGGTGGCCTTTTCTCCCCGTTTGAGGGAGCTTTCATAACCTTCGGGTATGATCAGCGCAGCCTTTACCTTGCCGCTGTCCATCAGGGCCCTTACTTCCTGGTAGTTGTCAGGATGGGCGGTAATGGTGAAATAGCTTGTGGCGATAAATTCATCGGCCAGGAGGCGGCCGGAGGGACTGTGGTCGTAATCCAGCACCGCCATGGGCATATTGTTGACATCGGTGGTAACGGCATAGCCGAAAAGAAAAAGCATTAGGAGAGGCATCAGAAACGCTATGGCCAGGCTCGGACGGTCGCGCCTGATCTGGATAAATTCCTTCTTGATGATGGCTAAAAGACGCCGCTTATTCAACTTCCCGGCCTCCCTCGCCGACCATATGGATAAAGACATCCTCCAGAGTGCGAAGGCCCGCTTGCCGGATCAGATCGGCCGGCGGGCCGAAGGCCTGCAGGCGGCCGCGGAACATGAGCGCCGTCAAATGGCAGCTCTCGGCTTCGTCCATGTAGTGGGTGGTTAAGAGGATGGTTACGCCGTCCGCGGCCAGGCCGGCCAGGATATCCCAGAACAGGCGGCGCGAAACCGGGTCCACACCGGCCGTCGGCTCATCCAGGATCAGCAGCCGGGGCTGGTGCAAAAAGGCGCAGGCCAGAGCTACCCGTTGTTTCCATCCGCCGGAAAGGGTACCCACCAGCTGTCTTTCGCGGCCGCCCAACCTCATTCGTTCGACCAGGTTCCGGTAGCGGCTGCCTATTTCAGCCTGCGGAAGGCCGTAAATGGAGCCGAAGAAATGGATGTTTTCCATGACGGTGAGGTCCTCGTAGAGGCTGAACTTCTGCGACATATAGCCGATGGAGGACTTGACCTCCTCGGCCCGGCTGACGATGTCCAGCCCCAGCACCTGTCCCGAACCGCCGGAGGGCCGCATCAATCCGCAGAGCATGCGGATGGTGGTGCTCTTGCCCGAGCCGTTGGGGCCGAGCAGACCGAAGATGGTCCCGGCCGGCACCGTGAAGGATACGTCGTCTACGGCGACCAGGGCGCCGAACTGCTTTTTCAGGTGTTCCACAACGATGGCCGGGGGCACAGGCGGATCCCCCTTCGGCACGGAAGTTTGGCGGCTATTGAACCTCTCATGACCGAGGTCACGAGATTCCTGCTTCACGGAGCCAAGCCTCCCGAGGGAAGGTCTTACTGGCTCTCCACAGGCTACCCCCGCAGTTCCTGCGGTTTCTTAGACGTTGCGCGGTCACGAGGGGGTTAGCCTGCCAGGATGCGCAGGCCCTCGGCCAAAAGGTTGATAGCAGCGTTACGGTCCCTATTGTGGATCGTCCCGCACACTGGACATTTCCATTCGCGGTCCGAAAGTGTTAGCATCGCGTTCTTCTCGTTGCACACGTTGCACAGCTTCGACGATGCGAAGAAGCGGTCGACTATTACCACTGTCCGGCCGTACCACACAGCCTTATACTCGATCATGCGCCGGAATTCGCCCCACCCAGCATCGGAAATCGCCTTCGCCAAACATCTGTTTTTGATCATGTTCTTTACTGCCAGATCCTCAAGGACAATGACTTGGTTTTCGACCACTATCCTCTTGGACTCCTTATGAAGAAAGTCCTTGCGCTGATTCGCAACGTGCTCATGCTGACGCGCAAGTTCTTGGCGAGCTTTCTCCCGGTTTTTGGAGCCTTTCTTCTTCTTAGCGTGCTGCCTCTGCAGTTTGGCCAGTTTCTTCTGGGCCTTCGCAAAGTACTTCGGGTTCTCGATCGGCTCGCCTTTTGACGGGACCGCGAACTGCTTCAGACCCAGGTCGAACGCTATCTGACTATCAGCTAGCGGCAGGGGCTCCATCTCAACGTGGCACAGGATCGAAGCGAAGTACTTCCCGGTGGAGGTGCGCGTTACCGTCACGTTCGTAATCGAATCCGGTATCTCGCGGCCGTCCGCCGCAAAAGTTACCCACCCCAGCTTCGGCAGCTTCAGACGATTACCCCTGACTCGAATATTGTCGTTCGTAGAGTTTGTACGGTACGACTGTTCCGGCTCCCGTCTCGACTTGAACCGGGGGTATTTGGCGCGGCCTTCAAAGAAATTAGTGAACGCCGCCTGCAAATCGCGCAGGCTGTTCTGCAGCGCAAACTTGTCAGCCTCCGCCAGCCACTCGGTATCAGGCGAGTGCTTGATCAGCGTCAGCATTTGCGACGATTCCCTGTAGCCGAGGTAGCGGTTCTCAGCTTTGTAGATTTCCATGTGCCACCCCAGAAAGTGATTGTACACCCAACGGGTGCAACCGATGATCCGGTTGGCCATCGATTCCTGCTTGGGTTTCAGGTACATCCGCACTTTGTAAGCCCTATCCGTCATCAGTTTCACCTCTCGTCTCTTGGGACTCAATGTATTCCCGGATTGTTCCCTCGGTTCCTTCACCATCTGTCGGCACGAAGCAGGGCGGATTCCATACCTGCCCGACTTCCAGAACAAGCAATATACCTAAGCGCGTCGCGTGCTTACTAGTATTGCGTCCACCCATTGCGGACATTATACCATACGGGTGTTTCCGAAGGCAAGCCCTTTCTGCCATATTTTCTAAAATTAGGCCGGCGAATTAATGCGGCCTTACCCACGACTGAAGTCACGGGTAAGGCCGTCATTTATCAAAGGTGACGTCCGCAGGCAGACCGGGCAGAAGCCCCTGCTGCTGGTTCATAGTAATCTTCACCTTGAACACCAGGGTGGTCCGGTCCTGGTTGGTCTGAACCATCTTGGGGGTAAATTCCGCCTGGGACGAAATGTAAGTGACCTTTCCGGTAAACGACTTGCCCGGATAGGCGTCTACGGAAACCCCTACCTTCTGGCCCATGTGCACCATGTTCAGCTGGTTCTCAGGTACGTAGGCGTAAAGCCACAGGTGGGTGTTGTCGATTAGGGTGAGGACTGGGGCGCCGGCCGGCACAAACTCACCGGCCGAGAAATTCTTCTCCTCCACCTGCCCGGCGGTAGGAGAGACCAGCGTTGCCTTTTGCAGGGCTAACCGGGCCTGGCCGACCAGGGCCTGGTTTTGACTGACCTGTGCGGCCAGGGCGTCAATGGTTTCCTTGGTGTTACCCGCCTGCAAAAGGTCCAACTGGTCCAAGGCGGATTGGTAGGCGGCCCCGGCCTGGTTCCACTGGTCGCGGGCGGACTGGTAGGTGGCTTCCTGGGCGCGGTAGACCTGCGCGGAAACGGCTCCCTGCCGGAATAGTTCCTCGTCAGTGGAGGTTTGCCACTCCTGGAGGTCCATCTGGGCCTGGGCGGCATCCTGGGCGGCCAGGGCCTTTTGTACCTCCTGGGCGGCCGCGGCGATGTCCTGGGAACGGGAACCGGCCACGGCGTTCGCCAGGTTGGCCTCGGCTGCGGCTAGGCCGGCACTGGCCTGGTCCAGTTGCAGGCGCAGGGTGCCGTCGTCGACCTGACCCACGGTTTGTCCGGCCTGCACGGTATCGCCCCGGTGGACGGCAAGACCGGCCAGCGTTCCCGCCACCTGGGTCGTTACGTCGTATTCGGTTCCTTCGATTGTACCGCTGGTGGTAACGTTGTTGCGACTGGTACCGCAACCGGTGGCCAGGAAAAGGAGGGAGACCAGTAAGACAACGAGGAGGAGTGGGCGCGGCCGGCTCAACTGTCCCGGCCAGCAACGGTTTCCCGGCTTCATACAGGCCCCCCTTGGCACGAATGGCACATTATTAGTATACTCATTATATTCCCGGCCAGAGTCCTGTCAATATAGTTGACTACTGAATGAGGAAATAATTTGCACCTGTAAGCCTTTTGTACTTGCCAAAAGGGCAGAAATGTCAGAGAATATTAATTAAGTATTACATAGCCGATTTTTGTGCTGGCCAGTAGCATCCGGCGTCAACCACCGACAGGAGGTTCATGTTCTTGCGTGAATATCAAATTGTCATGGCTGGTAGGGACGAGGCCTGTATCAATGCGGTCAAGAACTGTGTCGCCGACGAGAACATGCACCTGTTGGTGGCCCCGACCAGGGAGAGTCATGAGCAGTTAACGGCCCGCCATGAGATCGATTTGCTTATGCTGGACATATCTATCCCTGACGGTTTTGAAAGGCAGTTGCTCCGGGAGACTAAAGCCAAGCCCGGGAAGGTGCCGGTTATTGTCGTCGCATCCCTCGCTGACCTCGACCAGGAGGCCTGTCAAATTGCCGATGAATTCCTCTCCAAGCCCATCGTGCCCCTGGAGTGCAACGTACGCTTGAAGTCGGTGCTCGGTCTGAAAAAGCTCAACGACTGCCTCGCCGAGTACACGAAGGGGGATGAGGAGGATATGCCGGCTGCCGGTCCACTGAGGGACCGGCCACGGATCCTCATCGTGGACGATTCGAGATTCGAGCGGATGCTCTTCATGCATATGCTGGCCGAAAACGATTCTGAAATCCTGACGGCGGCTGACGGCGAAGAGGCCCTTACCCTGGCGGAAAAGCTGGTTCCCGATCTCATTATTCTGGACGTGGTATTGCCCGGCATGGACGGTTACGAAGTGTGTGGTCACCTGAAGAGCATGACGGGACTGGAGAATGTTCCAGTGCTGATGGTGACTGCCCTGGAGGGGACCGAGGCGCGCCTGAAGGGGCTGGAATACGGCGCCGACGATTACCTGAAAAAGCCGGTCAGCGACAAGGAACTGCAACTGAGGGTCCGGTCGCTCCTTAAGCGCAAGGGGATGCACGACCGGTTGCTGGAAAAGTATTGGACCGCCCGCCAGCAGGCCACGCTTGATTCCCTCACCGGATTGGCCAACCATGGTTTCTTCCAGAAGCACCTGGCGGAGGAACTGGAAAGGGCCCGTCGCTTCGGGGAGCCGCTCGGGCTCCTGATGATCGACGTGGATTCCTTCAAACAATATAACGACTTGAATGGTCACCCGGCCGGCGATGTGGTGCTCAAGACCATAGCCCGCCTCATTCGGGAGGCCATCTGGACCAGCGACCTGGCGGCCCGCTACGGTGGGGAGGAGTTTGCGGTCATTTTACCCCGTACCGACCGGAAGGGGACCCTGGTAACGGCCGGGAAAATCCTGCGAGCGGTATTTGAACACGATTTTCCCCATGGGGAAAAACAGCCGGGGGGCCGGGTCACCATCAGCATCGGGGCGGCCGCCGCTCCGCCCGAAGGGGCGGACCCGGAACGACTGGTGACCGCCGCAGATGAGGCCCTGTACGAAGCCAAGGGAGACGGCAAGAATTGCGTAAAAATTTCCTAGCGGGATCGCGTGTCCGGGGATAATGTCGGCCGCTTGGGGCAGAGTGCGAAAGACCGTTGCTAAACGGTCTTTTTTGTGGTTGTCTCGCGGTGGACGGGCGTAATAGCGGGGGGCGAAAGGGGGACGCTATAGGCACACTGGGGAATTAGCGGGGGCGGGTAATGGCCGACGAAAAGAAACTAAGCCTTTTCGGTATCGTCTTTCTGGGGCTGGGTTCGGTGATCGGTTCCGGCTATTTTCTGGCTTCCGGCATCGTGATCCAACTCGCCGGTCCGGCGGCGGCCCTGGGCTATCTCTTGGGGGCGGTGCTGCTCTACCGGGTTATGACCGCTATGGGGGATCTGGCCCTGGCCTATCCCCACCGGCAGTCTTTCCGCGGCTACCTGCAAGAGTCGCTGGGGGCCACGGCCGGCTTTCTGGCGGGCTGGAATTCCTGGCTGTCCAACCTGGTGGCCATGGCCAGCGAAGTTGTGGCCATGGGCATCTTTACCCGTTTCTGGCTGCCCGGCGTGCCCCTGTGGGTCTTCACCACGGGCTACGCCCTGCTGGCCGGACTGATCAACCTTTTTGGCCTGAACGTGGTCGACAAGGCGGAAGTGTTTTTTTCCGGGGTTAAGATAATGAGCCTGTTGGGTTTTGCGGGACTGGCCGTTTTCCTTCTCGGCACCGGTCACCCGGCCCCCGGTCCCCTTTTCAGCGCGCCGGCTTTTTTCCCGCACGGGATCAACGGCCTGGGGCAGGCCATGCTGATCATCACTTTTTCCTTCGGCATAGGAGCGGTAGGGGTTACGGTGGGCCGGACCGAGAATCCCCGCCGGATGGTACCCCTGGCGATCAACCTGGTTACCCTGGGTCAGGCCGTTCTCTACATCCTGCCGACCCTGGCCCTGGTTGCCGTCGTCCCCTGGCAAGCCGTTTCCACCCGGATCAGCCCGTTTGTGCTGGCTTTAAACCACGTGGGACTGGGCACCCTCGACACCGCCTTCAACGCCGTCATCCTTTCGTCGTCTCTCTCCCTCCTGGTGGGCAGTATGTTCAGCGGGTTGGCCATGATGGTCTCCCTGGCCAAGGACCGCGAAGCACCAACCTTCCTGGCTGGACGGCTCAAATGGCGGAGGCTCCATTTGCCGGCCTTGGCCGTAACGGTAGCCGCCCTGGTGGCGGTTTCCTTCACCGCCTATTTCCTGCCCACTACTGCTTACGGCTATGTTACTGCTTCGGCCGGTTTCTTCAGCATGCTTACCTGGTTTTACATCCTGCTGGGACAGGGGGCCCTGCGGGTCCGGGGACAAAAAGGCCGGACGAAGACCCTGGTTACCGCAGTCCTGGCGGTGGTGTCGATCATCGTTATCGTCGTTTTTGCCCTGCAGGCGGCGGCCGAGCGCATCGCCGCCGTCTTTCCGCTGGCTGCTCTCGTGATCCTGCTGGGCGTGCGGCTGACAATCATCTACCGCAAGGAAAGGCCCCTCCCGGGGGAGGGGCCAGGTGTTGTTCAATGGCTGGCCTGCGTCTTGCAGAGACGGCGGTCCAAGGTCTAGTCCCGGCTCCATAGCCGGGCCACGGCCATGAGGTCTTCGGCGCCCCAGCCGCGGGCCCGGGCCATTGTAAACTCGGTCAAACCGGCGGCGGCCGCCGGCAGTCCCAGCGTCAGACGGTGGGCTTCTTCCAGGGCAAAACCCATGTCCTTGTAAATGTGATCCAGGCTGAAGGCTACCGGGTATTCGCCGTGGCTCAGCAATGGCAGTTTCGTCTGGATAAAGGGAGAGGAGCCTACCGCGCTCTTTCCTACCAGGTCCAGGAAGGAATCCATGGGTACACCGGAGGCCGTAGCCAGGGCGCAGGCTTCGGCCAGGGCTACCGTGGTCAGCCCCAGCAGGGTGTTGATGGCCACTTTGGCCGAGAGCCCGCTGCCGTGGTCTCCCATGTGAATGGCGGCCTTGCCCATAACCTGCAAAAGGGGCAGGACCTCTTCGAAGACCTCCCGTTCACCACCGACCATAAATACCAGGGTCCCGTCCCGGGCCGGCGCGACGCTGCCCGCTACCGGAGCGTCGAGGACGCGCACGCCGGCTTTGCCTGCTTGGGTTGCCAGCCGGACGGCCAGTTGGGGGCTGACGGTGCTGCAGTCCACCAGGATCTGCCCGGCGGACATACCTCTCAAGAGACCCTGATCACCCAGGACGGTTTCTTCCACTGCCTGGTTGTCCGATAGCATGGTAAAGGTTATCCCGGCGGACTCAGCTGCCGCCCGGGCTGTGGGTGCGAAGCGAGCGCCCATTTCCTCCAGTGGCGAGGGACGGGAGGTCCGGTTGTAAACTGTCAGCTGGTGTCCCGCGCGGATCAGGTTGGCCGCCATCAAGGTGCCCATGCGGCCTAAGCCTACAAAACCCAATTGCATTAGTTTTCCCCCTCGTATCTCTAGCGTCCGCCCAGATCTTTGATCATTTCCGCCCTGAGGGCCGGATTCTTTGCCATCGCCTGAATGAGGCTGCGGGTGGCCGGCTGGGCCAGGATGTTCAGCATGGGCACCTGCGACTGTGGTGAGCCCATGACCTGGGCCATGCCCGGCCAGCTCTGCTGGTTGGCCAGCACCTGCACCATGGCCTGCTGGAACTGGGGCGACTGCATGAAACCGCTCATGGCATTGATCATGGGGGGCGAAGTTATGATCCAGATGGCGTTGCCCTGCTGGGCCGGATCGCTAAGGGTGTTGACCATGCTGTTGCGCCCGGAAACGGAGCCCATCATACTGTCAAGATTCGGCTGGGTGGTATTGGCACTGTTTCCCATCATCCCGCCAAAACCGGCGTAGCCTGGGCGAAAGCCGGGGAAGAACGCTGCCCCGGCGGCAAAGCCCACTACGAGCGCCAGCACTACAATTAACCAGCGCATATTGAACCACTCCTTCCACATAATAGTTATTTGCCTGCCCGCGGCAGGGCATTCGTCCCGGGGGGAGACCAAACCCGGTCCTGAATCCGTCGTAGAACATACCGTCATGTGCTCCTTCTGATCTTACCGAAAACATGGTTCGCGTGTCAATGAGAAAACTATCGGCGGGCCGGGAAAAAGGCCGGGTAAGCGCGGGAAAACGGTGTTTTTTCCGGTCTCGTAGATTCACGGCAGGAAATGGCTACATAGAGGCCGAAATCAGGCAGACGGGGCGGTGGTTTGCGGGGCAAAAGCGGGCCGTCTCTCTTCTTTTTCAGATGTTCGGTAGGCGGGTATGTGCAGGAGTTCATCAACGGTGACAAACTGGTAACCCTGGGCCTTCAGTTCGCTGATGAGGGCAGGCAGTATCTTTACCGTCACTCCGTTGCTATTGGGGAAGACGATGGCGTGCATAAGGATGATGGCGCCCGGGTGGATCTGGGCTTTCAGCCTCGCCAGCGTCACGGCCGCCCGCGGTTCCCGCCAGTCGAAGCTGTCGGCGGACCAGCCGATCACCCGGTAGCCATCCTTTTGTACCAGGTCCATGATATCAGTCGACACAGTACCCCACGGTAGTCTGACCAGGGCGGTCCTACGCCCGGTGAGGCGCTCCAGCAGTTCCTGGGTTGCCTCGATCTCCTGCCGGGCTTGGTCCGGGTTGAGGCGCATCATGTTGGGATGGGACCAGGTGTGGTTGGCCAGGACGTGGCCTTCGGCGGCAATGCGCCGAACCGTGTCCGGATGCATTTGGGCGTGTTTGCCGATGAGGAAGAAGGTACCCTTGACTGAGTTTTCCTTCAAAATGTTCAAAATTTGCGGCGTAGCCTGGTCGTCGGGCCCGTCGTCGAAGGTGAGGGCCACTTTTTTAACCTCGCGGGGGCCGGTAAAGAAAAAGAAACCGGGATACATGGACACCAACTGCTCCCGGGTGTACCGGTATATGATGCCGCCGTCAACCGGGAGACATTGATCCGGCAGATTCCCGGTGAGCACCGCAGCCAAGATGAAGGGGACCAGGAGAAAAAGTACGGACGGCTTAATACTCGTTCTTCCTTTCAGCACGGGTTTCCCTACGGATATAGTTTGTCCGTCCGCCAGGGTAAGATTAGCCCCATCGGTGGGAAAATATGGGGGGCGGTTTCGGCCGCCAGGATACATGAAGGGGGTCTACCAATGGATTTTATGATCGACGGGGATTTTTTCGCGCAACTGCCGGAGGTATGCATCGGCGTAGTGGTGGCTGCGGGGGTAACCGGCGGTGATCCGGACAACCGGGCCCTGGCCTTTCTCCGGGAAATGGAGGAGTCGACCCGGCAGCGGCTGGCCGGCCGGCGGGTGAAAGACGAACCGGCTCTGGCGCCTTACCGGGAGGCTTTCCAGAGGGTGGGCTACAATCCGAACAAGTTTATGCCCTCGGTCGAGGCCCTGGCCACCAGGGTAGCCAAGGGTTCCTCACTGCCGGACATCAACCCGTTGGTCAATCTGATCAATGCCGTTTCGCTGAAATATCTTCTGCCCATGGGCGCCCATGACCTGGAAGGGGTGGCCGGGGTGGCCCTGCGGTCCGCGGTCCAAGGCGATGTCTTCCGGCCCTTCGGCAGCGAGGAGACCGAGTTTGTCCCACCGGGGGAACTGGTTTACGCGGTAGGGCGCGGAGTGCGGACCAGGCGCTGGATCTGGCGCCAGAGCGAATTGGGCAAGGTAACTGCCGAGACCAATCAGGTCTTCGTGCCCATTGACGGCTTCACCACAGTCAACGGGGGAGAGGTGCGGGAAGCCCGTGACGAACTGGCCTCCCTGTTTGCCGGCTGGTTAGGCGCCCGGGTGGAATGTTTTCTGCTGGACAGGTCCACACCGGCGGCTTTCTCTCCGGCCTGATGCGGGAAAAGAACGGGCCCGGATCAGACCGGGCCGGGGGGTAGCCGACTAGTTTTCGTGACAGCAGTTGGCCATGTGGTTGCCCATAACCATGGGGCCGGTCGGCATCGGGCCGTTCTCCATGGGTTCCGGGGTGATGTGGATGTGGTCCTGACGGCAGAGTCCTTCGACTTCCTTGCTGGAGAACCAGGTGTCGGCGAAGTAGGCTGGTTGAAGGACGAAGGAGGCCCTGACGACGACCGGGTCTGCCGAACTCAGAACCCAGACCATGTACTTGGCGCAGTGGTCGCGGACGTCCTTGGGCGAAGGCAGTTTTCTGGCCGCAATTTGCAGTCTGCGGGGCTCCCCCATGCAGATCAGGGCCATGCCCGGATCACTGACCTTGGAGTGGTGGGACCACAGGACCAGGCCGCACCAAGGGGGGTGTCCGTCGGGCAGGGGAGACGGTTCGGGTAGTTCCAGGACCTCACCCGGGTATATAAGGTTGGGATCTTTGAGGTTGGGGTTGGCGGCGACTATCTGGTCGACGGTGTAGCCAAACCGCCTACCTATCTCGTAAATGGTGTCTCCCGGCTGAACGACGTATTCCATTTGCTTGACCCACCTCTTAGTTTTGGAGCACTGTATTGAATATATATGCCGGGAGGAAAGAAGTAGTACAAGAAAATCCTTGCGGGGCTTGGCCACGCGGGTTTACACATTCCTCCAACAGCAAATTTGCAAACGGATTTCGAACCAAAAGGACTTTTAGGAAGGCCGGACGGGTATTACGAGTCGGGAATTCATGTTCCCTGTTTTCTTTTTGTGAGGCTTCAGAGCAGGAGTGGTTTGAACGGGACTTCGCCGAGGGCGTGAAGGGTGTGCCCGTAGCGAAAAACGCCCCAGGTGGCTGGACCGGAAAAGCCTCGGCGCCCTGGTCACGGCGGCCCAGCGGTACGCAAGTTCGAGGGACCGGAATAGATCGCCCTGCTGATCTATTCCGGCCTGCTGGTGTCCGAAGCCTACGGTCTGAAGGTGGTTGTGGTGATCCGGCAGAGGTCGGGTAGCGTGCTGGCACGGTGGGGCAAGGGGGAGAAGTGTGGTATATCCCCCTGAACGATCAGAAAAGTCCTGTCGGAGCTTCTGGACGTTTACCCGGCCGGGGAGGGGCTGTTCCTGAGCTGACGGGGCAAGCGTGTATCGACGAGGGCCGCCGGACGGGTGGTGGAGAAGTATGCCGGCATTAAGCGGTGGCTGCTTCGCACCAACTCCGGCACAGATTCTGTGAGCCAGTAATTACGGCGATGAACTTAACGCCTCACTACGTTCGGCGACTTTTTACTCAACGCACTTCAACGTACCACCACAGTTACCGCACTCTAACTCCGGCATGACTCCAAGGGGCAGCTCATCATAGGCAGCGAATTCGTCAACCACAAAGTCTGGCACCTCTTGCTCATAGCCACACCGGGGACAGCGATAATTGTAGTACGTCTCTTCCCCTATTCCCACTATCGCTCGTTCGAGCTCGTCCAATTCCCACTCCTGGTCTTTCTCTTTCTTGGACGACATTGGCCACAGCCTCCAACTTCTTCGAACCATCATAGAGCACCCCATAATCAGGGTGATAAACCATCAAAAGCCACATCAGTGTTTGACATCTTCTGCAGCGCAAAGGGTCCTTACCTGTAAGCCTGATGATCCCCTCTCGGTAGTTATAATGTTTTATCTCCCGCACTGCTTCCTTAACCACCCGGCCGACTTTAGCCAAAACCCCCTTTAATAACTCCCTAACCTTTGCCGCTTTACAGGTAGCATGAAGTCCATAGTACCTAACCTGCTTAAACCCTTTTGGTAAAATGTGTTGAGCCATGCGACCAATAAACTGTAGGACATCGACCTGAATTTCCTCTTTCTTATGGGTTCTGTGATCTTTATACCAGTATTTAACCGTAGCACCGTTATATTCTATGATTCTCGATAGGGCAATAGGTGGACTACCCACGTATTTTATCAAATAATTTGCCAGCTTATCCTTTTTCGGTACTATTTCCATCTTTATATGAGCGACAATACCCTTCGGATATTGTCGGTATAGCTTATCAATCAATTCCCTGGAGTTCTCAACTTCTTTCTTGATCATCTCGAACAAATGATACTGCCACTTCTTATGGAGCAGAGAAAAGGGAATGTATTTGATATCGACCCATTCTTTATTACTGTTGAATCCTCCAGCGGTCATCATAATGTGTAGATGAGGGTTGTAACTGGCCGACCTACCTGCCGTTTGCAAAACCACAATATATCCTGCCTCTATCGAATCCCGGAAATAAGTATCCCAGACATCTTTTATCATCAATAATCCAGTTTTGATCAGTTTATCTAGTAGTCTTGGCTCTTTGTAAAAATAATTACGTAGCTGTTCTGGCACAGTTAGAACTAGATGCCGATAATCTACGCCGTCAAAAAGGCTCGCTTCTATTTGACTAATCCATTCATCTAAATGAGCCTTAGCACATGACAAACAGAATTTACATTTGCAACTAAAGGGAATCTTTATGGCTTCCAGGCATTCCGGACAAACATATTCTGAATACCCGCTTGCTATATCCCCACATCCAAGCATTTTTCGAATAACGTATGACACTTGCTCATAGCGGGGATACCGTTCAACAAAAATATCCCAATAATCTCTGAAGATTTGTTTGAAGGCACCCTTGTCAACTTTTTCTTTATCTCTCACGGCAAAAGCATTCGACTTTAAAACTAAAAGATCCTCTCTCAAGGGCCTATTTCATATTAATGCCATATATGGAAGGGGGCAAAAAGAAAATTCCTTGGATATCAAGATATTGGCAAGCTCAGTTTTCACCGTAACCCCGGTGTCCTCCCGCCAGGATTTTCTGGCATTCACGTACCGCGCCGGTAGAGCCCTTCGAAGGGGCATAGACGTAGGGTTTATTGTGTCTTTTGCAGATGGCTTCAATGTCAGGTATACGGTGGCTCATCATTTCAGTGACGATCACCACGATGTCCGAATTGCGAACCTTGCTTTCGATGCTTTTCCCCGTGCCGCCCTGAAAGCCGGACTCCCAGAGAAATTCCGCCCCCCGGCGGGTAAAGTTGCGGTGAAATGCCTCTCGGTAAAGGTCGCCCCCGACGACCAACACGACCCGGCCTGCAAGGATCGGGTCCCCGACCTCCAGAGCCGGTCTTTCCATTCTTTCCTTCCGATGCACTGTTTCTCGGGTTTCCTCGCGGAATGGAGACTCGTCGAACTTCCAAGCCACCTTGGCACTGCGCAGCTCGCCGCGGGGGTAGGCCACCTCAACCTGATCCCCCTCTTTTAATTTCAGAGTTTTTACGTCTTTTGGATTGAGGGTGATTGCCGTACTCTCTTTCTCACTGTAGACAAACCACTCGCCGTTATGGTGGTAAACCGGTCCCATCATCGACTCACGCTGGCTGGTGGCACCCAGCCCGACTCTTTCGATGACCGCGAACTCGTAAAGCTGCGACCCCTGGATTATGTCCAGGGGAACTGCGGAGACGATGTCCCTGTGCTCAATCTGCAGGTTCCTGACCCACACCTCGGGAATGAAAACGTCATCACCAGCCGGGTTATAAATTGTTCCTCCCTTGGGCAGGCGGGTAAATTCGCCGACGACCCTGCCGGGGATGTCTTCCTCGTATTCTCTGTCCAACATCGAGGCCGTAGGTTTTGTTTCGTCGATCTCATTTTTATATTCCCCTGGCCGGGCCTTATCATCTTCTCCGTCCTCGGAGAGGCCAAGTGTTTTAAAAAACACGCTCCGGTATTTTTGCAAAGCCGCGCCTAGTTCCTGCAAGGACTCCAGGTCCTTCGTAAACAACCACCTGTACAGTTCACCGTCCGGTTCTTCCATTTTCGACTGAAGTTCTTCGATTGCGTCCTGAACCAGGTCCGTCAGCTTCGAATAAGTCAGCCCAGGCATCGGCAACACCTTCTTTAGTTTACTTAAGAACCTTGGCCGAATTGTCCGTTCATTCTGGAACTACTATACGCTGCCCGGTGACCACATTGCTTACGTCTGCAAGAACGCTAAGAATATTTAAACGCTCTGCCACTTCGTCAGGTTCCTTTTTCTCACAGGCGGCAGTAAGTACCAAATATGCACCCTCACCGGCGTATCCCTCGGCGATGGCCTGACCCAGGCCGCGACCAGTACCGGTAATGTTCCCTTCCAGCACCATGCCGTAACCCCCCACCATAACTAATAGTATCCCAGAGGAGAGTTTCATGCAACGGGTTTCTCACCTGGCCCGCTCCGGTCTAGTAGTTAGGGCGACCTCCTCATTTTTGGGGATGGGTTTATGAGCCACCCGGGCACCGGCACCACCGATACATCGCCAAGCGGCTCAACCTGATCCGGTGGGCCTACCCGTCCTAGCGGGGCACAGTAACCTGAATAACATGGACCGGGTATGTCAGGCCGAGCTGGAAGACCTGCAGGGGGTGGAGGATAGGCTGGCGTGGGCGTGATCGCCGGAGGATGTCGTTGAAATGAAAGGGTTGTTCAAATTGTGACACTGGGCTCTGGAATATGTACGGGACGGCGCCCGGAACGATAACCGGCGGAACCGTGCCGGACCCGTCCCGGGTAACGGATCAAGGCTTCGACGCCGATCTGGACTGGTGTATTTACGATATTTCCGGGATAGACAAGATAGTCCGGCAAGGGGGCCGGGCCGGCGAATTTCCGGCCGCCTCGGGCGGCTTGACGGAAGCCGCCCGGTAAGCTATAATAACAATATAAAGTCCGGGGCGTAGCTCAGTTTGGCTAGAGCGCTACCTTGGGGTGGTAGAGGCCGCAGGTTCGAGTCCTGTCGCTCCGACCAAGAGAATCACAAGAAGCCTTGATAATCAAGGCTTCTATCATTTTAATAACAGGGGAAGGGCTAGGTTAGGGTTCCGCAAGGAACCCTTGATTTTTCTAGGTCTCCGTACCTCGACGGACCAACTGGCGGACCAAAAGCGAACCCCGGAAGCCCCGGATGGCAAGGCGTCCGGGGTCCTTTTTTTGCCGTCGGACCACGAGGGACGCTATGAGGAGGTGGTAACGCTGGATCAACTTCGCACCCGGGGAATAAACGCCCAAGGCTATGGCCAGGTCGCAAAATCCGTCATGCGTGATCCAGCTCTCCCCGTGGGGGCCAAGGCCCTGTATGCGTACATATGTTCCTACACCGGTATATAGCGTAGTCATTGCTACCACGGTTTAAGTCTCACATACTTCTGATTCCTCTTCAGGCCGCGAGTTTTCGTGGCCTTTTTGTTGCCCAAAAACAGGGTGGTAATTTGCAACGACTGTTCTGTTGGCCTGCTTTTTCATCTTGCAGAAGGAGGTGTTTTTGTATGGGAATCTGGGCCATCTCCGACCTCCATCTGCCCGGCGCGTCCCCCCGGCGCCGACAAAGATTGGAGGTTGACTACGGCTGGGGTAACTACATCGACCGGATGGCCCGGACGTGGAACGTGATGGTCCAGCAGAACGATCTGGTCCTTTCCTGCACCCTCAGGACATTCAAATTGCTACGGGTTTGCTACCGGCTAATATCACATAATGTCCTGACAGTTCATGTTTTCCGTTGCCGACGGCACTGAGATACGCTAAAATGAGGTCAGGATGGTGGAAGGGTCTGCCCGGACGTGTCACAGGACTTCGTAAGGGGCCAGAAAGCGCACCCCCCTCTCCCTGACCGCGAATAGACCGGCGCTTCCTCCTTATGCTTAAAGACCGTTATCATCACCGGCAAGCAGGGGACCAGCACCACGAAGACGCAGGTCACCCTGACCCTGCTCTCCAGGGCGGACACCTACGAGGGTCTGTATACGTATACATACAAGCCGTACGAAAACGTCCTGTACCCCACGCCAAACGATACCATCATCATCGATACCTGGGAGCTCGCGGACTCGAAGTACCAGGAGGACTGGACCATGTTCAACACGG
>DATKUX010000205.1:0-16662 GCA_035530395.1 Spirochaetia bacterium
TAATCTTTGCCATGGTTTAACGGTGAGGACCGCTTTTCAAAGCAGTCCTCCATCGAAAAGAACATCTCAAGAGGTTCTTTTGCAACACCCTCCTAGGGAGCGTACACAAAGCAGCGGGACCAATGGTTTTCTTCCGTGGAATAAAGACCCGGGTTTTCTTCCCGGCATCTGGTCTGCGCCTGGCGACAACGGGGTGCAAACGCGCAGCCATCCGGAATATTGCGGATGGACGGCACATTCCCTTCGATGGGTTGCAACCGCGTCCGCTCGCCCGTGATCTTGGGGATTGAATTGAGTAATCCCTGGGTGTAGGGGTGCCCGGGGTGATGAAAGATTTGCCGGACCTCGCCTTGTTCCACAATATTGCCCGCGTACATGACGGCGACGTGATCGCATATTTCGGCAATAACTCCCAGATTATGCGTAATCATGAGGATCGAGGTGCCGAATTCGTCCGCCACCTTTCTCATCATGTCCAGGATCTGGGCCTGGATCGTGACATCCAGCGCGGTAGTCGGTTCGTCGGCGATCAGGATGGCCGGGTTACACGCCATGGCGATGGCGATCATCACGCGCTGGCGCATCCCGCCGGAGAGTTGGTGTGGGTACTCGTTGGCGACCTGGTCGGCCCGTGCTATGCCGACATGGCCGAGCAGTTTAACCGCTTCATTGTGCGCCTGGGTCCCGGTCAGTCCCTTGTGCAATAACAGGCTCTCCCCAATTTGGTTGCCGATTTTGCGCACCGGGTTTAAGGATGTCATCGGCTCCTGGAAAATCATGCTGATCTGGTTACCGCGCACCTTTTGCATTTCCGCTTCCGGTAGTTCAAGCAAGTTCTGGCCGCGGAAGGATACCTTCCCGCTAATGTTCGCGGAAGGAGGAAGTAACCGCATAACGGCCAGGGACGTGACACTCTTGCCGCAGCCCGACTCGCCCACCAACCCGAGTTTTTGCCCCTCGGTCATGGCAAAAGAGACGTTGCGCACAGCCTTATAGTGCGTATCGCCAATGGGAAATCCGACCTGTAAATCACTTATCTCAAGGACATTCGCCAATTGCTTCCCTTCCCCCGATCAGCTGGACCAGCCGCCTGCGGGCCGGTCAGGTCAAAGTAGCCAGGCCCTTGCCTTGACCGTGAAAACCGCGAGCCTGTCGATTCTTTGAGCGATTTTATCACGGGCCTGCAACAGATACAATTTTATCTCATATTTCTCCCGGCTTGTCTGGCCCGCCAAATCATGGAAGGGGGGAATCGGAAGAGGGCAGCCCGTAACAGGCCGCCCTCCCGGCGCCCGCAAGCTATTGAGTTTACCGTAGCTCGCCGGGCAGACGGTAAACATTGCGCGGTCGCCCTACCTTACCGTAGGTACGCTCCACAATTATCGTTCCCCTGGCCTCCATGTAGGCCAGGTAACGGTGTACGGTCTGATGGGCCAGGCCGACGCCCCGGGTGATGCATTCAGCGGACAGAGCCTCCGGCCGCTCCTTGAGGAAGTCGATGATAAGACGCTGGGTTGCTTCACTGATGCCCTTGGTAATATAGACCTCATCGGCAGGGCTTTTCCTCTGTAATTCCCTGATTCGCAGATTGACATTGAGACGCGATATCAGGTCCGGGGCCCGGACCGGTTTAAGGGCGAAATCGGTTGCCCCGGCGTCCATAAGGGAGTCGGCCACCACCTGCCGTTCGTCGACCGTCAGAACTATCAGGGGTACCAGGGGGTCAAGCTCGCGAATCCGTCGTACGGTGGCCAGACCGTCCATGACCGGCATGTGGTAATCAATGACCACGAGGTCGGGGCGTTCCAGCATGAACCTGTCCAGCCCCTCCTTCCCGTTGGTTGCCGTGACAGCCTCCCAGCCGGCGAAGGCACAAATTTCCCGCATGGTATACAAGATGTCGGTGTCGTCGTCAATGATCAGGATTCTGGTCATGCTTCCCCACCCCCGGAAAACTGAGCACTACCGTGGTTCCCTGCTTGGGCCGGCTGATAAATTCGATGGTCCCGCCGTTGCTTTCAACCACCTGGCGGACGAAGGCCAGCCCCAGGCCGGAAGATCCATCCCTGGTGCTGTAGCCGTAGTCCCAAACCTGGGTCAGGTAATAATCTTCCACGCCTTGTCCATTATCAGACACCTTCAGAACAACCTGATCGTTACCTGCCAGGAGAGCCTGGACGGCGATCACTCCGCCCTCCTGGCCGGCGACGGCCACCAAGGCGTTTTCAATGAGGTTGATGAAGGCCCGGGCCATGCGGATAAGGTTGACATGCAGCCCGGGCACGTCGGCACTACAGGTGAAAGTTACAGTGGTCGGGTCTTTGGCATCCAAAAGGACGTGGGCCCGGACATAGTCAAACAGTTGATCGACGGTTACCATCTTCCGCACGTTGCCGTGCAGAATCTCCGAAATCATTTCGCTGACCCGGTCCACGCTCTTGCTGATCCGGTCAGCGTACTCCCCGATCTTTTCGTCCCTGACCTGCATCGTCACCAGCGAACTGAGACCCTGGATGGTCATCAGGGGGGTCTTCAAATCGTGCACCAGGGTGAGCATCTCCTTCTCCACCCGGGTTTCCGCCGCCTGGGCGCGGAGACACTCCAGTTCCACCTGGCGCCGTTGGTTTTCACGGATTATGTTCATGCGGTTCATGCTAACGCTGGTCAGTAAGACCACGGAAATGGCTGAAATAAAAAAGGCGGCAAACCAAAAGATGCTTACCAGGTCAAGGATCCGCTGGTCGTGGAGGGATTCGGCCGCCATCCGGATGGAAGAAGGTAGGTCACCGCGGCCGAAACCGAATCGGGCCAGGGCCGGGGCCAGGTCCAGCCACAGAAAGGCCAGAAAGAGCTGTACGAGGACCACCGTGGGCAGGACAATATAGTGCCGCAGGAGGTCTGGTAGAAGGACGACGGCCACGGCGAGGATAAACAGGGGTGCCATGTAGTTCCAGGGAACCCCCGTAGGTTCGCTGATGAAAACAAAAGCCACGGCGGCAATCACCACCGGCAACAGGAGTTCCTGAGCCCACGGCCGGTTGCCGCGCAGGGGGAGCTTCACACCCAGGACGAGTCCACCCCAAAAAAAAGTTATCATGGACAGAGAACGTAAAAAGACAAATATGGCCGCCGCCAAAATCAGCAGTCCGCTATCTCCGGAAGTGATGCTCCGTTCCACCAGCTCTTCGACATTGTTGTACAATGGCTGGTATAAGCTGGCCAGCCAGGGACTTGCCAGGATCGCCGCTGCGGCCACCGGCCAGGTCCAGTATTGGGAGGCCCGTTCAGTGAAAAGCGAAATTGAGGGGTGCCTCAAGTGCATCGAAGTCGGCCACCTCCGTCAACGGAATGTGTTTAGCGGCGGTCAGCCGGCTGAAGAGGCCGTCATAGTTCCCGTCGCCTGCTACGAGCACGTAACTGGCCAAGGGTACCAATTCCCTGATCAGGCGGTCATTCAGGCCGCCGCGGCGGTCTGTGCCGCCAAGGTGGACGATTATTACCGGGATATGCTGGGAAACCGCCTCCTTGGCCAGTCTCAGGACCCGGCGTTCTTCCTCTCCCGGGCTGGTCGAAATGTCCTGCATACCCGCCGGACTGGCCCCCAACACCAGGACCAAACTGTTTTCGCCGGCCAGATCTTCCGGCGTGGCTTGAAAAAGGTAGGAGTAGGAAAGGTCAAGGCGATAAAACATACTGGCAACAATTAAGCCTTCAGTACCCTGCCCGGCGGTGGTTACCAGCACTGGTTGCCGGGCGATGGATGCCTTCAGGGCCTGATCCGACCGGGCGGCTTCGAAGGCCGGCCTGCTGTACGAGACCAGAGCCAGGATTACGGCCAAAAGGAGGAGCACATACTTGCCATAACGCACGGTCAATATTCCTTTCGCCGGTTTGCTGCCTGACCTTGACGAAGTGATGCTACCACATATTTCGGCAATCCTGTGCCGCAATCCTTTTTGCCTAGCCGGGGAGTCACCGGACTGTGCGGGTAACACCGTGGGGCGTACGCCAAAGGGGAGACCGGATCACTGGTCCGGTCTCCCCTGCGCGGCATCTCCAGCCGGATAAATCAACCGGGTTCGGAGTCCCTACGCGGTTACCCCGAACTTGGAAAGAACCGGTCCCGGCGCGACCACGTTGGCCTTGAGGCCGTAGGTGGAAGGTGCCAGATCGAAGGCAATGGCCATCAACTGGGTGAAAAACAGCACCGGGATGTTGAAACTGGTACCGTGGGCCTTGTTCACGTCCGACTGGTAGACATCCATGTTCATCTGGCACATGGGACAGGGGGTGACCATCAGCTGGGCTTCCCCGGCCGCGGCCGATTCCAGGATGTCCCGGCTGCAGCTGGTGACGATCTCGGTCTGCGGCAGGTTGTGAGAAGAGCCGCAGCAACGGGCCTTGAGCGGGAACGGTACCGGGGTGGCCCCCAGGGCTTCGACCAGTTTATCGAGGGCGACCGGCTGCTCCGGATCGTCGAACTCCCACGGGTGAACCCGCACCGACTCGCAGCCCACGTAGCCGGCCACCTTGAGGCCTTTCAGGGGACGCTTCACCCTGGCGGCGATCCGCTCGTAGCCCACGTCATTGACCAGCATCTCGAGGATAAAGCGAACATTGACAGTGCCCTCGTACTTCATGCCGCCGGCGGCCAACGACTCGCTGGCCAGGGCCCGGAAGTGGGGGTCCTTCTGGAAGCGCCGGTTGGCCTGGGACAGGTTCATATAGCAGGAACTGCAGCCCACCACCACGTCCAGGCCGCCGGAAGTCTCCGCCAGGCCCAGGTTACGCAGGGCCATGACCTGGGCGGGGGCGTCGCCGATGACGCTGGAAGCGACGGTGGCGCCGCAGCAGTTCCAGTCCGGGAGCTCTTGCAACTCAATATCCAGGGCCCCAGCCACAGCCTCCAGAGAGGTCAGGTAAAAGCGGGCGTCGGCCTCCATGGAACAACCCGGATAAAGGAAGTAGCGCACCTATTTCGCCCCCTTCTGTTCGAGTTCCTGGGCCCGCTTGACCATCTGCATGAGTTGCTTCTTGCCTTTGGGTGCCTTGGGCGGCAGCAGGGGCAGCCGGCCGTGGCTCAACATCTTCAGACCCACGTCCTTCTGTTGGCCGATGATCTTGGGGAGATTGTTCAGACCCCGCTTGAGGACGTAATTCTTGATGACGCCACCGGTAAACACCTTCCCGCGGCACGCCAGGTCCTTCCAGAAAGCCTCGTAAAGGGCGGCCTGGGGATAGTTCACGTAACCCTGTTTCAGGGCCAGACCCTTCAAATCGTGCATGACGTCGATGATGGGGATACCCCGCGGGCACCGCGCCTTGCACATAAGACAGGAGGTGCACATCCACATGGTGTTGCTCTTCATGGCCTGCTCCTTGCGGCCGGCCCGGATCAGGGCGAAAAGCCGCCGCGGGGAATAGTCCATGATCTTGAAAGTGGCACATGACACCGCACAGACACCGCACTGCATGCACTGCTTGAGGTAGGACCCGTTTTCCAAACCGTAGACTTCGCGGGCAAACCCGGCGTCGTATTTCAGCCGCCCGGGACTTGCGTTTGCATCTGCCATTTCGGTACGCTCCTTTGCCCTCCGATTCTAGAAGCCCTTGTAAGGGTTGGGGCCGATCTCGACCAGCTTTTCCGCGAAGTCGTCCAGAATGCCGGGGACCTTGTCATAGTCCATGATGCTCAGCTGGACCATGCGCACCCGGTCGGACTCGAGCTGCAGGCGGTTCAAGGTTTCCGAAACCTTGGAAAGACGCGTTTCCGCCAGCTCGCTGCCCTTGATGAAGTGGCACTGGTAGTCGTCGCCGTGCTTGCAACCCAGCAGGAGAATACCGTCTATGCCCTTGGAAAGGGAGTCGGCCACCCAGACCAGGTTCATCGAACCCAGGCAACGCACCGAAATGACCCGCACCCAGGCGTTGTAACCCAGGTGATTGAGACCGGCCATGTCCAGGGCCGGATAGGCGTCGTTTTCACAGGCGAAAACCACGATTCTCGGCTTCTCCTCGTCCTCCTCCGGCACTTCTATGGCCTTGATCATGTTGCCGATCATGGGCACGGAGTAATTCTTGAAGGAGATGATCCGTTCCGGACAGGCCCCCATGCAGACGCCGCAACGGCGGCAGCGGGTCGGGTTCGGCAGCGGATTGGCCTTCTCGTCCTCGTTGATGGCCCCGAAGGGACATTCTTCCGTACACCGTTTGCACTGGGTGCAGCGCTGCATGGCAAACTCCGGATAGCTCATGTCGCCCACCCGCGGGTGAACAGCCGCGCCGCGGCTGGTCAGTTCGACGCACTGGATGGCCTTGAGGGCAGCCCCGGTGGCATCCTCCATGCTGGAGACCAGGTCCATGGGTGCCCGCACGCTGCCGGCGGCGTAAATGCCGGTGCGTCTGGTTTCGTAAGGGAAGCAGATAAAATGGGAGTCGGGGAAGCCGTAGACCAGGCTCGGTAACTCCGGTCCCTGCCGGTACGCCAGGTTCAGCATCGGCTGCTGAACCGTCGGAACATTGCCGGCGGCACATTCTTCCGTACCGGACTCGGCGCCGTAGTCGACTGTGTTGGAGACCATGCCGGTGGCCAGCACCACCAGGTCGACCTCTTCGGCCGAGGCCGCTTCACCCAGCAAAAGGTCGGCAAACTCAACGCTCAGGTTCTTGGAACCGTCCTCGCTGATCCCCGTAACCTCGCCCTTGATAAAGATGACGCCTTCGCTTTGGACCTTCTTATAGAATTCCTCGTAGCGCCCCAGCGTCCGGACATCCTTGAAGATCACGTACACGTTGGCTTCCGGACTGCGCTCCTTGACGTAGAGCGCCTGCTTCAGGGACTCCACGCAGCAACTGGAGGAGCAGTAGGGCAGGTGTTCCGGATCCCGGGAGCCGGCGCACAGGACGAAAACAGCGTTTTGCACCGCTTTGCCGTCCGCGGGACGAAGGATCTTGCCCTCCCGGGCCATATCCTCCAGGGCGGTCCCGGTAATCACGTTGGCATAACGGCCGTAACCCAGGTGGCCGAGCTTGGCTGCGTCGTACGGGCGCGCGCCGGTGGCCATTACAATGGAACCGATGCGTAAGCTCGACTCCTGGCCGTCCTTTTGCAGGGTCACGTCATACAGGCAGGGGCCTCCCGCGATCTTAGCGATGGTAGTCCCGGTATGCACTTCGATCAGGGGGCTGACCGCCACTTCCGCCAGCAGCTGGGCCATTGGTGTCTCTTCCAGTTCAGTGTAAGGGGGCCGGCTGGGTGCGCTCTTATACATACGCCCTACAAAGCCGCCCAGGGAGGACTCCTTTTCCACCAGAACCACCTGGTAACCGGCCAGGGCCGCCTCACGGGCCGCTGTGAGGCCGGCCAGACCGCCGCCCACCACCAGGATGGACTTGACCATGTTTTCCGCCTGGTAGGGCACCGGCAACTCGCTCTGGTTGGCCTTGGTGATGCCCATCCGCAGGTAGTCCTCGGCCATGGCCTGGGTGTCCTCGTCATCGGCCGGGTGAGTCCAAACCACCTGTTCACGCAGGTTGACCCTCTCTACGATGGTTGACGGGCCGAAATCAAAGACATCGTAATTGATCCGCGGCGAGCAGGCGGCAATCACCACTGTCTCCAGTCCCTCGGCCGCGATGTCTAGTTTGATCATCTCGGCGCCCTGACGGCCGCACAAGAACGGATTTTCCTTACAGAGCGGCACCTTCTTCTCCTTGGTGGCTACATTGGAGAGGGCCGGGATATCCAGGGCTTCACCGATACTGCAACCGGTGCAGATGTATACGCCGATCTTTTTAGCCATTCTGCTGCCTCCTCACCGTCGACTGGATTGCTTTCAGCGCCGCAGAGGTAGCATCCTGGACCGCCGAAGCGACATCGAGCGGTTTCTTAACACACCCGGCGCCATAGATTCCCGGCACCTGGTCCGGAGCAACAAATCCCCGTTCATCCAAACCGAGGAGGGACACCTCCGGGCCGGCCGAGGGAGCCATGCCGGTAGCCAGCACCACCAAGTCGTACCGCTCCTGGGTGATCTTTTGAGCCAACTGGTCCTCAGCGATAACAATCACGTCGTGGGTCTGGGGATCCTCAACGATTTCGCCCGGTTTGCCCTTGATCAGGGTCACGTTGGGTTCGAGCTGCACCTTCGTATAGAAGTCCTCGTATTTGCCCAGCGCCCTGATGTCGATATAGTAGATCGATACCTGGGCCTCGGGATTCGCGCCCAGGACGTAGGTTGCCTGCTTCAGGGACGCCAGGCAGCAGACGGAAGAACAAAACGGCAGGTGATTTTCGTCACGCGAACCGGCGCACTGGACAAAAGCCACCCGCTTAACTTCTTTGCCGTCGGACGGACGGACGATTCGTCCACCGGTGGGCCCTAGGGGAGACGCCAATCTCTCCATGATCACATTGCTGATGACGTTGGGGAAACGGTCATAGCCGTAACTGGAGATTTTGCCGGCCTCGTAAGGCTGCCAGCCGGTGGCCCAAACGACGGCTCCTACCTTCAGGGTAACCTCCTTGGGCTCCATCTTCAGCTCAATAGCCTCACAGGGACAGACTTCCACGCACTTGGCGCATTTCTCGCCCAGGCAAACTTTCTCGTCAATTACGTAACGAGTCGGAAAAGCGAAGCTGTGGGGCAGATAGACGGCCCTGGTCTTGTCCAGGCCGTAGTTAAATTCATTGGACCGCTCCACGGGGCAAACTTCCGCGCACTTGTTGCAAGCTGTGCAGTTCTCGTTGACATAGCGGGGATTCTGTTTCACCGTCACGGTGAAATCCCCTTCCTGGCCGGCAATTTGCACCACTTCGGCCGAGGTCAGGAAGCGCAGGTTGTGCTCCGCGCGGATGCGCCGGAAGTTGATTTCCAAACCACAGTTGGGAGGGCACAACTTCGGGAAATATTGATTCATACGGGCCACCCGGCCGCCAAGGTACGCCTCCTTCTCCACCAGGAAGACCTCGTAGCCGGTTTCCGCAGCCTCAATGGCCGCCGTGAGCCCGCTGATCCCTCCGCCTACCACCAGTATACTCTTGTTAACCATCCCGTCACCACCCTATGGAATTTTACCCCATAACGCCGTATAGAAAGGCTGCCCCGATAATGGTAAACAGCCACCCCAACAGTTTAACACCGCCCGGATCAATTGGCAACTGTTGGGGTTTTCCACCTCTACCAAAAATAAATATCCAAGTCGTAAAAAGTATATCCGCGCCGGACATGGACCCGCCTTTGGCGGGCGCCGGCACCCCGGGCGCCTGCCCGGGAAACTCTCCCTTTCGTAGCACAAAAAGACATTTAAAAAAAAACGGCGTGAAGCCGGCCCACCCTTGGGGGAGCGGGCCGGCTCTTCGCGCGACAGGCACCTACTAGTCGATAATCGAAAGAATGGGTTTCTTGAAGACACTCCACTCTTTGCTCGCGGGATCCCACTTGCAGTTCACGAACACCTTCCAGTTCTCTTCGTCCATCTTGGGCAGGTCGGCACGGAAGTAGTAACCGGGCCACCTGGTTTCCTCCCGGAACAGGACCGAGCGCAGGTGGGCTTCCGCCTGCCAGGTGCGGTGAATGTTCTCCCAGCAACGCATCAGCTGATGCAGGCTGGGGGCGGCCAGTTTCTCAGAGTCTTCCTCCAACACGCCCAGAAGTTCCAGGCCCCTCTCTAAGAGGTACTTGTTGGTGGTAAACTGGGTCGACACGCCGCCGGCATACTCGTCCATCAACTTCTGCAGACGGAACATATACTGCTTGGGCACGATGTATTCCGGGTTCACCTCGGGGTCGGTCGTCCCGCAGCTGTGCTCCTCAAAGATGGCCATAGGTTTCAGGATGGCTTCCTTCAGGGACTCCACGGTTGCCGGATCCACGCTGGGCATGGTGTTGTTCTCCACGATGAAGCGGATGGCCTCCTTGGCGGCGATCCGGCCTTCGGCGTGGGAACCGGAGGAGAACTTGTGGCTGGAGGCGCCGGTGGCGTCGCCGGCCGCGAACAGACCCTTGACCGTGGTCATGTTGGCATAGCCCCAGAAGTATTCAGGCGGCGCGAGATCCTTGGGACCGCTGACCCAGGCACCCGAGGCGCCGGAGTGGGAACCGATGAAGTACGGCTCGGCGGCGGCGATTTCGGACGACTTCTCTTCCGGAGCGGTGTTGGTGGCCGCCCACATCATGGCCTGCGAGATGGTCATATCCAGGAAGTCTTCCCAGGCCTCGGATTCGAGTTCCTTCATCTTCTTCTTGAATTCTTTCTCGGAGCCGGCCTTCGAAGCCAGATTGGCGATGGCTTCCTCAGTCCGCATATAGATGGGGCCCTTGCCCGCGTTGACATCCAGCAGCATCAGGTAGTTGCGCAGGTTGGCCGGAACGGGCTTTGTGGTGCCGTAAACACCATAGTCTTTCAGCGCGTCCGCCCGGGTCTGCATGTAGTTCTCGCCCAGGGAGTTGGTAGCCCGGGACTGGAAGAGCAGGAACCAGGCGCCCACCGGACCGTAGGCATCCTTGAAGCGGACCGGGATAAAGCGTACTTCCTGACAGGTCATCTCGGCGCCGGCCCTGATGGTGAAGTAGGCGCTGGCACCGGCGTTGAACGGAGGATACCAGGAGCGGCCAAGACCTTCGCCCGAGGAACGGGGTTTGAATACGCCGACCGCGCCGCCCATAGCCGCCATGACGGCCTTGGCCCGGAAGACGTAGAACTTGTTCTCGCGGGTGGAGAAGCCCACCGCGCCGGCTACCCGGTCGCCGTCCATCAGGGGCTCCACGATGAAGATGCGCTCGTAGATGTTGTCTACGCCGAGGGCGGTCTTGGCCGCCTCGGCCACGATGATCTTGTAGGATTCGCCGTTGATCATGAGCTGCCAGCGGCCCTCATGAACGTAGCCGCCGTTCTCGTCTTTCCAAATGGGCAGGCCCCATTTTTCAAACAAGTGCACGCTGGAGTCGACGTGACGGGCGATGTTGTAGACCAGGTCCTCGCGGGTAACGCCCATCAGGTCCTGGCGGACGTACTTGACGTAGTCCTCCATGGTATTGAGGCCTTCCTGCAGGCTGACATACTGGTTGATGGCGGACAGACCCATGGCCACGGCGCCGCTGCGGTCCATGGCGGCTTTGTCCACCAGGGTTACTTTCAAGCCGTTTTTCTTGGCCCAGTAAGCCGCTTCGACGGCCGCCCCGCAGGACGCCATGCCGCCGCCCAGAATCAATAGGTCTGTGGTAACTTCTACAGTTTCAAAAGCAGGCATATCTCTTAAACCTCCTCAGCGTGTTACTTCTTCAGGGTCGGAAGATCGATACCGATTGAAGCGGGTTCAGTGAACAGAAGCGGGCTGTTCAGGTCGTCCGTTCCGGTGGCAAAACCACCGTCGGGAACAGCCTCGCCCTCGGGAATCGTCCGGATTTTGAACTTGAACCGCTTCAACATACCGTTGCGGAACTTAACGGTCCACATGATGTCTTCCGAACCGCGCATCGGCACCACGCTGGCACCCAGGGGAACGAAGTCGGCGTAGCCCCTCAGGTCGATAGCCTGCTGCGGACAGATCTTGGCGCAGCACAAGCATTCCCAGCATGCGGACGGATCCTGGTTAAACGCCTTCATCTTTTCCTTATCCAGCACCATCAGATCGTTGGGGCAGATGTACATGCAGGCCGTCTTGTCCTGCCCCTTGCAGCCATCACACTTTGCGGAAATAACATAGCTAGGCATTATTAAACCTCCTGTTCTGTGCTCTCTCGTCGGCAGTCCGGTCCTTTTCTGTCCTGCCGGGTACTTCCGGACGCTCTTGCCGGCCACGGCAGAAACTGGTTCAAACCTTGCCGCCCGGACCGGCTTTCCGGCCAGGGCCCGCCTTGTCGCCGCCTCCCGGTAGATAACCACCAGGATGCTTTACGCTACGGAGTCGAAACACGCCCGGATCTTTTCATGGACCGTCAGCCAACAGTTAACTAACCAACAGACACTGGTTCGCCGAGAAAACCTCCTCGCCCTTCCGCCGCATCACTCCCTCCACCTACTTTTCCTTTCCGGCCTAAACCAGTCACAACCCCTTCTCCAGACGCCTCATTTGGAGCCGGACACTTTGTGCCATTCTTCTCAATCTTATACTTAAACAGGGGCCGGAAAACCAATTTCTGCCAGCCGACTTCCTGCCGTTGCCGCACTTTTCAGTGGACCCGCTCGTCAAGCGGGCCCCGCGGCCCCACGACCGGAAAGCCAGGTTGTACCTTGTTATTATTAGTTCATTCGACGCCGCCAAGAGATCTCCTTTTTTCTCTGAAGCAAAACGGGAAAATTTTTAACACCCTTACCGTATCGGCCATCCGCCGGTCCAGGTTTAACTTTCCGCCCTGGCCTCATCCCGTTCGGCTGCCGCCAAGCCTCCCGCCCCGCCTAGGACACCCTCAAAAATTGTGATGGTGAAGTCTATCACTATCTCTCGCGAAAAAAAAGCCGCTGTACCCCGCTTTTCTATAATACCACAGGTCAAATGATTTGGGGAGACTACCCGCCAACTTTTTCTTTTTCCGGCAGATGAAAATCCCGGCAGGTTTGCCAGGGAGGAAGCAATCTCTCGTGCCGGCTGCACAGCCCTGTGTCGGCCCGCACCGACCCATAGGCGGAACTTAAGACCTTCAATCCAGGCAAGGCTGCTTCAATCCAGGCGGGATCATTGTTGAAAAATCTACAGTCAATACACCGACCGCTCATTGAACGCCTACCTCCCCGGTGGGAGGAAGGGTCCGGCCAAGGGCCGGCCCCTTCCTCCCACTTCTACCTATTTACCGAGCCTGCTCCAGAAAGGACTGAAGGCATAAACGGAAAGCAAGAACCCGAGCACCACGTTTACCACAACCCCCAGGCTAAACGCGCCGAAGGGCTTCCAGCCGGTGGCCTTCAGGTCCTTGAAACGCGTCGTGAGACCGATACTCAGGAAACAGAAGATGAAGGCCCAGGTCCGCAAGGAAACTATCGGAGCAATCAGGTTCGGCTGCACTACTTTGGAGAAATAGGCCGCCGGGTAGCCCGCCGTAACCAGGCTCATGAAAATCGAAGCCACAAAAAAGCCGATGACGAACTTCGGGAACCGCCACCATATCTCCATGGGGCTGGGTTTCACGCCGCACTCTTCCTGCTCCCATTTCAGGCAGGCGATGAGGGCGAAGATGAACGACCAGATGCCGATCCACATGTCGCGTCCGATGACTTTCATGAGGGTGAAGCCTTGAATCGCGGCGTTCTCGTTGCCTACCATATGACCATAGGAGGTAGCGGCAGCCATACCGGCGGCGTCGGCAAACTCCGACGTCCCTATCCAGGCGCCGGCCACTCCCGGTGCCAGATGAAGGGCCTTGGAGACAAAAGGCAGAAGCAGGATCATCACCAGAGCCCAAACCACAACCAGAGTCACCGTGATGTACATATGCTCCTTCTTGGCCTTTACAGAACTGGCTATGGCCATGGAGGCGGAAACGCCGCAGACGGCGCCGCCCACCCCCAGAAGCGATGCGAAGCGCTTATCGATACCGAACACCTTGGTAGCAAGGAAGTAGATCACGAGACAGGTTACCACCGAGACGATGGTGGCCTGAATCAGGGCTATCGGCCCCGCCGAGACCACCAGGGTGATAGGGAAGGTAGCCCCAAGGAGAACGATACCCGTTTTGATATAGTACTCGACCCTTAACCCCTGCTCAAGCCATTGGGGAATCGGTACCACATTGGCAATTATAAGACCCACGATGAGGGCTACCAGAGGTGCTTCCATGTTGTACTTCGGAGCGTTAGCCCATCCGGCGATGGCAAACATGATCCAGGAAAGGATATAGAGGATGATGAAGGACGGGATGAACTTTGCTGTTTTGATGCCCATGACCCTGGTGGAAACGCCGAGAATAACCAACCAGGAAACCAGTTGCAAAAGATAAAGGTTGATATTCTTTACCAGATGACTACCTAACTGACCCAACGAAGTCCATTTGAGCCCACCGGGGTTGAGCGAAAGTGCCTTGACCACTGTGCTCCCGTTGTAAAAGGCGATGAGCGAAACTATTACGATAGCTATGCCCAGGTATATTGCCCACCAGTCTTCCTTGAGGTACAACTCCTTCCATCCCATGGAGGTAGCCGGTGCCGGCCCGGGCGATACGCCACCCGTGCCCCCCGGTCCGGTAATTACGGTAGTCCCAATCTCTCCGGACACTGATTAAGCCCCCTTTCAGATCATCCTGAGTTGCTCCGCAGTAACCGCATCTGCACCTTCCCACTCCCTCCGACCGCAATCGACACCCGCCATTTCAACCCACAATCTGTCTCCAACCATACCCCCCTCTCTTATAAGTATTAAAGAAACTATTCATTTATTAGTATTTTGTTATAACCCGGTGGAGGATTTTACAAAGTTTCTGACAAAATAAGCGCTACTAACCAGTCCTTCCATAGGAACTATTTGGTGCGATTCTTCTGACGACACCAAACCAGGCTGCTCATCTACATGGCTCCTAGGGACCCACCGGTCCCGCAGCCGGAATTGGGCCGTCAGTCCGTTGACAAAATGCCGCTGACTATGCTATCCTAATAAAGGTCCCAACATCGGCCGGGACGTTATGCGGCAGTGGCGGAATTGGCAGACGCGCTAGATTCAGGTTCTAGTGGCCGAGAGGTCGTGGGGGTTCAAGTCCCTTCTGCCGCACCAGTAGTACCAAGGGTTTCGGGGTTTTGAGGGTTTCAAAATTGGGGAGTTCCCGTTAGAAATGCCGTTATGAAAGTTAGCGGCATTCTTTTTTTATCCCAACCGCTTCCGCAGAATCTCATCCATAACCTCAGCCGACTTGTCTCTCATCTTTGGGGAAACATGGGAATACGTTTTTAGTGTTGTGCCGACATCCGAGTGTCCAAGCCGTTCCGAGATAGTTTTTGAATCAACCCCGTTTTCCAATAACCTGGAAGCGTGGGTGTGCCGCAGGTCATGGAATCGAACATGGGGCAATCCATTACTATCAAGTAGATTCCCGAACTGATGGGAAAATGAACCAGGGTTCAGTGGTGTACCGTCAGGACGACAAACCACAAGATCGTTGTTTTGGTAAATATCAGAGTGCGAGATCCTCTCTTTGCCCTGTTCGGTCTTGTGCTTCTTAATATCCGGGATTATGCTATGGGGAAGTGTTACGGTGCGCTTACTCTTTTTGGTTTTTGGTGTTGACACCACCACAGGCTCGCCCTTCGCAAGGGGAGGCAGTATGGTTTGTTTAATGTGTATCCTAAAGGTCTTGAAGTCAATATCTTGCCACCGTAATCCAAGGACTTCACCACGCCGCATTCCCGTTGACAATGCCAATAATATTGCTATATAGAGAGGTGTATCTTTTGCAACGTCTAGCAGGTCGAGAATTTGCTGTTCATTTAGGCTGTCTGCCTCATAATCCTCTTTAATGGGAGGTTCTGTGGCGTCAGCCACGTTCCTACCAACAAGCTCCCATTTTACCGCATGTTTCAATGCCTCTCTCAGTATCCCATGGTGATATCTAACATACCGCCAGGGCAACGTCAAAGTAAATTTTTTTCTAGGAACGGCCTAATTGGAAGATCCTGACGTGGCATTCCCCCCGCGGATATGGTATGCTCGGTCCCATGGGAAGTTATGTCGTAATATCCAACGGAGACGTGGAAAGCCCATCGTGTGGGATCAGCCTCGACAATCTCGTAGTAAGACCAATAGTTCCGAATGAGGAGAACAACTGGAACAAACTGATGGCTGCTCATCACTACCTGGGTTTTCAAACACTCATGGGCCACTCGCTCAAATACGTGGCAATCCTCGACGGTCAATGGGTTGGCCTCATTGGCTGGGGTGCCGCTGCTTTGAAAACAACCAGCCGGGACCAATGGATCGGATGGTCGCCGGAACAAAAGATGAAGCGTCTGAAGTACGTGGTGAACAATCAGCGTTTTCTCATCTTACCGGGCATTCAGATCAAAAATCTGGCTTCCAAAATATTGGCTCTCAATACCAAGCGGCTATCAGCTGATTGGCAGGCTGCTTTTGGGTATCCCGTTCTTATGGCGGAAACATTTGTTGATCACCAGTTGTTCGAAGGGACGTGCTACAAGGCAGCTGGATGGATGATTCTTGGGAAGACACGCGGATACGGACGTAAAGCCGGCAAGTACTGTTACCATGGTGAGGTCAAAAAGGTTCTGGTAAAGCCTTTGGTCCGCAAAGTCCGGAAACATCTAACCGCCATGATTTTGCCACCGGCAATTGAGAATGGGAACGAGCCGCCGGTAGATTTGAACAAAGTTTTGCCGGGCCAAGAGAAAGAACTGTTGGATTATCTTGGTCATATCCCTGACCCGCGCCACGCACGCGGTATTCGCCATCCTTTTACCTCGGTGCTTGCCATGGCTGCCTGCGGCATATTGAGTGGCAAGCATGATTACATAGAGATAGCTGAATGGGTCGCTAGCCTTACGCCGGATATTTTAAAGCGGTTAGGCGCACGGAGGGATCCCCATACTGGCGGATATACCCCGCCAAGCGAACCGACCATCCGTAGGACACTCCAAGCGGTCGATGGTAACCAGGTCGATTATTGGATTCACAGGTGGATTATCTCTAATGTAGACAGCAGTGCTACTGGTATTGCCATCGAC
>DATKUX010000206.1:0-28826 GCA_035530395.1 Spirochaetia bacterium
AACCGCCACATCGTGCGCGGTCAGGTATTCCCTCAGCTTGGCCAGGGCCCGGGTGTGCAGCTGGCACACCCGGGACTCGGATATATCCAGCACCTGGCCGATTTCGCGCAGGGTGAGACCTTCCTGGTAGTACAGGCCCAGCACCGTCTTATCCCTCTCGGGCAAGCGGTCAATGGCCTCGCTCAAGTGCCTCTGGCCCTCTTTTTTCTCGATGATTTCCAGGGGATCGGGGCTGGTCCGGTCCTCCAGCAGGTCGCCCCGCCGCAAACGTTCGCCGTCGGCCGCCGTGAGCGTCTCGTCCACCGAGATGACGTTTACCCGGTCAAAATGGACGGCGATGCGCCGCAGGTCTTCCAACGGTATGCCCATTTCCGACGCCAGGAGGTCGCTGGTCACCGGCCCCTGGTGTTTTCGTTCCAATTTTTCCCTGGCCGCGTTCAACTCCTGCATCTTCTGCATCAAAGTGCGCGGCACCCAGTTCAATTTGCGCAGCTCGTCAATCATGGCGCCCAGCACACGGGAATAAGCGTAAGCCTCGAAGCGGGTGCCTTTTTCGGGGTCGTATTTCTCGATAGCCTCCATAAGGCCGAAGACCCCGTACCCTTCCATGTCCTCCTGACTGGCGCAGGGAGGGAGCTTCACCGCCAGCCGTCCGGCAAGGTACTTCACCAGGGGGAGATAATGGATTATCAATTGCTGCCTAATGTTGCTGTCCCCGGTCAGGCGGTATTCCCGCCAGGTTTCGGTGTCAATCATCCCGGCTCTCCCCCCTCTTCTGGCGCTCTTCAACCATTCGGCGGAAAATGTAGCGGAAAATCTCGTCCTGCTGCCAGATGGCCGGGGATACAAACTCCAGGCCCAACCGGTTCATCAGGCGCCCCTCCTCCAGGACCTTCTCCGTCCAGACCACGCGGGCGTGAGTCTCGATGGGGAGGGGAAATTCCCGGGGCAGGGTCAGGTTCAGCTGCAGCTCGGTGCCGACCGCATAGACCCGATCGCTCAGTACCTGCAGGCCGCCGCTGGACAGGTTGACCACCGGTACGGTAACGATCTGCCCCAGGTAGTTGGTCAATTCCACCGGCAGTCTGACCGGCTGGCGCACATTTTCCCTTTCCTGGACCTGCACCGCCTCCAGGGCCGGGCCGATCACCAGGCGCCCCCCTTCCAGGGTGGACAGGACCCTCGTTTCAAAAATGTACCGGGCCCCCTGGGCTGAATAACCGCTCACCAGCTCGTCGCCGGGCTTGAGCTCGAGAGGCAGTTCCCGGTGGTACGGGGTAGATACGACCAACCCCCTGGCCGAGACCTCCAGGAGGTCCGCCAGGTAGGTGCGGTCCTCACCCCTCAAACGGATAAACACCTTCTGGCCCGCCTGTAAATCACCGTTCACGCTTCAAGACCTCCTCCCTTCCTTATCCAAAGAGTTTTAACAGCCTGTACATGAACCCTGAGGCGGTATCCCCCGCGGGACGGCCGCATCGGAGGTACCGGGCCAGGTCCGCCATGTCGCGGGCTGCCGGTGCCTGAGGCCTCAGCGTGACCAGGGGAACCTGCTGCCGGACCGCCAGGCCCATGGCAGCATCCTCCCGGACGTGCCCGGCCGCCTTGACCTCTATGTTAGGCAGGTAACGTCCGGCCACGGTCTGGAGCCGGCGGAAGACCTGCGCAGCTTCCTTTTCGTTTTGTACCCGGTTGACCACGACCATGACTTCCCGTTGCAGCCGGTACCTGTCCAGCACCTTGATCAACCCGTAGGCATCGGTCATGGAAGTCGGTTCGGGGGTAACCACCACGATGACCTCTTCCGCCGCCTCCACGAAACCGAGCACTACCTTGCCCAAACCCGCTCCCGTATCCAGGATGAGGAAGTCTGTCTTCAGGGCCAGGCCGGCGATCTCCCGCACAAGCCGTTGTCTCTGCAGTTCGCTCAAATTCGCGAGTTCGGCCAGACCCGATCCGCCGGAAATAAGCTGCAGTCCGGAAGCGGATGTCATTACCTCGTCGATGCCGCACTGGCCTAAAACAACTTCCAAAAGGCCGGCCGCCGGATTAACCCCCAGAAGCACCTCGGCGTTGGACAGTCCCAGGTCGGCATCCCACAGGATGACCCTTTCGCCGGCCGCGACCAACGCCAGGCCCAGGTTGACGCTGAGACTGGTCTTGCCCACGCCCCCCTTGCCGCTGGCCACCGCGATTACCCGGGGCTGGCCGGTGACGGGCAGGCTACTTGGCTGCCCAGAGTTCCGGTAAGGATTGATCGTCACGGCCCGCACCTCCCAAAAGCAGACTGGCCAGAATATGGCCTCCGGCCGGCTTGATGTCGTCCGGGATCTCCCGGCCGATCCCCAGGTATTGCAAAGGCAGGGACAGGCGCGGTAGCAAATTGAAAACGGGTCCCAGGGAGGATACCTCGTCCAGTCTAGTCAACACGAGGCCGTTGCACCCGAAGCGGGACACATGGGAGACCGCCCGGAGCAGGTCGGCGTCCCGGGTGGTGGCGCTCAAAACCAGGAGCGTCTCCGCTCCGTCCAGCCGGCCCAGAAAGCCGGCCAGTTCCAGCAGTTTACCCGCCTTGAAGAAGGCATCGGAGGGCGTGTCGAGGTAAAAGCGCTCTATGCCGCTCCATCCGGCGAGAAGCCGCTCCAGTTCTTCCGGATCGGCGGCCACCGCGAACGGGACCCCTAAAAGCCGCGCCCAACTGCGCAAACCCTCTGTGCTGCCCGGCCGCGGCGCACTGCTTAGGGATACGATGGCCACCTTCTTGTTCCGGTACATGACGTCCCGGCCGGCCAGCTTGGCCAGCGTGGTGGTCTTGCCGGTGCCGGCCGGTCCGGTCACCACGACCACCCGGGCGGCCCGCTCGACGGCGCAGAAACGCTCGCACCAGCCGGCCAGGCGGTGTTCCAGCCAGCAGCGGAATAATTCCTCCGGACCCTGCAGCAGGCCGTCGATGTCTGATGCAACGTCCTCCATAACCATCTGCACCAGTTCATCAGCCAGTTGGAGCGACGTCAGGCGGTGCTGCCAGGTGGCGCACAGGCCGCGGCTTAGCATCGGCCAGGTGGCCCGTCCGCTTTCCTCCCGCCGCAAAGTGGTGCCGGGCCCGTGCCCGGGAACAGGGCGATTGGTCCTGGGGATGCCGTACAAGCCCGCTGAAGCCGGCCCCCCGGCCTGAGGCCGGGTCTCCGCGCGGCTTGGTCCCGGGGAAACCCCCTGGCGAAAGCCCAATTCCCGTGCCGGCCCGAAATATTTTTCTTCCCTCAGGTCGTCCAGGGCGGCGGTAACCTCGAGACGCCGGGTAAAGAGGCCCTTCAGACCCGGCCCGGGGACGCGGTAGGAACTGACTATCACAGCGTCCGGGCCCAGGTCCTTTCTGATACGGGCCAGCGCCTCCGGCATGTCACGAACGATATACTTCTTAACTACCACTTGGCGTCACCGTCCCTACCGCTTCTACTTCCACTCCGGGCAGAATTTCGTTGAGCGACAATATGGCCAGGTTGGGCAAAAAGCGCCCGATCAGCCTGCGCAAGGGAAGCCGCACCCGGCTCGAGGTGAGGAGCACGGGCGGTGTGCCCTTGGCGGTCAAGCTCTCCACCAGGTGCTTCATCCGGTCGATCATGTCCCTCGCCTGGTCGGGCGGCAATACCGGGTAGGCTCCCAGCTGGGTCTCCTGGACCGAGTCGGCCAGCACCTGTTCCAGACGGGGGTGCAGGGTGATCACGGTCAGCTTGTCGTCGCGGCCGGCGAACTGCCGGGTAATGGCCCGGGCCAGCGCCTGCCTGGCCCTTTCCGTCAGGAAGTCGGTATCCTTGCTCTGACGGGCCCCGTCAGCCAGGGCCTCTAGGATGCTGACCAGGTCGCGGATACTGACCCGCTCGGACAGGAGATTGGCCAGGACCTTCTGAACCTCGCCGAGCGAGAGAAGGTCGGGCACCAGTTCGTCCACGGTGGCGGGGTTCTTTTCCTTGACCACATCCAAAAGTTCCTTTATCTCCTGGCGGCCAAGCAGTTCGGCGGCATGCCGCTTGATGAACTCGGTCAGATGGGTGACCAGGACGGTAGAGGCATCCACTACGGTCAGGCCGGCCAACTCCGCCCCTTCGCGGTCAGCCTCCCGCACCCACCAGGCCTCCAGGCCGAAGGTCGGCTCTTTGGTCTTGATGCCCGGAACGGTTATCTCCTGGTGCAGGGGGTCCATGGCCAGATATTGGCCGGGTATCAGTTCGCCGTGCGCCATCTCCACCCCGCGGATCTTGAACAGGTACGCGCCGGGTTTCAATTGCAGGTTGTCGCGGATCCGGACCGGACGGACGAAAATGCCCATCTCGGCCGCCAACTGGCGGCGGACCGCCGCCAGGCGGGGCAACATGTCGCCGCCCTGGTTTTCGTCGGTCAACGGGATGAGGTTGTAGCCGATTTCGATCTCCAGAGGGTCGACCTGAAAATAGGAGAAGACGTTCTCCGGCTCCCGCTTCTTGACTATGGCCTGGCGGGCCGATGTCTCCCGCTCTTTCCGGCCCCGGGTCTCGTTTTCCTGGGTCATGAACCAGGCGGCCCCGCCGGCGGCGACGGCCATGAGCATAAACAGCACGTGGGGCATCCCCGGGGCCAGGCCCAGGATAAACAGGATGCCGCCGGAAATGTACAGCACCTTGGGATAGCTGGTAAACTGGCGGGTCAGTTCGTGCCCGAGGCTGGCCTCGGCCGTGGCGCGGGTGACCATTATGCCGGTCGCCGTCGAGATGAGCAGCGCAGGCACCTGGGTTACCAGGCCGTCGCCGATGGTCAGCACCGTGTAGGTCTGCACCGACTGCAACAAGGCCAGGTGCATGTTGACCATGCCGATGATCAGCCCGCCGATGATGTTGACCAGGATTATGACCACGCCCGCGATGGCGTCGCCCCGGACGAACTTGGAAGCGCCGTCCATGGCGCCGAAGAAGTCCGACTCCCTCTGCAGCTTGCGGCGCCGGTCCTTGGCGTCCTGTTCCGTGATCAGGCCGGCGTTGAGGTCGGCGTCGATGGCCATCTGCTTGCCGGGCATGGCGTCCAGGGTAAAGCGGGCGGCCACCTCGGCCACGCGGCCGGCACCGTTGGTGATCACCACGAACTGGATCACGGTGATGATGATGAAAACCACCATGCCGATGACGTAACTGCCGCCCACCACGAAATGGCCGAAGGCGTCGATCACGTGCCCGGCGTAGGCCTGGGAGAGAATCAAGCGGGTGGACGAAATGTTCAGGGCCAGCCGGTACAGGGTAGCCACCAGGAGCAGGGTCGGGAAGGTGGAAAAGTCCAGCGGCCCGGTCGTAAACATGGTTATGAGGGGAACCATCATGCCCAGGAGCAGGGAGATCGTGAGCAAAATGTCGAGCAGGAACGGCGGCACGGGAATGATGATCATCAGGACGATGCCGATGATGGCAGCGGCGACTACGACGTCACGGTTTTGCTTGATACGCTGGGCTATTGTGGCCTGCATTGCCCTTTCGCCCCCTCTATCCGGTCCTAGCCGGCTTTTCTGCTCTTGCGGTAAATGACGGCCAGTATTCCGGCTACCGCCTGGTAGAGCGATCCGGGAATCTCCTGGTCAACCTCCACGTATTTGTACAGGAACCGGGCCACGGGAACGTTCTCCACCACCGGGACATGGTGTTCCTCAGCCAGTTGACGTATGTAGTCGGCCAGAACGCCGGCGCCCTTGGCCACCACCTTGGGAGCTCCGGCGTCCCCTATTTCGTAAGATAGCGCCACCGCCAGGTGGGTGGGGTTGGTGACCACCACGGTCGCCCGGGGCACCGCCTTGCGGATGATGTTCTGCAGGAGGCGGCGGCGCATCTGACGCTGCTTACCCCTCACATGCGGGTCTCCCTCGTACTGGCGCATCTCGTCCCTGATTTCCTGTCTGGACATGCGCAGGTTCTTGCCATGCATGTATCGTTGGTACCAGTAATCCAGGATCGCCAGGGCCAGGTAGGCGAAAGACCCGTACAGGAACACCTGCCAGAGCAGGCTGGCCGCCGTATCGAAACTGCCCACCGGCTCCTGCCGGAAGGTGGACAGCAGGCTCTCCAGGTGGCTGCGGATCACCAGAAAGGCCACCAGGCCGATGGTGAAGACCTTCAGGATGCTCTTGCCCGACTCCACCATGCCCCGGGTGGAAAAGATGCGTTTGAGACCCTCAAACGGGTTTATTTTCGAAAGCTTGGGCGTTATGCTCTCGGTGCTGAACACCGCTCCTGTCTGCAGAACGTTGACCAAAACGGCCAGGACGACACCCGCCACCAGGAAGGGGGCCAGCATGCGGGCCAGGGTGAGCACCGTGCCGATCAACAGTTGCAGCGGGCTGGCCTGCTGCCGGGCCAAAGACCCGACCGCCGCAAAGTAGCTGGTCATGTACTGGGAGAGGGCGGAAAGGAAGCTCTCCCGGGAAATGTACAGGAATACCACCATGCCGAAGAGCAGGACGGCGGCGGAAAAATCGGTGCTCTTGGCCACCTGGCCCTTTTTCCTGGCCTCCGAAAGGCGCCGGGGGGTTGCCTGTTCGGTCTTGTCCTGATCGGCCACTTAGGTCAACCCCCTCATCAAGTTCATCACCTGGCCGTTCATCACGTCGAAAACGTGGGTAAAGAAGGTAGCCAGCATCGGCAGGATGATGCCAAGAACCAGAAGACCCACGGCTATATTAAGCGGAAAACTCAGCATGAACACGTTCATCTGCGGCGCGGTGCGACCCAAAAAGCCCAGCACCAGTTCCGCAACCAGCAGCACGGTGACCAGCGGCGCGGCGATCTGTATCGCCAGAACGAACATCTCGGCGAAAATCCTGATCATCTGCTGGGTGGCGCCTAGGCCGAAACCAGCCGCCGACAGCGGCACCAGTTGGTAGCTCCGGGCCAGGTCCGCGATCAAAACCAGGTGGCCGTCCATGTTCAGGTAGATCACCATGGCCAGGAAATAAAGGTACTGGGCCAGCAGGGTAACGTTCAGCCCGCTGGAGGGGTTCAAAAGGCTGGCCGCGGCGAAGCCTATCTGCAGGTCCATATACTGGCCCGCCAGGGTAATGGCCGAAAACACGAGGGTAGCCGAGAAACCCAGGCCGAGCCCCACCCCCGCCTCGCTGAAGGCCGCCAGGACGTAGCCCCAGATCCCGCCGGGAACGTTGGTGGAAACCCCGGCGACGGAGGGAAACACGGCCACGGTCAGGGCCAGCGCCAGGCCCAGTTTGACCCGGCCGGGAATCATAGGCATGGAGAAAAACGGCGCCGATACCACGAAGGTGGTGACCCGGATGAGAACCAGGATGAAGGTTATAACGACGGCCGTGTTAAGAACCATTTTCTCCTACTCCTAACGTGTCAACTGGGGCAGTTGGGCGAACAGGTTGGCCGTGAAGCTGACCATGGTATTTAAAAGCCACGAGGCCGCAACGATCAACAGGAGCGACACGGCCACCAGCTTGGGCACGAAAGTGAGAGTCTGTTCCTGTATTTGGGTGGTGGCCTGGATGACGCTGACGAACAGACCCACCACCATTCCCAGCAAGAGCGGGGGACCGGCCAGCATGAGCACCAGCAGGAGCGCCTGACGGGCGACGTGAATGGCGAAGATGTCGGTCATAACGCTCGCTCCTTCCTAATGGAAACTCTCCACCAGCGACTTGACCACCAGGTACCAGCCGTTCACCATGACGAACAGCAGGAGCTTGAACGGCAACGAGATGATGACCGGCGGCAGCATGAACATGCCCATGGACATCAGGATACTCGCCACCACGATATCGATCACCAGGAACGGTATGTAGATCATAAAGCCCATTTGAAAGGCCGTTTTCAACTCACTGATGATAAAGGCCGGGATGACCACGGTCAGGGGCAGGGTCTTGGGGTCAACCGGCGTCGGGATCTTGGCCAGGCTAACGAAAAGGGACAGGTCGTCTTTGCGGGTCTGGTTGAGCATGAAAGTCCGCATGGGCGCCGCGGCCGCGTCTTCGGCCTGGGTTTGTGATATCTGCCCCGCCATATAGGGCGCCACGGCCTGATCGTTGACCTGCTTGTAGACCGGCTGCATGATGAAGACGGTCAGGAACAGGGCCAGGCCGATCAGGACCTGGGACGGGGGCGCCTGCGGCGTCCCCAGGGCACTGCGCAGGAAGCCGAGCACGATGACGATCCTCGTGAACGAGGTAGTCATGAGCAGGAGGGCCGGAATAAAGGTCAGGGTCGAAAGCAGCACCAGCAACCGGACGCTCTCCACTACCCCGGCCGGGCTGCTGGCCGTGCCCAGGTTCAAACTGACGTTGGGCAGCGACAAATCGGCTGCCCAAGCCTGTCCGGGCACCGCCCCCACCACCAGAACCAAAAGCCCTAATAAAAGAACCCACTTAGCGCGGTCCATGTTTACCTCGCCACGTCCTTACACGGTTTTCCAAGTCCACTCTTTCCCAGAGCGCCGAAATCTTCGGTACCGCCGCCGCCAGGTCGAATAGTTCCCCGAAGGGCGCCGTCCCGGCCTCGACAGGCGCCGGCAGTTCATCCATCTCCTTGAGCACGGCCACGGCCCCCTCCTGGTAGGCCAGCAGGTAGTAGCGGCCCCCCATCTCAATCAGCACCAGCGCGCCCTTGCCTCCTAGGGGCAGGGTCTCCACCACCCGCATCCGGCGCGGGCCGGCCGTAAGATTCTTCCGGCCGAGCACGTAGCGGATGGTCAGGTAAGCCAGCGCCAGCACCACCGGCAAGGCGAGCAGCGTCCGCAAAAAGACCCAGAGAACGTCGTCACTGCCCATGACTTTCCCCTTGTCTGAGCCGCAGGGGCTGTTCCACATGGGTTACGCGCACCGCCAGGCGGTCGTTTATGACCACAACTTCGCCCCGGGCAAAAGGGCGCCCGTTCAACAGGATACTCATGGTTTCCCCGGCTGCCCGGTCCAAGGTTATGACCGAGCCTTCGTCCAGGCCCAGCACCTCCCGGACCGCCATGGTCCTGGCCCCGATTTCGGCCGTCAGCTCCATTTCCACGTCCATGAAGTGGTCCAGCCCCGTCTTCATCTGGGGAAGGAAGCCGCCCGCCGACAGGCTGGGAAAGACCGCCTTCTTGATGGACGGATCCTTCCCCGGTCCTTCCTTTGCCGTCCCGCTCACCTGCGCCACCTCCGCTCTACTGAAGAAGAAATTCTTTGAAATAGACGCCGGTCAGTTGCCCCTTGGTCAGAACGCTGTTCACCGTTTGCAGCAGTTCCTTCTTCAGGGCGTCTTCGCCCTGACCGTTCACCAGCTGCCCGTAACTCTTGGCGCGCAGGTCGGTGATCACCTTATCCGTGATGAGATACTCCTTGTCCTTCAGTTCCCCGGCCAGTCCGGACTCGCTCCGGGGATACCCCAGGACCAGCTGAATCTGCACTAAGTGGCTGGCGTCGGTATCGGCCAGGTTGACGGTGACAGCGCTCAGTGAGTAGGTATCCTCGGCCTGGTTCTGGACAACGGTGGCGGCGGGGGCACTGGCGGCGGGGGCACTGGCGGCGGCCGCCGGGGACGGCCGCTGCCAGTGCGTGTACCAGTAGTAGCCGCCGGCCGCCACCAGCACGACGAAGACCACGCCAAGAATGGTTTTTACGTTCTTTTTCAGGGTTTGGCCGGCCGCAGGTACCGGCCTGAATCCCTGCTTCATCTTGTTCAACCGCTGCCGCCGGTTCTGACCCGGCAGCTGGCCCTTCGGCGCTGCCGGCTGGTTGTCGGCCACGGTATATACCCCACCTTCAACTGAAGTGTCTTACGCTCCGGCCTTCAGGTTCATCAGGTCGAGGAGCATCTGGTCGGAGGTCGTAATCATCTTGGTATTCGCTTCGTAGGAACGTTCGGTCACGATCAGGTTGGCGAACTCGTTGGCCAGGTTGACGTTGGAGGACTCCAGGTAACCGGAGTTGATGGAACCGGTGCCGGCGGTCGTGGGCTGGCTATTCGTAATAGGGCCGGTCAGGGTGGCGTTCGCGGTGTACAGGTTGTCTCCCACCCTGGTCAGGGCCTCCTGGTCCGGAAACATGCTCAACCCGATAGTGGGACCCGGGACTGTGACAGTGGGAGCCGCCGTGGTGGTATAGGTGATCACACCGTTCTGGGCGATGTTAACGGTGGCCAGGGCCGTGGCGCCGAGGTTGATGGCTGCCCCGGGGGGGCCGCCGTTATCGAGCAGGACATTACCGTTTTCATCGACCAGGTTGTTGGTGGCGTCGAGGTTAAAGACGCCGTCCCGCTTGTAGTAGATATCACCGGCGGCATCCTGCACCGAGAACCAGCCGTTGCCCTGGATTGCCAGGTCCAGGGTGCGCCCGGTGTTCTGCAGGGTACCCTGGCTCATGTCGTTGGTGACTTCGGCCAGGTTCATCCCCGTGCCTACATTGGAGGGGTTGACCGCCCCGGCGCCGCCGGCGGTGGTGGCGCTACCCGCGCGCAAGCTCTGGTAGAGCATGTCCTGGAAGGTGGCCTCCTGGGACTTGAAACCAGTGGTATCCACGTTGGCAATGTTGTTGCCGACCACGTCCATACCGTTTTGCAGGTTCTCAAGGCCGGACACGGCCGAGAAAAGCGATCTGATCATTTACTTTGTTTCCTCCTTTTTCCGGGTCCGCCGCCGTCGTTTGGCGGACCCCTTGCAGCCCCCGCGAACGCGGTCCGGCCGCCTTACCTCGGTACGATCACCGCTCCATCGATGTTGGTGAACACCTTGGCCTCACCGCCCTCCAGGGCGGTGACCACGGTACGGTTGGTTACGCTGGCCACCAGGGTCAAGTCGCCGTAAATCAGGAGGGTATCCTTCACTCCCTTGGACTGGGCCTGGTCCAGGGCCTGGTTCAGCCGGTCCAGGTCCGCGCCGCCCAGGTCGATGCTGCGATCACGAAGCCGCTTTTGGGCGTGGGCGGAAAACTTGAGACCGCTCTTTTCCATCTCCGCCTGCAGGGTTTGGCTGAAACCGCCTGGCCCGCCAACCGGTGCCTGACTGGAAACCGGGGCCGGCAGTCCGGGAAGGACCTGTTCAACCTTCATGCCCAACCACCCCTAATCAACCTCCTGGATGGCGCTGAAACCGTAGCTGTTGCCGTTGACCACCACCTGGGGATCGTTGCCGGCGTTGTACAACACGCTCGCCACGGCGCCGCTGTCCGTCTGGTTGTTGCCCATGTCCACCGTCACGGTCTTGCCGATCAGGGCCGCCGCTTCGCCGAGTTCACTCGCCTGGTTGAAGGCGGTCACGTTCTGATTCAGGTTCTGCAACTCCTCCACCGTACTGAACTGGGCCAGCTGGGCGGCGAACTGGGACGGATCCTGCGGACTGTCGGGATCCTGGTTCTTCAGCTGGGCCACCAGAAGGTCCAGGAAATCGGTTTCGTTCATGCCGGTTGTACCGATGGCGCTGCTGGAAGAGGACGCCGGCGCCTGGTACGGGTTGTTGTCGACCGAACTTACACTCATCTGACTATCCACCTCCCTATACCAGGATGTTGACGAGACTCGTCGCGGGCGCGGATTCGGGCTGTTCGTCCGGCTCCGGAACCGCTGAAGCCTGGCTCCAGGCCGTCCGCACCGGAGTTCCCTGTTGCGGTGTACCCCCGTCCTGGCCGGTACCGCCGGCGAAGGAACCGACCATAACATCGGCCTGGGCGACGGCGAGGTTGTGCTGGCCGAGGACCTCGCGCATCTGGGGCAGACTGGCCGCCACCAGGTCGCGGGCGTGGCTGCCGGCCGTTATGAAGGTCATGGACAGGGCGCCGCCGCTTAAGCTCAGGTTGATGGTCAGCTTACCCAGGGCGGGCGGGTCGAGATGGAGCTGCAACTGCGCCGGCAAGCGGCCCGCCTGGTTGAGATAGTTCAGGATGGTTTCGGCTGCCGCCTGCGGCAGCGCCGCCGGTGTCACCGGCGTAAGGCCGGCCTGGACCTGGGGCAGGGGCACCGCCTGGGCCGCCAGGGGGTTTTGGGTCTGATTGGCTACCTTCCCGCCGGGTGAATCGCCGTCCTTGGCCGAAGCAAACTGGGACAGACCGCCGCCTGAGGCGTCACCGCCCGGCGCCGTACTGGCGACAGGGGACGAAGCAACCTGCCCCGGCACACCGGTCATTCCCTGCCCCGGCAGGGGACCGCCGGTCTGAGGGGGCTGGGGCGTTGGCGAACCGGTCTGTCCGGCCGCGCTGACCAGGACTCCCGGTGCCGGGACCGACTGGGCCGGTCCGGTAGACGTGGGCAAAACAGCCTGGACCGTTGCGCCTTGCACCGGGGTAACCGGGGAACCGCCGGAGGTTGCCGGGGGCGGAGTCTGGCTGTCCGGACCGGCGGGCGAAGCCGTGGATACGGCCGGCGGAGCACCTACTGAAGATGGGTTCGCTTCCGTTACCGGATTTGCCGCCGGGGCGGCCGGCGGAGCACCTACTATAGATGGGTTTGCTCCAGTTACCGGATTGGCCGCCGGGGCGGCCGGTGGGCCGGATGCGGCCGGAAGCTGAACCGGGGCCAGCGCGTCTAGGGACCCACCGGCCTGGGTCGGCTGGGAATTCTCCGCTGGCTGAGTTCCCGGGCCTGGTATGGTATCAGCCGCCGCAGCGGGCACAGACGCTCCTAGGGCAACCGGTCCGGTACCCGGTCCGGTGTCAGGCAGGAAATTCTGCTCCCCGTAAGCTGTGGCGAGCAATCCCGTCACTGAAAGGCCGTCCGCCTGGCCGCCACCGGACCCCGTCTGACCGGCGGATTGGCCGCCGGTACCGACAACCGGGGCAGCGGTCGCGGTCACAGCGGGTACAGGAATGACTGCCGCAAGGGCGGCCAACAATCCGGCAAACAGGTCCTGCCCACCGTCGTGGGCCGTTTTGGCCGGGCCAACCGGCGCGGGTCCACTCACGGTCTGGCTTGTGGCAACTACTTGCACTGAATCACCTCCTTTCAACAGGTTTACCGGTTATCCCCCGCTCCCCCGTCACTGCCCGCCCCTGCGGACGACGTGGAGTTGCAGGGAAATTTCGTCGTTTTCCTTTTGTTCCTGTCTGCCGGTTTCCAGCATGAATTCGGCGTGTTTTTTCTCCTTAAGCATCTCGAGGACCAGACGGTCCCTGTGCCTGACCAGAGTCCGCTCCCGGCAGAGGTTCCACTCCCGGGCCGCCGCTTCCGCCTCCCCGGTCTGACGGGTGATCACCCGGTTCAGGTGGACGTGGTAGACCGCGGTATGCAGGAGTTCGGCCAGGTTGGTTCCCACGGGTGCCCCCGCCAGGCTGTTGTCCAGGTTATCCCTGGTCCGGGCCAGGGCCCGTTCCTTCTGCAGCCGGTACCGCTGCGCCTCGGCCTGTTCACGCACCGCCTCATCCTCTTGGCGGCTGCGGTACTCCAGCACCGTCTCCAGGTTGAAGGCAAATCTCTTCATGTCACTCGCCTCCCAGGTTCAGGGCGTTCAACTGTTCCAGCGCGGCCGCCAAGGGGGTCGTTTCGTCCGGGCGCTGCCGCAGGAAGGCCGTCAGGGGATCGAACCGGGACCGGGCGTGGTCGATCCGGGGGTTGGAGCCGGGCACGTAGGCACCGATATTGATCAGATCCTCCGCGTCGGCATAGGTCCCCAATATTTCCCGGGCCAGAGAGGCCTGCCGGTAATGTTCCTCGCTCACCAGTTCGGGCATCAGCCGGCTGACACTCTGCAAGAGGTCGATGGCCGGAAAGTGGCCCCTCCCCGCCAGCTTACGGGAAAGAACAATATGTCCGTCCAGGATGGCCCGCACGGCATCGGCTATCGGCTCGTTCATGTCGTCGCCGTCCACCAGTACGGTGTAGAAGGCGGTGATGGAGCCGGTGCGACCCATGCCGGAGCGCTCCAGGAGCCGGGGCAGGAGGGCGAATACCGACGGCGTGTACCCCTTGGTAGCCGGCGGCTCACCTATGGCCAGACCCACTTCCCGTTGGGCGGCGGCAAAGCGGGTCACCGAATCCATCATAAAAAGGACACTTTTTCCCTGGTCACGGAAATATTCAGCCAGGGCACTGGCCACAAAGGCCCCTTTCAGGCGCACCAAGGCCGCCTGGTCCGAGGTGGCGACCACCACGACCGAGCGGGCCAGTCCTTCACCCAGGTGGCCCTCGATGAAATCAAGAACTTCCCGTCCTCTCTCCCCGATCAGGGCGATGACGTTGACATCGGCGCTGGCGTAACGGGCGATCATCCCCAAAAGCGTGCTCTTGCCCACCCCGCTGCCGGAGAAGATACCCAGCCTCTGCCCGCGGCCGCAGGTGAGGAAGGCGTCGATGGCCCGTACCCCGGTGGACAAGGCATCGGAGATGCGGCGGCGCTCCAGGGGGTTGGGCACCCGGCCGCTCACCGGGAAATCCTCCCCGGCGCCCGCCCAGTCCTTTTCCCCCAGCGGCCGGCCCAGACCGTCCAGCACCTGACCCAGCAGGTGGTCTCCCACCGGGATGGTGAAGTCCCGGCCCCTGGGTACCACCCGGCAACCGGGGCGGATGCCCTTGAGCTCGCCGAGCGGCATGAGCAGGGAAACCCTTTCCCGGAAACCCACCACTTCGGCCAGAACCGGCCGGGTCTCGCCCGGCACGAAGATATCGCAGACCTCACCGATGGATGAAAGGATACCCTGTACTTCCACAGTCAGGCCGATCACCCTGGTTACCTGGCCGGTCAGGCGCAGGACCTTGGTCCTAGACGCCTGTTCCCGCAACTGGGTCAATTCCGCCGCCAGATCCATCATTCGTTCCTCCGGCCCTTCATGACTCCGCTCATGGTGGCAAAACGGGCCTCCAGGCTGGCGTCCACCAGCCCTTGTTCGGTCTCCACCCGCACTCCGCCCGGGGAAACCTCCTGATCCGCGATAATGACCAGAAGGGCCCGGTCGGAAAGGGAACCTTCCAGATCTCCCCGGCGGGCCCGGAAGAGATCCGCTTCCGAGGGGTTTACGTAAACCGTAACCCGCTCGCGGTTGCTGACCAGTTCCAGGGCCTCCCTGGCGATGGCCATAACCGCGGCCGGGGCCATGCTCAGCTCGCGGGCCACCACTTGATGCGCTATGGTGACGGCCAGTTCGATAACTTCGTCCCTGACCCCCTCCAGCAGCACCAGGCGTTCGGCTTGGGCCTGGTCGAGATGCCGGACGGCCTTGGCCAACAAGTCCGCCTGCGCTTCCTCCGCCTGGGCCTGGCCCGCCGCATAACCTTCCTGCCGCGCCTCTTCCCGCAGGGCGCCCGCCTCCCCGGCGGCCTTTTGCCGCAGCTCGTCCGCCTGGCGGGCAGCAATCGCGAGCGTCTCCCGGGCCTCTTCCCCGGCCCGGGCCAGTAGATTTTCGGCTTCACTTCCGGCCCGCGCCAGCAATTCCTCCGGGCCCGGTTGCCGGTCGGCCTCCTCCGAGTCAACGGCGGTGATCACAAGCCGCAGGGGCACCTGATGTGATTCCGCCGTCCGGCCGCCCTTGATGACCCTAGACGATAATGACATCTTCGCCACCCCGCCCGACGACTATCTCGTTCTGCTCCTCCAGCTTTTTGATCGTCTTCACAATGCGGCTCTGGGCCATCTCGACGTCCCGCAGGCGCACCGGACCCATGACATCCAGGTCTTGCTGCAGCATGTCCGCGCCCCGCTTGGACATATTCTTGTAAATGCGCCGCTTGACTTCCTCGTTGGCCCCGCGCATGGCCATAGCCAGGTCCTTGAGATCCACCTCGCGCAGGACCCGCTGGATGGCCTGGTCCAGCAACTTGGTAATGTCTTCGAAGACAAAGAGCCGCTTCTTGACTTCCTCGGCCAACTCGTTGTCCCGGCGTTCCAGGTCTTCCAGGATGACGTGCTCGGTGTGGCGGTCGGCCACGTTGAGGATGTCCACCAGGGCCTGAACACCGCCGTGGGCCAGGCGACTCTCGTCCAGGGTCAGGGACAGTTTGCGGTCCAACATCTGTTCCACCTCGGTGACCACTTCGGCGCTGGTCCGCTCGATGGTGGCGATGCGCTTGGCGATATCTCCCTGCTGCTCCGGAGGCAGGGCCGACAGGATGTAGGAGGCCTGCTCCGGCAAAAGGTAAGAGAGAACGAGCGCAATGGCCTGCGGGTGTTCGTTGCGGATAAAGCTCAAGAGCTTGCGCGGGTCTGACTTGCGCAAATTGGTAAAGGGTGCCTGCTTGTGGGCCGCGGTCAGCTTCCGGATGATTTCCGCCGCCCGCTGCGGCCCCAGGGCTTTTTCCAAGAGCTCTTTCGCGTATTTGAGGCCGCCGTGCACCATATATTCCCTGGCCCGGCGAATTTCGAAGAACTCCTCGACGACCGCCTTGCGCTTGGAGGCCGCAAACGGGCCCAGGCTCGAGATCATGTGGCCGATCCGCACGATTTCGTCATCGAAAAAATCATATTTCAGCACCCTGGCCGAAACATCGGAACCCAAAGTTACCAACAGAATGGCGGCCTTTTCGGTTCCGCTGATCTGTGCCAATTCAGGCGGCGGTGGCGGCGGCAGCGGTGCCGTCAAAGTGGCTGCCAAGCCGGAATCCTCCGGTTCCTCGACGGCCGTTTGCAGTTCCTGGGCCACGTTATCTCTCCTTCGCTGGTTAACCGACTTCCTTGATCCAGACCTTCACTATCTCGGCCACGTCCTCCGGCTTGTCCCTGGCCAACTGGCGAATAACTTCGAGCTTCTCGTCCTCGGAGAAGAATTCTTTCCTAGCCTCCTCGGTCAGGCTCGCTTCAGCCGGAGCGGCGGCCAGCATCTCCTCTTCCTCAAAGTACTCGACCCGTCTGCGCCGGCGCAACACCCCCACCAGGACCCCGATCAGGATGATCAGCAACAGGAGGCCGGCGGCGGCCATTTCGATCAGCTGCTGCTGCCTCTGCCTGGCCTGGTTGCTGGCCATTTGCTGGGCCAGGTTGCTCTCTAACTGCGTGTTGAAGGGCATGGACTCAACCGTAACCAAGTCGCCGCGGTTGGCGTTGAAGCCGATGGCGGCGGCCACCAGCGACTGGACCTGGCTTTGGCTGATCTGGCCGTTGCTGTTTGAGTTGACCACCACGGCGGTGGAAATGCGCGCCACCGTCCCGGGCGCCTGGGTATCGGAAGTCTGGGTGCTGCTAACGTCGTTATTGGTAGTGGTGCTTTCATTGTCGTACGTGCCCGTGGACTGGGAACCGGACGCGTAAGAGGGAGTCACGGGCGTGGTGCTGGTCGTGGTGCCCGGCACGGCCCCGGGGGCCGCCCCGCCGCTGCCGGTGTCCTTCGTCGTCTGCTGGCTCAGAACCGACCCGTTGCCGTAAGTGGTCTGGGAGGTCTGCTTCTGATCAAAGTTCAGGTCCGCGTTGATAATGCACTTGGCCTGCCCCGGACCGAGGACCTGGTCCAGCATGGCCTGCACCTTTTGTTCCAAGGCCTGGTCGTAGGCCAGGGTCACCTTCTGCTGGGTAAGGGAGGCCGCGGCCGTCAGTTGTCCGTTGTCCTTCGAATTGAGGCCGGAGTTAAGTATGTTGCCGTTGGTGTCTACGATATGTACGTCTTCCGGTTTGAGATCCTGGACGCTGCCCACCACCAGGTCGCTGATACCCTGTACCTGGTCGGGGCTGAGGCTTGCTCCCGGCTGAAGCTTCAGGAGCACCGAGGCGGAAGGAGTCCCGCCCGACTGCAGGAATACCGACTGCTGGGGAATGACCAGGTTGACGACGGCGTCCTGCACTCCGTTCATCTGGGTGATGGTGTTCCTCAGCTCGACCTGCAGGGCCCGCTGATAGTCCACCTGCTGTTCGAAATCGGTCATGCCGAACTGGTTCTGGTCGAAGAGTGACCAGCCTGAGTCGGTGTTTTCCAGGGTGCCGTTGGAGGCCAGCTGAATGCGGACACTGTATACCTGGTTTTGGGGCACCTCAATTGTCTTTCCCTGGTCGGTAAGGCGGTACGGCACTTTCATGGAATCAAGCTTGGTGGTAATAGTTCCGGCTTCCGCCGCTTGCAGGTTGCTGAAGAGCACCGCGTACCGGGGTGTAAAGACCAATCCGCCTAAGTAAACCAGGGAAGCCAGCACACCCGCGGCCGCCAGGATGGACACTGCCTTTCGACCCGCCGACATAGCCTGCCATCGTTCCCGGAACTGGTTGACAAGCCTTGTCCATTGCTCCCTGAGGTTCATTGGCCCACTCCCTGCTCAAGCGAACTTAGACCGGCATCTGCCAAATCTGCTGATAGGCGCTGACCACGCGGTTGCGCACCTCTACGGCCAGTTCCATGCTTATCTTGGCTTCCTCCATGGCCACCGTAACCTGGTGCACGTCCTGCACCTGGCCGGTAAGAAAGCCCGTCACGGTATCGTCCGCCTTCTGCTGACTGTCGCTCAATTTGGTTATAGCGTCGTTGAGGGCCTGTCCGAAGCCTGAACCGCTGTTACCCGCGGAGGTGGCCTGATTGTCCGGTACGAGAGGATTCAAAAGACTTATGGCGCCGACCGACACAAAAAACCACCCCTTGTCCGTATTAAATCTTAACCATCAGGACTTGCCGATGGAAAGCGCCTTGGTCGCCATGGCCTTGGCGGCGTTAAAAGCCGTGACGTTGGCCTGGTAGGTTCTGACCGCGGTGATCATGTCCACCATTTCGTTGGATACGTTGATGTTGGGATACGCCACATAACCCTGCTTGTTGGCCAGGGGGTTACCAGGGTCGTATTTGAGACGCGGGGGCGTGTTATCCTTGACCACCCCCGTTACCGCCACACCGCCCGGCATATCGGAGGGCAACCCGTCGTCGCCCGTCGCCTCAATCAGTCGCTGGGCGAAAAGCGGCATTTCCCGCTGGTACACCTGGGCCGCACCCGGACCGCCGCCCGGTGTGCCGGCCGTGTTGATGTTGGCCAGGTTGTTCGAAATGAGGTCCAACTGCATCCTTTCCGCCGTAAGAGCGGAAGCGCTTATGGAGAACGAGGAAAATAGACTCACGGCTTACGTTGCCTCCTTACTGGTTGGTAGTTATGACGTAACTCTCCAGGCTCAGACGGTCACTGAGCTCCTGGGCCGCCGTGTCGTAAAGGAGCGTGTTGGTCGCCATATTGGACTGTTCGACGTCCATGTCGACGTTGTTGCCGTTCAATTGTCCGGCGGTGGTGTAGTCGGTAACCACCTGGGGCGCCAGGTCTTGCAGCGAGGGCGCGCCGCCCATGTCGCGGGTGTTGTCCTGCGAAAGCGGAATCTTGCCCGCCGGTTGGCCCAGAGCCTGGGCCAACATGTCGGAGAACCTGGTGTCCGACCGCTTGAAGCCCGGGGTCTCGGCGTTGGCAATGTTGTTCGCGATCACCTGCTGGCGCACGCTGGCGGCGTTCAGAGTATCCGTGAGCGCCTGAATCACGTTGGAGTCGAATAGACTCACCTTACCGATCCTCCTTCCTGGAAAAAGCAAACCGGACCAGCATTTTTGGCCCCGGCCCGGAGTCGGCATTACGCCATTGGACGGGCCCATACCGCGGCAATCCCTGCTGCAGATTTGGCCACCCCGCCGGGTCATCACTTTGACAAAAAAACCCAGCCTCTATGAAAGGGCTGGGCAAAGAAGTTCTCGGCAACCCGGCTGCCATAGTGCCTGCGCACGTTAGGCCCGTTAGCTTTGCGCCCTTCTCTTTCGAGGAAGTTTGCCCTTTCGATGTTTGCGATTGTTTATTTTTGTAAATTCCAATTTGTGCTTTTTTCTCTTGTAAGTAGATATTACAGGATGATTTTTACTTCGTCAAGTATTTTGTCGAAGAAAATTATAATCTTTGTAGTATACCTATTTTGTATACAAAGCCTGTCACACTATATGTTGAGGTACATACGTTCTAATTGACTAGAAAAGTACAAATTCTTGAACAAAAAAATTTTATTAAATTTTGAAAACATTTGTGTTAAGTTTGGATCCGGCCCGGAAAGACTGAACATCTTTTCTCGAGAAAAGCCCCCCGGACGGTGCCCGGCGCCGAAAACACCTCTGGCCCACCCCGGAGACATTTTGAATTTCATTTGGATGAAGAAAAATTGTGTTTAGGCGCTGGCCGTTTCTCCCCTGTTCGGTACTACCGTCGTCTGCAGCCGAACGGGTCCCGGCGGCCCGGGACAGGTGCCTCTTTGTTTTTCCATTCCCGCCGCGGGTGGAAAAATGATCTGATAGGGCATTCAACCGGCCTTTGGCGGCGCTACACGACCTTTACGAACATCTGCTTCTTGATCGGCCCGAGCGCCTGGAACCCCCGAAGTATTATGGATGTCCAGGGGCACATCAAATCCAGAGTGAACGGAAAATTCAGGAAAATTCTGTACGGAACGGCCAACCGAATTTTGACGCAGTGAGTAGGGAGGGTTGCAGTAGAATCAGGAATTAATCAATATATGATTTCGCTGCAAAAAGTACGATTTGCCTGAAGGACCACCCAAGTATAGTGGCGCGCATGCACCTGAGTCCCTATATGGGGTATCCGCCGCGTGAGCGAAAGGGTTTTCGCAGTAGAATCATATATTGCTCTTTATATTCGAAAGGTGTCATTATTTGAGGAGTTTCCAATCCCAGTCCCAAAAAGTGCTTGTCACCGATTATTAAGACATCGACCCCATAGGCTATAGCAGCGCTAAGTATAGGCTGATCCTTTATATCCCGGATGAGAATTTCGCCTGTTCGCGGTGCCGGCACAAGCTCATACCGGAGCTTGGCAAATAAATTATCTAAAACATCAACTCTGCCAGGAAAGCGTCTTTTAGTCACTTCATAGCTTTCACTAATTATATGGTCACATAGTATAAGCTCATGGTTTTCGTAAACATCGTTTAAAACAATATCAGGAACAGAACCTTGCTTCAATATGGCAGAGATCACTACGTTAGTGTCAATCATTATTCTCATGTTTCTTTACCTTTGCCATATCGAATATCCATAACATCTCGTAATATTTCACCTTCAGAAAATTGAAGGTCAGCCAATTCACGCTGAGCATCCCTTATCGCAATTAAGGATGAGTTTTGAAGGATAATCTCTCCGTTAGGTTTTTCAAGAAAGATTATCTTATCGCCTTCCTTGATACTGAGTTTACGTCTTATTTCTATGGGAACAGTTATTTTACCGTTTGAAACTTTGGCTAGATTCACAAACTCACCTTCTTTCTTTGGATACTTTTTACGCATTATACAAAGACAATAACTTGATACATAGGTGGCTTTTACAACAAGAAACCGGCACTTATATCCTTTTGCGACCTTTTCCGCCGATGGCTCCCCATCCTTCCCTGATACTACCATATGAGAAACCACCGGTCAAGGGCTGTTTTACTACTGGCTATGGTAGGAAAAGACTATGTAAACCAGGCCGAACAAGGCGAGACGAATGCCTCGCGGGGAGAATAGCAAGCCAAGTTTCTACTGGGAACGCCCGGCAACCGTCCCCCTGAGTCCCCCGCCCGTCAGGGCAGAAACTCCCGGTAGTGCTCCAGGAAGATGTCCCGGTAGCGGTAATATTCCGCGGTGTCGAAATCGTTCCCGCACCAGTGCAGGCACCAGGGTTCGGCTTGGGCCGGCACAACCACCCGGTACCCGGCTTTGACGAATTCCAGGGACTGGGAGGTATCGTAAAGGTGGAAGCCGGTGAAAAGGTCCTCCCGCCAGGGCAGATCGTACCGGGTGACCATGATCAGCCCGTCCACCGCCTGCACCCGGGCGAAGGGGCCGGCCGGTTCGGCGAATTTCAGGACATGAAACGTCTGGCGGTATTCCAGGACCTTACCGAACAGGTTCCGGCCCTCCCACCAGACGCCGCTGGCCGGCAGGGTCTGGCAGCCGGCCACTCCCAGGAGCCCTATTTTGGGGTTGGCGGCGAACAGGCGGAGCACGTCCGATAAAAAAGTCGGGTTGACGATGAAGGTATCCTGGTGCAGATAGACCTTGTACTTGGCCCCGGATTCGGCCATGGCCCGGTTGTATGCCTGGGCCATGCTCCGGGCGCCGCGGGCGGCCCCGGTCTCCACCGTGAAACCCTCCGGTACGGCCAGGGCCCGGATGTGCCGGGTACACAGCGCATAGAGATCCTCATTGTTTATGCAGGTGAAAAAGAGAAACTTGCGTTCGTCCGCCATCCATCATCCCTCGCCCAGGACCGTCTGCAGGATTCGCGCCTCGTCCCGGGCGGTCATACGCTGAAACCCGCGGGCGGCCAACTCGCGGCGCTGGTTCCCGTCCTGCACCAGATCCCGGCAGGCGCAGGCCAGTTCCTCGTACGGCGCCAGTTTTACCGCGTCTACCAGGTCCTTGTCAATTTCCGTACCGGGATGGCACTCACTGACCACGGCCTTTTGGTTGGCCAGGAGGTAGCTGACCCGGACGATCTCGAAGATGCTGGTGTCGTAAAAGTGAAGGTTTAGCACCACCTTGGTGCGGGCGATGAAAGCGTCACGCCCGGCGCCGTAAACCCCGAAGACCGTTTGGACGTTGAGACCCATGTCCCTGAGCTCGCCGATGACCCAGGCGCGGCGCTTGTTCGGCGAGCCGTAAAACAAAACGTCTATGTCCTCCACCAGTTGGGAGGTGATGCGGGTCAGTTCCGGAACATAGCCGACCGGCACGTGCTTCACCCGGCCGGTCACTCCCATGCCGGCCAGGCGTTCGATATTCCGCCGGCTGTAGTCCCAGACCTCCAGCCGGCGCAGCAGGCTGATATAATGGGGGGTCCACACGGGAGAGGCCGGGTCGGCCTGCTCCAGGTTGTATACGATGGTATCGGCGGGAACCCTGGCAACATGCTCTGCCCGCAACAGGTGCGCCCCCAGCAGGACGGCGCGGGAGCCTGGAACCATGCGGTTCTCCTCCACGCTGACCTGGTGGTCCAGGCGCCGCAGGCCCCCCACCAGCGTTTCGGCGATTTCCGCCAGGGCCCCTGAATGAGCGTAACCCGGCGGACGGATGACGACCACCTGAAAGGATGCGGACACGACTTTGCCTCCCTGAGAGAAGGATCACTTAACCGGCCGCCGGCGCCGGGGATCAATCGGCAGGAGGTTTTCCTGCACCGTGCCCGCGGGCATAGCCAGCCCCGGCCATAAAGAACGGCGGCCTTTTTAGCAACGGGGCGTTGGGCGGTGGGATTTGCTTTACTATCAGGGTATACACGGCTCAGGTGAACTGAACCTTGTCCGGCGGCTGTCCCGGGTAAAGTAAAGGCTCGCAACGAAATCGTTTCAAAGATCGGTAGACGCCGCTTTTTCAATGCACAGGTCTGTGCGTGATATTTTTCCCTACCTTGCCCCGGGGGACAGACTGATCTTCTGCGACTCGGGATCACAGGACGGCACGGCCGAGTTCATGGAGAACATCGCCAGGCACAACCCCGGCCGGGCCGTGTATTTGCCCGGCGTACCGGCAACCGCCCCGGAGGATCTGGCCCGCTTCCTGCTCGCGGGGGATCGGGGGTTGGCTTGGGAGCGCCTGGTTTTCTGGCCACAGGGGGGGCATGAACCGGAAGCGACCCAGGCGATGCTGGATGAACTGCGGGCCGGATTGGAACGAATCAATGGTTACAGCATGGTCTGAAATCCAGGGATCCATGGAGTCTTTCACGGCCGGGCCTGCCGGATCCCGCGGGTATCAGGCGTAGAACTCCCGGTAATGTTCCAGAAAGATGTCCCGGTAGCGATAATACTCCGCTTGTTGGAACTCGGTGCCGCACCAGTGCAGGCACCAGGGATCGTCCTGCGCCGGCACGGCCACCTGCCGGCCCGCCCGGAGGAACTCGAGGCACTGGGAAGTGTCGTAGAAATGAAAACCGTCAAAAAGATCCTCGCGCCAGGGCAAATCGTACTGGGTAATCATGATCAACCCGTCGACCGCCTGGACCGGACAAAAAGCGCCCGCCACTCCGGCAAACTTCAGGATGTGGAAGGTTTCCCGAAACTCCATAACCTTGCCGACCCGGTCCATTCCCTCCCACCAGACACCGCTGGCCGGCAGGGCCCGGCAACCGGCTACGCCCAGGAGACCGATCTCCGGATGAGCGAAAAAAAGGCGCAACACGTCGTGCAGGAAAGTTTTGTTTATAGATATCACCGCTGAAAACCCGCGGCCTCGCGGGCACCCACCGATAGGTGGGTCGGGGATGAAAGCGGTCCGCCCGGAGGGCGGTTTCTGTAGCAAAATTCTTGAAAAAATGTTGACACGTGGTGGACGAGCTGGTATAATTAACCTATGGAGGGAAAGGCGAGCCATTGCGTATATAATATCAACTACCACATAGTGTTCTGTCCGAAATACCGCCATAACGTCATAAAAGGTAAGGTCGAAGAAGTAATTAGGCAGACGGTCAAAGAAATCTGCGTCGATTACAGATATACCCTTCTTCAAATGGAAACTATGCCCGATCATGTGCATATTCTCCTTTCCGCTCCTCCCGTGGTAGCACCAACAGAAATCGTGAGGATAATCAAGAGCGTTACAGCCAACAAGGTATTCTCTGTCATACCCTTTCTCAAGAGAAAGCATTTCTGGGGTAGTGGGTTTTGGAGTAAGGGTTACTACATCGGTACTGCCGGTAACGTGAGTGCAGAAACCATCAGAAAATATATCGAGGTGCAGAAATCCCCTCGGAAGGAGGTGAAACGAGATTGAGTAGATTGAAGAACAATCAAGTGAAGAAACCAAAGACCAAGGATACTGATGTCCTGATCGAAAAGTTTCCGCTACACCTGTCTCCAGTCCAGGTAGGCATTGCCCGTGCCTTACAAATAGAAGCGGCCAAAGTGTGGAACATCGTGTGTTTCATCCATCGTCTGATCTATGCAAGCTACCACGTCTGGCTGGGAGAAGTCGCCATGAAAGCGTTTGTGAAGGGCCGGTGCGGAGTGCATTCCCAATCGGCGCAGGCGATAGTGGAGACATACTTCGAGTGCTGTGCGCCCGTAAGTGATGCGGGAACATCACGCGGGTCATTCTGAAATCTGCCTTGGTATGGCAGTGGGTTCGATATAGAATTGCCCATCATCACCTAGCTAATCCGAAAGGGAAACTGGACGGGGAGTGTAGCATGCTAGGAAAGGCGCAAGTCAATCAACCGTCAGATTGCGACTGAGCGTCGAGATGAAAAGGCCTGTATGAGGATTTATGCCGACTACGTAATTATGCCGACTACGGCACGACAAGGCGGGCTGCGTGGGCCTGACAGTACGAGGGTTATCGGCATAATCACAAGCTCTCCAGGAAAGCGAGAATCGGGTCCTGGGGCTGGTAACGGCCCGGTTTAACCGAGGGCGGCGTGGTTAGCGCCAATGCTTTCTCCTTGATTGATAAATCGGCGTGAAGGTAGGCCTGGGTTGACCGGCTGTCCGCATGGCCAAGCCAAAGGGCAATCACCGAGCTATCAACACCGGCCTGCAACAACTGCATGGCGCTGGTATGCCGAAGGACGTGTGGGGTGAGGTGCTTTCCGACGAGGGATGGAACATGCCGCGCAGCGACGGCGGCGTGAGTGGCAACACGCCGTTCGATTGCATCCGGGCTGAGCTGCCTGCCGGTACGTGTAGGGAATAACGGGTCGTCCGGGCGTCCCTGCGTTTCAAGCAACCAGGCCTTCAGGACAGCAACGGTTGAACTGGTGAGGGGAACGCAACGCTCCTTACGGCCCTTGCCCTCACAGCGCACGTGTGCGCCCGTGCCAAAGCTGATGTCCGCGCATTTGAGTCCGATAATCTCGGACAGGCGCAAGCCGGTCTGGACGGCGAGGAGCATGAGTGTACGATCACGACGGCCTTCCCAGCGGGTGGTATCAGGTGCGGCCAATAGTACGTCAATCTCGGCTGGGGTAAGAAACGAAATGATCTTCTTCTCGAAGCGCTTCTGTGGTATTGCCAGTACGCATTGGATGAGCGCAGCGTGCTCGGGGTGGCGTAAAGCACCGTAGCGGAACAAGGAACGTACAGCGGCAAGGCGCGCGTTGCGAGTACGTGAGCTGTTGTTGCGGTTGGTTTCCAGGTGGTCTAGGAATGCGCTGATCATGGGTACGTCAAGATCCTGCCAATCGAGTGCGGAGGGAGCCTTGCCGATCTCGGTCTGCACGAAGTGGAGCAGTAATCGGAAGGTATCCCGATAAGAGGCTATCGTGCGCGGGCTGGCGTTGCGTTGACGGGCCAGCCTGTCAGTGAAAAACGCCTGTAGTGTCGGTGCTAATGCACTCATACCCGGTACACCTCCTGAGTAGATTCGAGGCGTTTGGCCGCCAGTGCGAGCAACTCGGGTACTGCTGACAGATACCAGTATGTCGCATGGGGATCGATGTGGCCAAGGTAGGTTGACAAACGCGGCAGGCAAGCTTCAACATTCTCACCTTTGCGATACCAGTCAATCAAGGTCCGCACAGCGAACGAGTGCCTCAGGTCGTGGATGTGAGGAGAGAGCGGTGATCCGGCACCTACACCGGCAGAATTGACAATCCGGCGGAAGGTGCGTTGTACCTGCGGATATTGCATTGGCTTGCCGGAGTCATAGATGAAAAAGCTAGCAGAAGGTCGGCGCTGCAGTTCGTCTCGCTTTCTCGCATAGAGGACCAGTGCCTCAACGGTAGTGCGATGCAATGGAACTTCACGGGACTTGCAAAACTTGGTCATTCGCACTGTCAAAACGCCTTCAGCCAAATCAACGTCGGCACGATTCAGATTAATGACCTCGCCAACACGCATACCGGTAACAGCCAGGAGGCCAATTAGTGTCTCGTAGGTAGTGGCACGCAGTGGACCCTCGAGCGTCTTACGCGCCGCGGCCATCAAAGCAGCGATGTCGTCCGGTGAGTAAATGAACGGAGGACGCCGCCGGTTCGGGTAAGGCAACAGGCCAATCGGAGGCACTTCGGTGCGAGGGTCAATGCCGACCAGGAAACGAGCATAGCCCCGGACTACGGCCATGCACTGCGCTCGGACCGACAGGTGGCCGGCGGACTGGGCCCACGCCAGTGTAGTCTCAACGGTGACGGTTTCCGCGCCGATTGCTTCCAGATAGGTCACGAAGCGAGGTAGAAGCCGATCGGCGTGCCTCATCTTGTGACCGAACGTCCGGCGCAACTGCAAGTAATCCTCGGCATACTGGCTAAGAGTGCTCATTGCGCACCTCCTGGCCACGGCTGAGCCAAGCTGCGTAGCACGATCCGATCGATCTTGGCGTACACAGCCGTTGTTGCCAGATCCCGATGGCGCAGCACCTGGCCGATCTCCGGTAAAGCCGCACCCTGACGCAACATCTCACTGGCTAACGCGTGACGAAGCCGGTGAGATCCCACTGGGGGTATGCCGATTCGTTGACAGGCACAGCGGACCACTTGGCTGACCCCCGTGCGCGTCATCCCACGTAGAGGCAGATAGCGGGTCAGGAACAGACTGCGGCACTCAGTCCGGGGGCGTCCGTCGCACAGATAAGCTACAAGTGACTCGCCCACATCTACCGGTAGAGGGAGCCGATCATTCCGACAGCCCTTACCCCGAATCATGATCTCTCCGGCACGCCAATCAACATCACCGAGTTGCAGATTGGCGACCTCTGCGGAGCGCAGGCCGAGGCGGGTCAACACCGTCAGAATAGCGAAATCGCGAAGCCCTGTTGGGTGCGAGCGGTCGCAACTGTCCAGGATGGCTGTAATCTGTGAAGCCGTCAATGTTGATGGTAGTCGGGTTTGGCGCCACCCGGCCACAGGAGGTAATGCAGTCCCCAAGTCCATTGCAACCAGGTCATTGAGGTAAAGGAAGCGCAGTAGGGACCGCAGTCGATTTACATAGTTCTTGACCGTTCCAACCGTCAGCCGTGAGACATCTTTTAGCAAAAAACCCGTGATATCAGCACCAGTCAATTGTTGGAGAGCGTTGTCCAGCGGCCTCAATTGAGATTGCTCGCTCAGAAACTTACGGGCCAGTGACTCGTACTCCACGACTGTCCGCGGCGCCAGATCGCGCTTGGTTGCCAAATAGTGCCGATAGCGCCCCAGTAATCCGTCTACCGCTGTCCACGTCGTCTTCTCAGGCGGCGGCAACGCATTCTGGGATCGTAAGTAATCAAGTAGCGGGCGTAACCTCCTTTCACCCACCGTCCGTTTGCACCCGCTCTCTCGCTGGGCAGTCAAGAACTGCTCAACCCGAGCCGACGTGAGACCCTCCACCCCAAGCTCTTGCGCGAGTAACCAGCGACTCAGTTGGGTCATCACCCATATTTTGCTTTCCACTGAATCCGGTGTGTAGCCTTGCCTCGCCAATTCCGACCGGTACCCCTCCGCTTGAGAAGCCAATGGCCCTACAACACGAAGCCGATAAACCTTTCTCATCAGTGTCCTCCTTTCCCGGAGCAAATAACTCCGGCAAAAGAGATTGTTTCCAACCCCACGGTGGAATTATTCCGACCGTTCGCGTTATCAGGCCCACGCAGCCAGCCTTGTCGTGCCGTAGTCGGCATAATTCCGTAGTCGGCATAAATCCTCTTATCCCGATATCGGGATAAGAGGATAAAGGCTGAATTGCCTTAACGATAGTCAGAGGGGTCGTATCGAAGGCTACGGCGGAAGACGGTTACAAACGCCGTATGGCAACGGGGTTGCGCACATCGTAGCAGTGTGTATACTACTATACCCCTTGCCTCCCAGCCGCAATAAGCGGAAAATGGCGAAAGTCGTATCCGACAACAGGACGTACCAGTTCAGATTGATCTAAACGGGGAGGGTGTGGCTCTTCTGAAGGGACGTCGTCAGGCGCAGCCAGACCTTTGACGATGCGCTATCATGCGAACCAGAGCCGTAGTGTTGTGTAATTGGATGAGAACGGCTGTGAGCGTCTCGAAAGCTCATTGACGGGATTAGA
>DATKUX010000207.1:0-18751 GCA_035530395.1 Spirochaetia bacterium
AATAGGTAAAAAGGCAAGTGTCACCAAGGAAAAGTTAACCATACATGGTAGGTGGCGGCTGTATCCCGCCTTTAAAAAGACGGGGATTAGCCGCCCTTTATCCTAAAAACGTGGCAAAGCTGTTGAAAGCGAAATACGGCGATGTTACCATAATCCGGAAGGTGAGGCGAGGGGTGCGGACGCGTTGGCTAAAAGGGCCGCATTGGAGTGTGGTCTTAAGGTCATCGGCTACCAGGCAGAGTGGAACAAATACGGAAAAAGCGCAGGCCCGCGAAGGGAGAAGCAAATGCTTCAAGAGACGCCAGATATGGTAATTGCTTTCCACTCGAGCATCGATGCCAGTCGGGGAACAAAGGACATGGTAACAGGGCTAACCGAGCGGGAATAGAGACGTTTCTCTTTACTGACTAATACTGGCGAGAAAACATTGACAACCTCAAAGGCAGATGGTATTATCCAATCGACATTTTACAACAGGAGGTCGTTACATATGGCATTCGAGGTATACGTTCCCCGCAGGGGAGGCGGCAGGGGCGCCGGTAGAGTGAAAAAGACTCCGGCCCTGAGGCTCTCGAAGAGCAGCCTGGTTCTGAACAAATTGGCCAGGGAAGCCCTGGGTGCTCAATCCATTGAGCTCGCGTATGACGCTGATACCAAGACCATAAGGGTATCCCCGAACGGGAGTATCCCCATGAAAAAGACCAAGGTCTTCGCAAAAGGCTTTTTTAAGTCCTTTGGGATCAACTCAAATGGCAGCTTCCCCGCTGAACTAAAAGACGGCTGCCTCTTCGCCCAGATTTCCTAAGAACACAATCTAAGCAAAAGGCTCCCGCTAAAAGCGGGAGCCTTTTGCGCAATCGCCCGGGTTGGAGGAGCGGGATTCGGAAGAGGCGACGAAGACGAGGGCGACGATTCCCCCCTACGTCGAGAGGGCCGGTAAAAACGGTACGCGCATACCCCGGACCACACAACGGTTCTGCCTGGACGGCTTTGGGTGGACGGGACCGGCATTTCAGTAATCAGATTGTAACGCATAAAAGAACCGGCTGGCCGGTTCTTTTATGCGCGCCTCGCGAAACTTGAGTGAGAGGGTTTTTGATGGGACCTGCGGGCAAGAACAATCAAAATGTTTTTACCTCCAACCTGGGGCCGCCTTACTGTAACCGAAATGGTCAAGCAGATCGTTGAATCTTTTCGGAAGGCGAGGCCGGCAAGAACCAAGAATATTTGGAGGAGTGTGAATGTCAGTGATTGAACGCATAGCGGTATTGAGCCAAACGGCTTTAGCAGCGAACGGAGGAGCCCGGAAAATGAACAAGAGGATGCGATCGGCCCCTCGGAGCATGTTGACGGCGGTCAGTCCTCGGGGGGCCCAGAGCAGGAAGAACATGAACCCAATAATGCGGCTCAAAGGCCCCGGCGGATCCGATGCCCGCAGCGGAAGAGAAACCTGGTGAACCTGCCGGAGAGGAGGTGACCGCGGAGGACGCCCCTCGGCAGGGTAGAACCCGCAACGTCCTGCACAACGTCTGGCCGGAGGTCTAGTCTTTCCAGCAGAACCGGTCGATTCTGCAGTGGCCCGTCGTTGCCGTCGAGGAGCATCAGATCCGGTCCAAAGAGGGCCCGGAGAAGGTTCTCTGCCTTCGGAGGATTCCTTGGGCGTTGTGGTCGCCGCGTCGCACTGAAACCATGCCCCGGGTAAGGGTTTCCGGCCTTTGGAGCCTTGGAATATCATGACTGTACAACGCTTAGTATTGCGTATCGGTGCCAACCCTCTGGCGGTCCGTTCCGCCGGTGGAAACCACTCTTGGATGGGGAGGGGGGAGGGCGGCGAGTTGATCAGTCAGGACGCCGACCGGGCTCGGGCCCTTCCGCAACCGGGACCGACGCACTGACGCCAGGCGGCGGGCGCCATCGACTCTTCTTCCGGTTCCATCAGTAAACGTAAGTATTCGTGGGATATTTAGACCGCCGGATTTGAAGCGCGTATCCACCCGGCCCTCTCCGGGCGGGTGAATTCCGTGAGGGGCTTACCCACCCTCCTGATCTAAGGTCGGACAACAGGGAGAAAACAACCCGGCTTTGCCGGGTTGTGCTGTCAGCCTGGGTTTATCTTATTTCAGCTTTGCGGGTTGACCAACCCATCATGTCGTAGACGATTCAGTAGGCCAGGCCCGCCTCAACAAATTGGAATAAGCCAAAAATAATGGCTGCAGCGGCCCACCACCCTGTCGCTATGCCGGCAAAAACCAACCAAAACATAAATAACCCTATGGCTGTCCGAATTATTCTATCAAGGTTACCCAGGTTCTTCTTATAGTCCAATCTCAATTGTAACACCCCCTACTCACTAGAGTCTCTCTGGAGGGGGTATTTATTCGGCAAATTTGCGTTCGAACTAACTGAACATTGGTGAATATTCCCTAGACTCCGCCTACGGCCGTGCGGCGGGAGCGCTTCCGTCGATGGCTACGGTCAGTTTTTCCACCAGGATGGGCACCAGGCGCGGGTCGGCTCCGATATGACTGGTGAGGACTATATCCGTTTCCGGGTATTTCTGCCTGGCCCGGGCCATCTCGGCCGGGATGTCCTTCTGCATGTGCATGCCGGCCGCCAGAAAGACAGGCAGGACGACGATGCGGGTCGCTCCCGCCGCCACTACCTCGTCAATGGCCTGACCCAGCCCTTGGAGGCCGGACTTTTCGTTCATGAAGGCTATCTCCATAAGTTCCAGGGACATCTCCCGGCGGACCATTTCGGCCAGTTCTATCAACATTTGGTTGGCCTCGGCAACCTCGCGCCTGGAGCCGTGACCGAGAACAACTACTCCCGTCGGCAAAAGAACTCCTCCCCGTATGATTGGTTACTTATGTCTGCACCCTTTACTTTCTTCTTTTAACCTGCCCTTTTTTCCTTCTCCGGGGTTTTTGGATGTGGTGAAAAAGGGTTCCTCCGTGGTATAATCTCAGGAACATCTGCGAAAACCGGAGGTACGAGCCATGGAAGAGGAAAAATTCGCCAAAACCGGCCTGACGTTCGACGATGTCCTGATCATCCCGGCCGCCACGGAGGTTGAGCCGCGGGATGTGGATACATCCACCTGGGTGACCAAGGACATCAAGCTGAGCATCCCCCTAATGAGCGCCAGCATGGACACCGTTACGGAATCACGCCTGGCTATAGCCATTGCCCGGGAGGGCGGCCTGGGCGTCATCCACAAGAACATGACCATTGAACGCCAGGCCCTCGAGGTGGACAGGGTCAAGCGCTCCGAACACGGTGTGATCACCGACCCCATCTTTCTTTCACCGGACAGGCCGGTCCGGGAAGCCCTGGTCCTCATGCAGCGTTACCGAATCTCGGGCGTACCGATCACGGTCGACCTGAAGCTGGTCGGTATCCTGACCAACCGCGACCTGCGTTTTCAGCAGGATTTGGATCAATCCATCGGCAGCGTCATGACCCGGGAAAACCTGGTCACGGCCCCCGTGGGTACCTCCCTGGAAGAGGCCAAGCAAATTCTACAGCGGTATAAGGTCGAAAAACTGCCCATTGTGGATAAGGACTTGACCTTGAGGGGTCTTATCACCATCAAGGACATCGAGAAGGCCCGCATCTATCCCCTGGCCGCCAAGGACGCCAGGGGGCGTTTGCGGGCGGCCGCTGCCGTGGGTAATGCGCCGGACACCATGGAGCGGGTTGCGGAACTGGTACGGGTGAAGGTGGACATTGTAGTGGTGGACAGCGCCCACGGACACTCCCGCGGGGTGCTGGAAACCGTTCAGGCGATTAAGCGGCGGTTCCCCGAACTGCCCCTGGTGGCGGGCAACGTGGGCACGGCCGAAGGCACCCGGGACCTTATCAAAGCGGGGGCGGATGCCGTTAAAGTGGGTATGGGGCCGGGCTCCATATGTACGACGCGGGTGGTGGCCGGTATAGGAATTCCACAGATTACCGCCATCTATGACTGCATGATGGAGGCCCGTAAGACCAACACCCGGATCATTGCCGACGGCGGTATTAAGTATTCGGGGGATATCACCAAGGCCATTGCGGCCGGGGCCGACGTAGTTATGCTGGGCAACCTCCTGGCCGGTACGGAGGAGAGTCCCGGCGATACGGAGATCTACCAGGGCCGCACCTACAAGGTATACCGGGGCATGGGATCCATCGGTGCCATGAAGGAAGGCAGCCGGGACCGCTACTTCCAGCAGGAAGCGGTAAAGCTGGTACCGGAAGGGGTGGAGGGTCGCGTTCCTTACAAGGGTCCTCTGTCCGAGACCATCTTCCAGTTGGTGGGCGGGCTGTGTGCCGGCATGGGTTACAGCGGCTCCCGCAACATTGAGGAACTCAAGACCAAGACCAGATTCATCCGGATCACCTCGGCCGGACTCCTGGAGAGCCATCCGCACCACGTAACCATCACCAAGGAGTCGCCGAACTACAGCGTCAAATAAGCGGGAAATTTTTTAGCCGGACATCTAAAGAACCATTTAGAACTTGCCGATTACGTAAGTAACAAGCACCGCTAAGGGCAAACGCCATCGAAAGAGGCGGACGCAAAGCCACGGGTCTAAAGCCGAAAGGCCAAGATAGCCGGGTTGCCGGTGAGGACGTAGAGCCTCATGTACTCCCTTGGCGCGCAATGCCAGGGAGTACTTTTTTGCCGAATTTTAGGTTCGGCGGTGCCGCGAAACCGGTTGTGAACTCAACTACTCTATTACCCGCTAAAGGCGGGAGAGGTGAGTGACATGCTCCGGATCTGGGCGGTTATCGCCGGACTGTTTATTTTGGCGTCCTCTTTTGTGGGACAAGTTCCACTGGGGACGGCACGGGATGCTAAGGTTGCGACCAGGCCGGCTCCCGCTGCTAGTGCGGCCTTCGACCCGGCCGGGACGGCCGCGGCGCCGGGTCAGGGGGCTGATCCGGTTCCACAGGTGATGCAGGTTTATGTGATGTCGTCCGGCCCCTCCGGGCAGGCCGGTGCTTCGGGCAACGTGGCCGCCGCGCAGACCCCGGGCGGGCTGGAGAGTCAGGGCACCGCGTTCTACCTGGAGGCAGGCGGGGAAAAAGTCGTCGTGGCTCCGTACCACGCCTGGGTGCTGGCCGGTGCCTCCCTTGATTCCGCGCAGGTATACCTGGCCGGCCAGGTCAAGGATGCCGTGGCGCCTGAGAACCAGTGGCAGAGCGGTGGTCTTCCGTACAAGTGGACCTGGTGGTCGGAGCAGGCCCGCGTACTGGGTTCCGACCCCGCAGATGATGTAGTGTTTCTGGCCGTGCCCCAAGCACTGAAGGATGTTAATGCCTTGGAACTGGCGGGCAGTGTGTTCGTGGGCGACCAATTGCACGGGACCGGCTATGCGGGCGGTATGATTCAGCCCAACGGTTTTTCAGGCAATATCACTTACTTTGGTACGGAGACCGAGGTGGCCGGTACGACCAGCGGGTGGCAGTTGAACTTCCAGGGGTATGGCATGCAGGGCAACGGGGTGAAGCCCGGCGACAGCGGCAGTCCGGCGCTTACGGCAGACGGCCGGGTGGCCGGTGAGGTGGTAGCGGCCGGCAACGGCTGGATTCTGGTGGTTCCGTCCACGAGCATAAAGCAGGCCCTGACCAGCTTACCGGCGGCATAGCGGAGAAAAAGGTCCTGGTCCCTTAACTGGTGTCACAAAGAGAGAGCCCCCGGGGGTTCTCTTTTTGCCGTGCGGGGGACTAATAGAACCTTTTTTCGTCGAACAGCATCTCTTCGAAGATCAGAGCATCGCTGGCCGAGACATTGGCACCGATGCGTGCCATCAGCACGTTGGCCGGATGTTCGTTTATGTCCGGGTCATCGGTGGGCTTCATTACCATGCCGGCCTTGCCGAACAGGTTGGTCAACATTTTGCGGTACTCCCACATCTCCATGTTGGTACCCCGCAAATCCCAGTGCCAGCAATATTCCGTGGTGATGACGATGTAGTCTTCCAGGGCGGGGAAGGAAAAAGCGGCTACTATAAGCTTGCCCCCCACGTGGGCCTGCCGCCACTCGCGGCTGACCTCGATACCGCCCAGTTCCACGACGCGGGGGTGTTTAATCCAACGGGTAAACGAATCGGGTTCGTGAAAAGTGACGTAACCGACGATTTCTTCACCGTTTCGGGCGATGAAGACCATGCCCGGATCCAGGCCGGCAATTTCGATCAACGCCTGCTTCTGACGCTCGGGAGGGCGGAAATTGGTCAGGCAATCGTTCATGGAAAGCCCGGTGAGATGACCGGGGCTGGCCGGGCCCTCCACCACCACGGTGCCGAGCGGTGTTTCCTCCTGACGCATTACCGGACTGGGCTGCTCAACCTGCCGGTCCATAATTCACTTCCTCTCTACGAAAAAAACTGCCTGCTCCTCGCCGGTGCAAAGAAAAAGAGGCGGGTCGGTTCGCTGGAGACAGGTTGGGCCTACTGCTCGCCTGGGTGCAGCTTCCACCCATCTACATTATAAGAGTGGTGCGGGCGGCAATACAAGTCCGGAAGAACAATTCCCCGGAAGAAAGTGCTTCTACCGGCCATGGGCGAACCTAGAGACTTCTTGGGGAGTAGTGTAGGAATATTTTTCCTTTACCTGGGAGGATATGGCTGCACGCCGCTGAATATTAATATATCTTCAGCAGGAAGGAGAGGCGGGATTGAACAGTAAGCTTCTATCCCTAACCGATGTACTAAAGAAGACTCTATTTTTCTTCGAGGCCTTATCGCCTACAGAACTGACCGTGCATGTTCACAAAAGAATGCTGCATGACTTCTCCCAGGAACAGGTGGAGGAGAAGGTCAGCCTCTGCCTGGAGCAGCACGGGTGTTTCAACGGGGATGAGCGGGGGTTGTGGCATCTTAACCTGGAAGGGTCCAGGGAAAACGACCAGTTCTTTAACATCCTTCTTAAAAAGGGCGAGCCTCAGAGTCTGCGGGAGTTAAACAGAACAAACAGTCCCAAGAAGAAAAAGGTCAAAAAGATGGTGTGCGAAGAAGGCAACCTGATGTCCGACGGAAGATTCATCCAGTTGGACAACGGGCACTGGGGCCTGACGGAGTGGGAAGTCGAAGCGGGACAGTATTCCCTGAAGAACTTAATCATCAGGGCCATCAAGCTGAGTCCGGAGAGTCTTTCCCTCAACCAGATCTTCGAAAAGGTCAATACATGGCAGCCCACTCACCAAAGCGCTGTCGCCGGCATCCTGAAGAGATATCCCTTTTTCGAGGAAACCGTGCCGGGCCTTTGGTCATATAACCAGGTAACGCGGGTGGTTTACGACGAGTTGTTGAAACGCTTTACCGTCGCGCTGCGCCGGCAGAAAGGCCGCTGGCAGAGGGAGAAGGACCGCTTCGAGAAACGCCAGCAAGTAGCCCAACGCCGGCTGGAGGAGGTGGACGCCGCCCGGCGCGAGGCGGCTGTCGCTCTGGCGGAACGGGTGGAAATGGGTCACCAGAGGGAACAGCTTCTGACCCACATGGCGGAAAAAGATCTCCTCCTGGCCCTGCGGAAGCGGGAGATCATGAGCAACCGGGAGCATATCCGGCGAGTGGAAAATAAGAGCCAGAGCGTCCTGCACCAGTGCCGGCTCTGGGTCAAACGGGCCCGCGAAGCCGAGGAAGAAGTCCGTAAACAGCGCGAAGCCTTCTGTAAGAACCAAAGCAGCCTGGAAAACCTGTTTCTGATGTTGCAGAACTACAAGGAGAAGGAGCGCGAATTCAGGACTCGCGTGGCAACCTTGAAGGACGAGTACGACGAGCGCATAGCCAACCTGCAGAGACAGGAAATCGAGCTGAAGGAACGCTTGGAGAAGGAGAAGCAGGCGTCCCAGTACGAGATTAAGAAATTACACGAGCAGTTGAAGCAGACCAGCCATAACCTGAAGGCGGCCCTCGGCGGGGGGGAGGAACTGGACCGCAACCTGCGGTTTGCCCAGAGCGAAGTCAGGCGCCTTGCGGAAGATAACCGCCGCCTCAAATCCAGCCTGCGCAATCCCCTGATCCGGCTGGTTCTGGCGGTAAGCCGCCTGTTCGTCGCCCGCAAAAAGGACGTCTCAGGATAAAGGAACACCGGCGGCACAACTTCCCCCGCCTATGGTATAATAAGGGGCGGGGGAGGGGAAGTCTTGAAGACCAGGAAGCGAGAAGGGTTGGCCCATCCAATAATTGTGGCCTCCCGCTGCCGCCGGCGGGTCAAGCCGGATGGCCTCAGCCGGAAAGTATTGTTATCCGTACCGCCACCGTCGCTGGCCGACAACCGGGCCGACCGGGAACGGGTGGCTGAGGGACTAGTCGGGAACCAGGTTGGTTTGGAAATCCCCCTGGACATCCTGCGCGAGTTTCCGTCGGTCCTGCGGCAGGGCAACTGGCAGGTTACAGCCACCCTGGGCCGCTACCGGGACCGCTGGCGGCTGGCCGGACTGGAGCCCGGCGATACGACCGCCCGTCACTTCGGGCTGGCCATAGATCTGGGCACCACCACCGTGGTAGCCTACCTGGTGGATATGGGAACCGGGCGGGTCCTGGATACGGCTGCCGGCTACAACGCCCAGATAGCCCTGGGTGAAGACATTCTCACCCGGATCCAGACCGGCAGCGCAGAGACGGGTCTGCTTTCCCTGCGCGAGGCCGCGCTGGTCACGGTCAACGGTTTGATCAGCCAGTTGGCGCAGAACAACCACATTCCACCGGCCGGCTTTGCCGCGGCCGTTGTGGCCGGCAACACCAGTATGATCCACTTCCTGCTGGGTTTGGACCCGGCCCGTATCTGTCTTGCACCTTACAGCCCGGCGGCCAACCGCCCGGGCTGTTTTTCGGCCGGGGAGGCCGGCCTGGCCATTCCTCCCAACGCTCCGGTCTATTTTCTCCCCGGCGTGGGCAGTTACGTCGGCGGCGACATCGTGGCCGGTATCCTGGCCTCGGGTCTGCACCGCCGGTCCGAAATATCGCTGTTCGTAGACATCGGCACTAACGGGGAAATGGTTCTGGGCAACCGGGACTGGCTGGTGGCCTGTGCCGGGGCGGCCGGACCGGCTCTGGAGGGAGGGGTGGCCGGCGCGGGTATGCGGGCCGAAGCGGGCGCCATCGAAAGGGTCAGCATCGATCCCGACAGCGGCCGGGTCAGCTACGTCACCATCGGCGGCGACAAGCCCCGCGGCCTGTGCGGCTCGGGCCTGGTGGACAGTATGGCCGAACTCCTTTTGGCCGGCATCATCGACCGTTCCGGCCGTTTCCGCGACGGCCGCCGGTCGTTTAGCCTTGTACCGGCCGCTGACAGCGCCACCGGCCGGGATATCACCATCACCCAGACCGACCTCAACAACCTGTTGCGCACCAAGGGTGCGGTCAATGCCGCCCTGGAATACCTTCTGGAGAGCGTGGGGCTGCCCATGCAGGCCATCGAGCGCTTTTATGCGGCCGGAGCCTTCGGCCAGTACTTGCCCCTGGAGTCGGCCGTTACCATCGGCCTCTATCCGGATCTGGACCGGCGGCGCATGGTCCGCCTGGGCAACAGCTCCGGGGAGGGGGCCAGGCTGGTCCTGATCTCGCGGCGCAAGCTGCGTGAGGCCGAGGAACTAGCCGGCAAGATCACCTACTTCGAACTGAATGCCAGCGACGTCTTCATGCAGAAGTTCGTGGGCAGCCGCTTTCTGCCCCATACCGATCTGTCCTTGTTTCCCAGCGTACGGGAGAAGTTCGCGAAACGAGGATTGTTGTAAAGTTGTACTGTTAGGCGGGGTTGCCTGCACTGAAATCCCAGTATCAAGGAAGACCAGCGGGCTGCGGAAGGTTTGGCCGTAGCCTGCTACGGGGGGTAGTTCTGACGGCGACCACGGAGAAGGAATTGGCGGGACTCTTGATCGGCAAAGTTCAGGATTCCAGTCTCGCTACCTGGGTTTTCCTGGCCCTGGCCATACTGTTCGAAGTCGCCGGTACCACGAGCATGAAATTGTCGGAAGGCTTCTCCAAGCTGGTTCCGTCGGTCCTGATGGTGGTCTTCTACCTGTGCAGCTTCTTTTTCATTGCTATTGCCCTGAAAAAGATCGACGTGAGCGTCGCCTACGCCGTGTGGGCGGGCGTCGGAACTGCTCTCATGGCCTGTGTAGGGATACTCTGGTTCAAGGAGCCGTTAACCGCGCTGAAGATCATGTCCATCGGGCTGATTATAGCCGGGGTGGTGGGACTTAACCTCAGCGGTAACATGCATTGAACCCAATTGTTATGTGTTTGCCATAGCTAGGCGAGTTGCAGATCCGATTCCTGGGGGGAGGGTTTATGGCAGGACTGGCTTTTTGCGGAAACGTCTGCACATATTGTCCACGCTATATTGCAACCACCAGCGGTAGTATGGAAGGTTTAAAGACAGTGGTGGAACTATGGTATCGTTGCGGCTGGCGGGATACCGTGGTATCGGCAATGGAGATTGCTTGCCATGGGTGCCGTTCAATCCAATGGTGTAGATATGGGATCAGCCAATGCGCCTTAGAAAGAAAGGTTGACAACTGCGGCAGATGTAACGATTATCCTTGTGTCAAACTGGCCCAGGCGTTGGAAAAGAGCGAAAGATTCTCAAGTATCTGCAACGACGTATGTTCAAGAACGGATTACGAACTTCTTCACCGAGCTTTCTTTACCAAAAAGGAAAACCTTGAGCGGGTGAGTCAATTGTAAGACCATGTTTCCCTGTAAGTGAGCGAAATCAGGCAGCCTCCCAGCCCGGGCGCGCCGGCAGAAAATGCTTGCCCCGCAGGAGCTTGGGCACTATGGTTGTCAACATTCATGCGAGAGATTCGGCTGCCTCTCCGGTCGCTTGAGGCTCCGGAAAGGACAAGCTCTGGCCAGTCAGGGTACTATCCGCTACGGGTACGGGAGAAGGTGATACGCCGGTAGTCCTAAAGGAGGTGGAGGCATGAAAAAGAGCGTCGTTTTGGGAATATTCGCAATTATTCTAATTATTTCACTGACCGCGGCTTGCACGCGAGCCAAACAGTCTGACGACGGGCCACCGCAACAGGCGGCGGCGCAGGAATCCGGGCCCACAGGCGATAACGTGGTAGTCATAATGTTCCATGATGTTTCTACCAATACTTATTATCCCCCGTTCGAGCATAAAGCCGGCCGGGATCCCGCGATTGAGACACCTGTAGAATTGGCCAATCAACTTGCAGCCCTGGTAGATAACGGCTACCACGTAATTACGCTGGACAGGTTTCACCAATTTCTTGCCGGCCAGGCTAGTGTACCCACGAAGGCTGTATTACTGACCTTTGATGATGGTTATGAAGGTGTGTTCAAGTACGTTACTTCCGCCTTAGCAAAAGAGAACATGACGGCGACTACTTTCATGATAACGGGATGGTGGGATGACAATGCGCATATGCAGGCGTATTGGCAATACCTCACTGCCGACCAGGGGAAGATCATGTTGAGCTCTGGAATATGGTCCTTTGGGGGGCATACATATAATGGTCATTATGAGATTCCTTCAGGACCAGATGGCAACCAAACCGGGTATTTCTATGCCACAAGAGAGTATCTAGCCGATCAGCATAGAATGGAAACCACCGATGAATATAGGGAAAGGGTCTTATCCGATGCTACCAAAATGACCGATGAATTGAAGAAGATCGGGGTAACCGATCCATTAGATTTTGCATGGCCCGACGGCAGGCCCACCTTGCTGGCCAAGGATATTCTGATTCAGCTGGGTTATCGTTATTTCTACACCCAGACAGCGGGGGTTAACAAGCCTGACCCGTCGGCAAGGACCTGGGACATATACCGGGTTTATCCGGGTAATTCGCCGCAAAGTATGCTGGCGGCGATTAGGGAGGCGGAGCAGTAATTGTTCCCGCCGTGAGCTGGTTCATGCCGCTGGGTGGAGGCCCGGTCTGTCACGGAAAGGATGGTGTGTGATTTATGAAACATATGTTGCCGGCCAAAGTGATTAGCTGGGTGATGGCGGGGTTGGTTGTCGCCGGTGGTGTAGTTGGTTTGCTGTTTTTACCGGGTTGTGGCAGAAGCCAGCCTTCAGCGACAACGGAACCCGCCTCGAAAACCACGCAGGGGGCGGTCTACCAACCGGCCGAAACCCCTCCCTCTCCCAATGAGCAAACAGCCCTGGAGTTATACCAGAAAGGCCTGAAACTATATTATCAAAGGCAGTACCAACCGGCTCTAAGCCTGTTCAACCAGGCCTTGGCTCTGGATCCCCGATCCTATAAGGCCCTGAATGCCAAGGGGGCCACCTATGCTTTCCTGGGCCGGTACGATGAAGGTATCGCTCTGATCCAACAGGCCATTACGATGAAGCCGGACTTTGAATACGCGCATTTTAACCTGGGGCTGGCCAATGAACTGGCCGGACGGTGGGATCAGGCCATTGCAGCCTACCAGTCGGCCATTGCGCTGAACGGCCAGGATGAATGGAGTTATTACGGTATAGCCAGCATCTATGGCCGGCACGGTAATGTTCCTATGGTTGTCCAATATCTGCAAAAGGCCATTAATATTTGGGACGGGGTCAAGGCCATCGCCAGTAAGGAACATGATTTCGATCCCGTGCGCAATGATCCGCGTTTTCAGGCCCTGTTAAAGTGATAGTCAGGGGAGACTGGCATGGTTGTAAACATCCACACGCGTGGCTTGGCTGCTTCACCCGGAGATGCTGCTCCGTTAATTGACGGTCTGGGTTCGCCGGAGGACCGACTCTGGCCCCTCGGTCAGTGGCCCCCGCTGGTTCTCGACCTGCCGCTGGCGGTTGGGGCGATCGGCGGCCATGGCCCGATTCGCTATGTTGTGGAAGCATGCGAACCGGGCTGCCATGTGCGCTTTCGCTTCACCGGGCCCCGGGGCTTCCTGGGAACCCATGCCTTCCGTCTTAAAGACACGGGTGCCGGTACGGCGCAAATCAGCCACGTGATCGAGATGCGGATAGCGGGTCTCGCTCATATCACTTGGCCCTTGGTATTCCGTTGGCTCCACGATGCCCTGATTGAAGACGCGTTTGACCGTGCGGCGGCTTACGCAGAATCCGCCCCGGTTGTCGGGCGCACCTGGTCGCTTTGGGTAAGGATGTTGCGGCGCCTGTTGCGGATTCACCGGCACCAAAAAACTGCAGACAGGACATAAGACCCAAGAGATGGCGTTCATATGCCCGCCGGTCGCTGGCCGTTTTGGAGGCGGTTTTGTCAACCGTCTCTTCTTGTTCCTTAAGGACGATGCAAGTGAGACGAGAGGAAGCCGGCCCGGTCGGTTCACGGGACGCCACGTGAGACAACTTCTTCATTCCCGCCGGGAGGTGATTGGCAATAAACCTCTAATATGTACACTGTTCGACTTTGTCATCACCGGTTAAGCTGACAAACAACCTTAGGGGGTGCCGGGACTCTTGCACCGCTTCGACGGCGCACAGACTGCGGCCGGTTCGGCGCGGTGCAGGCAAGAGGGGAACGGAATTACCGGGAGGGAAATGGTGCCGGGAATAGATCCTAAATGATTTTTTGGCCCGGGAACGGGTTGGTTTGACACGGCGGGACGGCAGCTCCTCTTGTTCCCGGTAAGTTAAGAAGTTCTAGTGAATGCGAAAGGGAAAACATACCGTTGGAAAAACAGTCACCGAAGCAAAGGCTTTTGGCCGATTCCGGGCTTATGGCCACCGCAATCATATGGGGATCCAATTTCGTCGTCGTCAAGAATACCCTGGACCAGGTGCCGCCCATGCTCTTTTTGGGCCTCCGGTTCGGCATCGCCTTTCTGGTGGTGGCCCCTTTCCTGCTGAGTGCGGCCAGAAGGCCGGCGCACTGGAAGGGTTGGGTCAAGGCACTGCTCACGGGGCTCGTGTTGTTCGGCGGGTTCGCCACCCAGACGCTGGGGCTTGCGTACACCACGCCCGGGATGTCGGGCTTTATCACCGGTATCTACGTGGTCCTTGTGCCTATTTTCGGTGTGTTCCTGACCCGCCGGGCGCCGGACTGGCGGGTTGTTGCGGCTGCCCTGCTGGTGGTGGCGGGGCTGGGTTTCCTGTTCCTACGGGGACAGGCCGGCTTTGGCCGCGGGGAATGGCTCACTCTCGCCTGCGCCGTCTTTTTTGCCCTGCATTTTCTCGCCCTCGGTCGGTGGGCAAAGGACCTGGACCCCCTCTTCCTGACCGCCGTCCAACTACTGGTGACCGGTGCCGCCAGTTTCGTGGCGGTGGGGTTTTCCGGCGCCCCGGCCCTTTCCTTCTCCGGTCCGGCCTGGTGGGCCATCCTTTACGCGGCGCTGCTGGGCAGCGTGGGCGCCTACTTCATGCAGACGTCCGCCCAGCGGTACGCTCCGGCCCACCACACCGCCATCATCCTGAGCCTGGAGTCGCTATTTGCCGCAGTCTTTTCCGTGGCCTGGGGTATGGAGGAACTCACCGTGGTTAAGTTGGTCGGCTTTGCCTTCATCATGGGGGGTATCCTCCTGGCCGAATGGAACTGGAGACCCCCCGCGGTATCCGACGGGGGGTGAAGCCTGCCCGCCCTGAAGGAAGGGGGCTTCCCGTCCCCTGCTACGAGGCACCTCCCGGTGAGTTGGAGGTGCCTTTTTAGATGATCGTTGGTTGCGCCGCCGGGTCTGCTCTCCGGGCCGAGTTCGAAGACCTTTTGGCGACGCATTTCCCTATTCAGGAGCACAGTGACAAAATTGCCGCCAGGCCACTCAGATCCTCTCACAGGTATCGTGCATTTGCCACGCGTCCATAGGGAAGAGGCGAACCGGCTCCTCGCGGTCCGTTTGGCGCTTGCGCGCTCGTTTCAGCCCCTGTCAATCTCCGCAAAATGACCTTGAACAAAACAATACCTGAGGGTGCCAACAATTTTGTCCAGAAGCAAATTTGTGGGAAAGCATCCGACGTCTTGCGCTGCCGTAATACTACATTGGACGCTACCCGTGGTGGCACGGAACCTCGTCTCCCAAGTTTTCGGAAAGGCGTCCGGCCGGAACCATCACCCGTCCCGCCTGGTCCTAAAAAATAACCCAAATTGTCTGAAAGGGAAATAACGCCGGAAATCGGTCTTGCAGAACCACTTTTCCATAGGTCTATACAACGCTCAAACAGGTCTTTTGACCTGCCCGGACCGACTGGCTGAATAATATATTGAGAGCAAAGAGCGGTCCCTATCGTCCAGTGCCGACCCGCCTACAGGTGCGAGGAGGGAAAACAAATTGCGTGACTACCGGGATATACCCCGTTGGGCAAGCGTCAAGCCGGAGGAGTGGCAGGACTGGCGCTGGCAGCTTAATAACCGGCTGACCAGTACCGCGGATTTACGGGAAATAATCGAGCTGACCGCCACGGAAGAGCAGGGTATCGCCGAGTGTCTGGAAAACCTGCGGATGGCCATTACCCATATTACTGTACCATGATGGATCCGGCCAACCCGGCCTGCCCGGTGCGGCGCCAGGCCGTGCCTACCGTCCGCGAGTTGACCCGGACGGCGGAGGAATTGGCGGACCCGTTGGCTGAGGAGTGCGACTCCCCGGTTAAGGGAATTACCCACCGGTACCCGGACCGGGTGCTGTTCCTGGTCACCGACCAGTGCGCGATGTACTGCCGCCACTGCACGCGGCGGCGGTTGGCCGGGCAGATGGACCTGGCCCTGCCCCTGGAAGAGGCCACGGCGGACGCCTTTGCGCATGCCCATACGGTTTTGACTTCCCAGTTCATCAACGAGCAATTCGCTCTGGCTGCCGGCCTGCCGCCGCAGTTGATGGGCCTGGGCCACGCCTACGAAATGGATCCCGGCATGGAAGACGCTTTTTTGTACGAACTGGCCCAGGCGCAGCTGGTGCGGGAAATCTTCCCGGAGGCCCCGGTGAAATACATGCCGCCCACCAAGTACATGACCGGTGACATATTCCGGGGTCAGGTGCAAAACGCGCTTTTTAACGTCGCCGGGATAATGACCGGGCAGGGTATCCAGCTATTGGGCATGCTCACCGAGGCCATTCATACCCCGTATCTACAGGACCGTTTCCTGAGTCTGGCCAACGCCCGGCTGGTTTTTAACAGAACGAGTGGCCGCACCGAATGGTTGGCGCCCTCGGCGAACACCTCCGTCTAACTTGCCGAGCGGCACGACTTTTGGGTGAAAGGGGCAAAAGCCGGACAACCGGCAAGTCCCTGAATTGCGAAACGTTAAGTCCGGTTAACCGTACCGCGGGTCTTTGGGCGGTCCTGCTGCCCCCTCCGTAGTGGGCTTTGAACTCTTCTATGGTAAGTATTCGGTGAACCCCCGATAGTGGTCGTCCCGGGACAATGAGTCAGAGATTTTTGAGGCGAATGGCTGGACACAGTTCGGAATCTGTGATATTGTGGGAGCATGGAAACGCAAGAACTCCCACATGGGACCGAATTGGAATACTGGAAAGAACGGGTTGCCTACCTGGAGGCTGAGAACGCAGCGCTGAGGGCACAGGTTAAAGAACTTGTGGGCCAGGTAGAAGCGCTTACGGCCCGCGTGCTCAAGTTGACGCAACAGGTATACGGCCGCAAATCGGAGCAGCAGTCCCCCAAAGACAAGGATTCAGCGGACGACATTCCGCAGATGCAGAGCAGTGGCCGTCGCGGGCAACGGGAAGGCGCCAAAGGCCATGGCCGGCGCAAGTATACTAACGTGCCTGCGCGAGAAGAAATCCACGATGTCCCTGAAGCAAACCGGCATTGTCCGCAGTGTGGTTTGCCCTATGATCCCTTTCCGCCGGGCGAGGAAACCTCGGAAGAAATCGACTGGCGGGTTAGGGTAGAACGGGTAGTACATAGACGCAAAAGCTATCATAAGATCTGCCAGTGTCCCGGCGTTCCGGCCATCATCACCGCTCCTCCGCCTCCCAAGGTAATCCGCAAAGGATTGTTCACCGCCGAGTTCATTGCCCGGCTATCAATAGATAAGTACGTTCTCGGCCGTCCCCTCAACCGCATTGGAACCGCCATGCGCATGGAGGGGCTGGATCTGGCTCAAGGCACCCTGGTAGGGGTGCTCCAGCAGGTGGCTTCTTTGCTGACCCCGCTGTACGAGGCCATCTGTGCCCATTGCCGATCTGCTGGTTTGTGGCAGGCCGATGAGACGGGCTGGAAGGTCTTCGAAGAGGTGGAGGGTAAGGCCTCAAACCGCTGGTGGCTGTGGGCGTTTGCCTCCTCTGATGCCGTAGTCTTCATCATGGACCCTTCGCGCAGTGCCGCTGTACCCAAGAAGTTCTTCGGCCTGACCGGGGATGATCCGCATCCGGCCAAAGGCCTTTTGGGTTCTGATTTCTACCGTGTTTATCAGGCTTTGGGTGACGGGATCCAGTCCTTTTTCTGCTGGGCTCACATGCGGCGCTATTTTCTGGATGCCGCCAGGGGTTATCCTCAGTTGCAGAGTTGGACGGATGAGTGGCGGGATAGGATCGCCACCCTGTACCGCCTCCAAGGGGCCCGGCAAGGACTGTCACCCGGCACTCGGAGTTACCTGGAAGCCGATGACGAACTACGCCGCTTCGTTAAGGACGCAATTGAGGCAAACTGGCGGTCCCAAGTGACGGACAGGACACTGCCCCTGGCTGCCCGCGATGTACTTGGGACTGTCCACGGCACTGGGAAGGCTTGACTCGTTTCCTGGATAATCCCGAGTTGCCGCTCGACAACAATGCTATGGAACGCCTTTTACGCACTCCTGTGGTAGGGCGCAAAAACTTTTACGGGTCCGGTTCCCAGTGGAGTGGGGAGTTTGGTGCCATGATGTGGACGGTTGCCGCCACGGTCGCCCGTGCAAATCTTAACCCTCTCACCTACATCACTGACATCTTGACTGCTTGCGCCAACAATAGCGCCAAGCCTCTGGAGGGGGATGCCCTTGACCGGTTCCTGCCTTGGATGATGAGCGATGCGGATAAAAACGCTTGGGCTATCGGGGACAGCCCGTGATAAAGATGCGTTACTGTGGCCGGGACTTTACCGCCGCCGAGTTGGACCTCATCCGGTCCATCATTGCCCAGCCCAAAGAGCACCCCACCAGAGCTGCAATCGCCCGCGCCGTCTGTCAAAGCCTCGCCTGGGTCAAGCCGGATGGATGTCCCAAACTCATGTCCGCCCGGGTGGCTCTTTTGCGCATGCACCGCGACGGTATATTCGAGTTGCCACCGCCGCTCCGTGGCAACGGCAATGGTCATTGGAATCCCCAACCCACACCTGCTACTGATCCAGGTCCACTACTCGCCGGCACCCGCCGGGACCTCGGCACTCTTGTTCTACACCGCGTTGCCTGCCGCAAAGACTCACGGCTCTGGAACGAGTTGATTGCGCGCTATCACTACCTCGGCTACACCCCTCTGCCCGGAGCACAGATCCGCTACCTGATTAGGAACGAAAGCCACCTCCTGGGCGCCATAGGCATGGGAGCTGCCGCTTGGAAGGTGGCCCCGCGGGATCTGTTCATCGGCTGGACGCCCTACCAGCGGGAACAGCGCCTTCATCTCGTAATTAACCAGGCCCGCTTCTTGATCCTGCCATGGGTCCAGGTCAAAAACCTCGCATCAAGTGTACTCAGCCTTCTGTCTACCCAGGTGGCCTCCGATTGGCAGGAACTCTATGCCTACCGACCTGTCTTGATGGAAACCTTCGTCGAACAAAATCGATTCCAGGGAACCTGCTACCGCGCAGCAAACTGGATCCATGTCGGGAAGACTCAGGGGAGAGGTAAGCTCGATACCCACAAGCTCCGGGACAAACCTATTAAGGA
>DATKUX010000208.1:0-11848 GCA_035530395.1 Spirochaetia bacterium
GTCTGACAGCGCCGCGAAGGTCTTAAGACCCACGTCAATCCCAATCTTTTTGAGAACTTCCACAGCCTCGGCTTCCTGTATCTCCGACGTCAGGTTCACGTACCACTTCTCGCCGTGCAACTTGACGTTGACCCGGCTGACCAGGGTGGGATCGAACTCATGGTGTGTGTTCAGTTTGACATAACCAATCTTGGGCAGGTAAATGTAGCCGGGCTTTTTAAAGTGGTCTTGTTTGTCGGCCTGCGGATAAGTGAACGACTTGTAATGGTACATGTCCTTATATCGAGGATACCCGGAGACGCCTTCAAAAAACCGCTCGTATGATGTGTTCAGCCTCTTTAAGCAATCCTGCAGCACCTGGGCGTGGACCGTCTTATACTCGGGAAATGCCTTCTTTAGGTCCGGCAACTCGTTCTGCTGCCGTGCACATGAGACCGACTTGCGAAATTGACGGTACGCTGTCTCTCGCTGTTCCAGGGCGGCGTTGTACAGCCTGCGGCAAAGGCCCAGCGTCCGGAACATTTTCTGCTCCTGCTCCACAGTCGGTTCAATATTGAATCTATGCACTATCACCATCATATTCGTCACCCCCTAACAGGCAATGTATGTATCTTCAACATTAATATGCTATAAAAACCCTTTTCCGCCATTCACCTCCCGTCTTCGCTGATACTTAGAGGCGGGAGCCCTCTGGCGAATACGTGGTAGATCCGGTAGCTGAACCCGGCCCGGGTGACCGGAGTACCATTCCCCTTCGAGTGTCCTCTGCAAACTCCACCCATCCCAGCTTCGGGAGCTTTAGCCGATTCCCCTTAACTCCAATGTTGTTGTTCGTAAAGTTCGTCTGATAAGTCTGTTGCGGCTCGCGCCTACTCTTGAACTGCGGGTATTCCGCCCGTCCCTCGAAGAAGTTCGTGAACGCCCTGTCCAGATGCCGCAGGCTGTTGTCGGCTTCTCCCAACCACTTGGTGGCAGGCGACGCTTTGATTATTGTCAGCATCCGGCACGATTCCGGAAAGCCGAGATACCGCCCTTCGGCCTTGTAAAGTTCCTGGTGCCACTCCAGGAAATGGTTATAAACCCACCGGGCACATCCGATGATTCGGTTGGCCATCGCTATCTGCTTGGGTTTTAGGTAGATACGCACCTTGTACGCCTTATCCGCCATCCCTTTTTTACCCCCCCTCCTTGAATTCCCAACGGCCCCTCCGTTGCCTCACCGAATGCGGCCAAGAGGCAGGTGGGGTTAACGGTGCCCCCTCCCAAGCTGAGTGATGCCGTGCCCTTGCAAATTGGCATGCCGTTCACGTTGTGCGTACATTATATCATACGGACATCCGGTAGACAAGCCCTTTTTTCACATTTTTTAGATGAAACGGAATAGAATTTACCGCCCTTACCCATGTCTGAAGACACGGGCGTGCGGGCGGAACCTGTCAACTACCATGTCAGGGTACCTCTATGGAAAAGTTTTAAAAATAGCCCTCTCAAGAAGGAATTGGCAAACATCCCGTAGAATGGATAGGTGCCGGTGTATCGTTCTTGGCAACAGGGCGGGTCCTGCGGGGGAAAGGTGGTGACAGCATAGCATGCAGGTAACCGACGTAAGGGTGCGCAGGGTGCTCAGCGAAGGTAAGATGAAGGCGATTGTCTCGGTCACCCTGGATAATGCCTTCGTCATTCACGACGTAAAGGTGGTGGAAGGACAAAACGGCCTTTTTGTGGCTATGCCCAGCCGGAAGACGGCTGACGGGGAGTTCCGGGACATTGCCCACCCCATCAGTACTTCCGCCCGGGAGATAATTCAGAGCGCGGTATTGATGGCATACGAGCAGGCAATTTAGATTCGAAAAATCGGGCGGTTTTTCGGGAGAGCTTCGGCTCTCTTTGTTTTTTGCCATTTTCTCGGAGGATGTGAAAAAAATCTCTTTGTGGAACGTTAATCAATAGTATATAATAGGACGTGAGTTTGTCTTTCCCCGGCAGGGTGGACAGATTTGGTGCAGAGTTAAGGAGGCCGGTCCATGCCCCTGGCAGCGGTGATTCTGGCGGCAGGTCAGGGTACCAGAATGAAGTCGGCGTGGCCGAAGGTGCTGCACCGTGTGGCGGGTCGGCCGATGATTGAGTATGTTCTGGAGGCTGTACGCGGGGCGGGGGTAGACCGCGTAGTCGTGGTGGTGGGACATGAAGCCGGGCAGGTGGAAGCCTGGCTTGCGAACCGGGTGGAAACCGTCCGGCAAACGGAGCAGTTGGGCACTGGACATGCCCTGCTCCAGACAGGGCCGTGCCTTTCGGACTTTGACGGCGACCTGTTGGTGCTCTGCGGTGATACTCCTCTTGTTTCAGCCGGGGATTTGGCTTCTCTGGTCCAAACCCATCGCGAGGCGGGAGCTGCCGGTACCGTGTTGACGGCTCAACTGGCCCAGCCCGAGGGATATGGCCGGATCATCCGGGATGCCGCGGGGGCTGTGAGTCGCATCGTGGAGCAAAAGGATGCCGGCCGGGAAGAACTGGATGTGCGGGAAGTCAATAGCGGCATCTACTGCTTTAACGCCCGTGGGCTCTTTGCTGCCTTGCGCTCCCTGACCCCGGACAATGCCCAGGGCGAGTATTACCTGACCGACTGCATCCGGTATTTCCAGGAGACCGGATTGACGGTGGCAGCAAAGCAGGCTCTGGACGGAACACGGATTTTGGGCATCAATTCCCGGGTCCAACTGGCCCAGGTGGAAGCCATAATGCGGCGCGGGATTGTGGAGCGGCTGATGCTGCAGGGCGTGACCGTTGTGGACCCTTCGTCCACCTTCGTCGATGCGGGCGTGAAGGTGGGACCGGACAGCGTCATTTACCCGTTTACCTTTCTGGAGGGCCAAACTGTTGCGGGTGAGCGTTGCCGGATTGGTCCGGGAGCACGGTTGGTCGACGCAAGGCTGGGAGACGGAGTAGAGGTGCAATATTCGGTGGTCACGGGCAGTTCGCTGGCCGGGGGAGTTACGGTAGGTCCCTTTGCTTATATCCGTCCGGACTGCACCATTGGGCAGGGGGTGAAGGTAGGCGATTTTGTGGAACTGAAAAAGACGGTCATTGGCGCTGGTTCCAAGGTGCCCCACTTGAGCTACATAGGAGATGCCACGCTAGGTGAAAACGTCAACATCGGTGCCGGCACCATTACCTGCAACTACGACGGCCGGCAGAAATGGCCCACCTGGATCGGATCAAGGGCCTTCATCGGCAGCAACACCAATCTGGTCGCCCCGGTCAGAGTGGGCGAGGAAGCGGTTACCGGAGCCGGATCCACCATCACCAGGGATGTGCCGGGCGGTGCCCTTGGTGTGGCCAGGGCCAGGCAGAGCAACCTGCCCGGCTGGTCGGCCAGACAAGACGGACTTATTAAAAAATCATCACCGCAGGATGAATGACGGAGGTTTGTCACTCATGCCGTCCCGTGACAACAGGTTAAAGATTTTTAGCGGTAATGCCAATGCTGAGCTGGCGGAGGAAATTGCCCATTATGCCGGGGTTCCCTTGGGCGCGGCCCAGGTAACCAGGTTCTGCGACGGGGAAATCGAGGTGCGGATCAACGAAAGCGTGCGGGGAGCCGACGTTTTCGTGGTGCAACCCACCTGTACGCCCGTCAACGAGACGCTCATGGAACTCCTGGTAATGATTGATGCCGTGCGGCGGGCCTCGGCCCGGCGGATCACCGCGGTGATCCCTTATTACGGGTATGCCCGTCAGGACCGCAAGACCAAGGCCCGGGATCCGATAACGGCCAAGTTGGTGGCCAATCTGCTCACGGCCAGCGGAGCTCGCCGGGTTATGACCATGGACCTGCACGCCGGGCAGATTCAGGGATTTTTCGACATACCTGTGGACCACCTGCCCGGCGGACCCATTCTGGCCGAGTATTTTCAACAAACCGGTATGGATGACCTAGTGGTGGTGGCACCGGACCTGGGCGGGGTAACCAGGGCCAGGGACATGGCCGAACGGCTGGGAGCCTCCATCGCCATCATCGACAAGCGCCGACCGGCGCCGAACATAGCGGAGATTTCCAACCTCATCGGCGAAGTGCAGGGGCGCCGGGTGCTTATGGTGGATGACATTATCGATACCGCCGGTACTATTACCAAGGGAGCCGAGGCATTAAAGGTGTGGGGGGCCGAGGAGATTTACGTGTGCTGCACCCACCCGGTACTTTCGGGGCCGGCCATGGAGCGGCTCAACGCTGCTCCCGTCAAGGAAATTCTGGTGACCAACACCATACCGGTGCCGGAGGAGAAAATGTCGCCCAAGATGAAGGTTCTTTCGGTGGCGCCGCTTTTGGGCGAAGCCATAATCCGGATCCACGAGGACCTGTCGGTGAGCAGACTGTTCGACTAAGTCTTTCCGGGCCGCCGGCCCCAACCGGGGCTGGCGGGTACCCGGCGGGTGACACTTTGGGAGGGGTCGTTTTTCCGTCTCTTGGTCTGACCACCTGGTTGCCGTACCGGTACCTTTTGCCAGGAGGCTTTGGGAAAAACCATACATTTTCAAAGGGGGTTGTTTTCCATTGGAGAAAAAGTTTCAACTGCCGTACGGCAAGGGGCACTTGGAAGTAGCGGTGCCGCAGGCTCGCCTGGCCGGGGTGCTGGAGTCCCGGGCTCACAGTTACGTGCCCGGAAGAGGTCAGGCGGCGTCGGTCCATTTTGCCCTGGACAACCCCGTGGGGTCGGACCGTCTGGAGGATCTGGCGGAAGGCAAGAGCCGCATCGTCGTAATTACCAGTGACCACACCCGGCCGGTGCCGAGCCGGGTCACCCTGCCCATCTTGCTTTCGAGGCTGCGGGCGAAAAACCCCGGGGCGGATATCACCATTTTGATCGCTACGGCCTTTCACCGGCCCACCACCCGGGAAGAGATGATTTTCAAGTTCGGGGAGAAGATTGTCCGGGAAGAGAAGATTCTGAATCACGACTGCCGGGAGCAAAGCGCCCTGGTCCACCTGGGCGTTCTGCCGTCGGGTGGCGAACTGTGGCTCAACCGCCTGGAGGCCGACCTGCTGGTAGCGGAAGGATTCATCGAACCCCACTTTTTTGCGGGATACTCGGGCGGGCGGAAGAGCATTCTGCCCGGCGTGGCCGGAGCCCAAACCGTGCTGGCCAACCACTGTTCCCGATTTATTGCCAGCGAGCGGTCCCGCACCGGCATCATGGACGGCAACCCCATGCACCTGGATATGGTCGATGCGGCCCGGCGGTCCGGCCTCCGGTTCATCTTAAACGTGGTGATCAATGCCGACAAGGAAGTAATCAACGCCTTCGCCGGCGACCCCATCCTGGCCCACGAGGAAGGCTGCCGCTTCGTGGACAGCCTGGCGCGGGTGGATGCCGCCCCCGCCGACATTATCATAACCACCAACGGCGGCTATCCTCTGGATCAGAACATTTACCAATCGGTAAAGGGTATGACTGCGGCGGAGGCCACCGCCCGGGAGGGTGCCTGTATAATCATGGTCTCGGCGTGTAACGACGGCCACGGGGGTGAAACCTTCTACCGGACTTTCTATGAGGCGGCCGGTGCCGGCCAGGTCATGGAAAAGATCCTGGCTACCTGCATGGAGAACACCGCGCCGGACCAGTGGGAATCACAAATCCTGGCCCGTATCCTGATGAAACACGAGGTCGTCATAGTGACGGACCAGTGCGATCCCGCGTTGATAACCGGCATGAAGATGCGCCACGCCTTCACCTTCGCGGAGGCTTTGGCCAAAGCGGACCAGATGAAAGGACCGCAGGCTTCCATTACGGTTATTCCCGACGGCGTGTCAGTTGTGGTAAAATAGACGAAAAGCCATTGAGCGGGAAAGGTGTAATGACCAATAGCGGCGATAAAACTAATCGTGGGGCTGGGCAACCCGGGGCGGGAATATGCGGCTACCCGCCACAACCTGGGTTTCCTGGTTGTTGATACCCTGGCTGCCACTTGTGGGGCGGGCCTTGACAAGAAGCTTTTCCAAGCCCTGTTTGGCAATGCGGTGATAGGCCGGCAGAAGGTGGTGCTGGCCAAACCGCAGACCTACATGAATCTCAGCGGACAGGCCGTGGGCCCCCTGGTTTCCTGGTATAAGATCGCACCGGAGGATCTTTTGGTAGTTTCCGACGATTTCGACCTTCCGCCGGGACGCTTGCGTCTTCGGCCGTACGGTGGTTCCGGGGGGCACAAAGGCTTGGCCTCCGTTACCGAGGTCCTGGGCACCGACCGGTTCGCCCGTTTGCGCATCGGGATCGGGCGGCCCCCATTCCCGATCGAGGCGGCTGACTGGGCACTGGGCACCCCCGCGCCGGGCGAGCGGGAGGAAATAGATGCGGCGGTGAAAAATGCCGCACTGGCCGCGGCCGAATTCGTTACCGGCGGGTTGGTGCGGGCCATGAACCTGTACAACACCGGAACCAGGGAAGGCGGTTGAACCGGTTGCCCAAAACCCCGAACGGGTGTAGAATATAACCAAAGTACGCTCTCCAAAACCCCTGTTTTTAAACGGGGGTTTTGGAGGAGTCGCCAGGACGAAGGCTTTCCGGCTGAAAGCAGGAGGTCCGGCTACTCAGGAGGTTTGGGGGAATTCATCATGACAGGTACGGTCCCGAAGTCCTTGGAGGAAATCGTACAGGCCTTGGGCAAAGCCAAAAAGGTGCTGATTGTGGGTTGCGCCAGTTGTTCGTCCACCTTTCATACCGGTGGCGAGCCGGAAGTGAAGGAGATGACCCGGGCTCTGTCGGAACGCGGGTTTGAGGTGGTGGCGGCGGGTCTTCCCCAGGTCAAAACCTGTGGCGTGGATAATGTGGCGGATTTCTTCTTCATGAACGAAGAGGCGTTGGCGGTAGCCGATGCCGTGTTGGTGCTGTCCTGCGGCGAGGGTACACAGATTGTCCGGCAGTGTACCGAAGAAGAGGGTTTGACCATACCCGTGGTCAGCGGTACCAATACAGTCGGCCATATGGGTACGCAGGTTTCACCGGTCGAGAACCCCTACGGCGAATTTCTGGAGCAGTGTGCCGAGTGCGGCGAATGCCTTCTCAATTCCACCGGGGGAATCTGTCCGGTGACGAGGTGCGCCAAGGGCCTGTTGAACGGGCCGTGCGGCGGGGCCAAAGACGGCAAGTGCGAGACCAATCCCGACCGGGACTGCGCCTGGGTGCTGATCTACAATCGCTTAAAGGCCCTGGATGCCCTGGACAACATGAAGGAGATCAGGGAAGCGAAACATTACAGCAAGGCGGCCCATCCCCGCCGGGTGATTTATTCCAGGGAAAATGGCCACACCATCGCTTGAGCCCCGTTTGGGACCGGCCTGCTGAGGTTAAAAAGCCAGTGATGGACATATAACTATATAACAAGGGGGCTTTAGGGGCTAAAGCCCTTCTTTGTGGTGCCCTTTCCGGGGCGGGAGCGTGAATATGCAGGGAATCCTGTCCTTCCTGGCCGGTCTACCCGAGTGGCAGAGCGTGGCCCTGGGTCTGCAAAACAAATTGCGGCAGCAACTGGTCTTCGGGGCCGGCGGTGCGGTACGTGGCTTTCTCATGGCCGGTTGGGCCGTCCGCCCGGGTCCGGCCCTGATCATTACCCCGCAGGAGGGCGAGGCCAGAACCCTGGCCGACGACCTACGAAATCTCCTGCCCGGCCGAACGGTGCTCCTTTTTCCCAGCTGGCCGCTGCCGACTTTTCAGGTAGTGGCTCAAGGCAGAGAGGCCCTGGCCGGACGTCTCCAGGTTTTGAAGGAACTATGTCTCGACGGTTCACCTGTCGTGGTTGCTCCGGTGGAAGCGATTCTGCGCGGTCTGACCCCCCGGCCGGCTTTTTGCCGGCAAATGCTTTCCCTCCGGGAGCACATGACCCTGGAGCCGGGCGTCCTGTTCCGGAGCCTGGTCGACCTGGGTTATGAGCGGGTGGAAAGGGTGGAAGGGGCAGGGCAGTTCGCCGGACGCGGCGGCATTGCGGATGTTTTCCCGGCCTCCGGACAAAGTCCCGTGCGCCTTGAATTTGACGGGGATGAACTGGCCAGCCTGCGCGAGTTCGATGTGGTTTCCCTGCGGTCCCAAGGTCACGCAGACGGTCTTATCCTCACCCCGGCTAGGGAACTGGTTATGGATGAACGGGTCCGGGCCGAAGGGCTCAAGACCATGCAACGTGACTATCAGGCCCAGCTCAAACGTCTGTCCCGCACCGCCACGGTGGATGCCTACCGCCGGCTGGCCTCCCAGTGGGAAGAGCTGTCCGGCCCCCTGGCCGGAGGCGGCCGCTCGCTTTCCCTGGAACAGTACCTCCCGTACTTTTATGCCGACACCACCGGTCTGGCCGAATATTTACCACCGGACAGCCTAGTGGTGCTGGACGACCCGGTCCGCGTCCAGGAAGTGGTGGACGCCCTTTGGCGGGAAAGGACGTCATCCTTTACGACGCTTCTGGACGAGGGACGGGCCCTGCCGGGCCAGCTCGATACCTACCTCCGGTGGACGCAGGTGTTGGCTTCCCTAAACCGGCACCTTTTGGTCGCCTGCGTGGGTCTGGTCCGCAAGATTGATTTTCTTCAGCCTAAAAACGTAGTCACCGTCAGCGCCCGCGCTTTGGGCGGTTTCCTGGGGCACGCCGAAGTGCTGACGGACGAAATCAACCACTGGCTCCGCTTGCGCCGGGTGGTAATGATGTTTGCCGGCACCACGGCCCGGGCCGGACAGATGCTGGAGTCCCTGCGGGACCGTCGTATTGAGGCCGTGTGCTCTGATTTACCCGGCTTATCTGTTCGCCCCGGACATGTGGTCGTCGTGCCCGAACACTTTTCCGGCGGATTTGAATTGCCGGGCCTGGACCTGGTGGTTCTTACCGAGGCGGAGATTTACGGGCGCCAGAAGGTCAGGCGGCGGGAGGCGGCCAGGGAAGGACCGGCAAGCCGGCTGGACGATCTCAAGGCCGGCGATTACGTGGTCCACTCCAGCCACGGCATAGGCCGCTACCGCGGCATCGTGCAACTGGAGATCGGTGGTACGCACCGGGACTATCTGCTGGTTCAATACGCCGGGGAAGATAAACTTTACGTGCCCACGGACCAACTGAGCCTCATAGGGCGCTATACCGGCGGAGAAGGTGAATCACCCCGCCTTTCCCGGTTGGGCGGCCAGGAATGGACCAGGGCCAAAACCAGGGTCAAGGAAGCTGTGCAGGAAATAGCCCGCGAACTACTGGCCCTCTATGCAGCCCGGGAATCCCTGTCGGGCCATACCTTCGGCAAGGATACCGTCTGGCAGCAGGAATTCGAGGCTACCTTCCCTTACGAGGAAACCCCCGACCAGGTGCGGGCCATAGCCGAGGTAAAGGAAGACATGGAAAAGAGCCGTCCAATGGACCGGCTTCTTTGCGGCGATGTCGGTTACGGCAAGACCGAGGTAGCGCTTAGGGCCTCCTTCAAGGCGGTCATGGACGGCAAGCAGGTAGCTATCCTGGTACCCACCACCATTTTGGCCCAGCAGCACTTCAACACTTTCCGGGAACGTTTGGCCGGTTTCCCGGTCCGAGTGGAGACATTAAGCCGTTTCCGCACGGCCCGCGAGCAGCGGCAGGTGCTGGAAGGTCTGGCGCGGGGTTCGGTGGACATAGTTATCGGTACCCACCGCCTGGTGCAAGAGGACGTTCAGTTCAAGGATCTGGGGCTTTTGGTGGTGGATGAAGAACAGCGTTTCGGTGTTTCGCACAAGGAGCGGCTGAAACTCCTGCGGCAGAATGTCGATGTGCTGACCCTGACGGCTACGCCGATTCCCCGCACCCTGCACATGTCCATGATCGGCGTTCGCGACACGAGTCTTTTGGAATCCCCTCCGGACAACCGCTTCCCAGTGCAGACGTATGTCCTGGAAGAGGATCCCGTGGTGATCAGGGAAGCCATCCGCCGCGAACTGGGCCGGGGCGGCCAGGTCTACTTTGTGCATAACCGGGTGATGGAACTGGACGCGGTGGCCGCCTCCTTGCATCAACTGGTGCCCGAGGCCCGCCTGGCCGTAGGCCACGGACAGATGAAGGAGGAAGACCTGGAAGATGTCATGCTGCAGTTCATTGACGGCGCCTACGATATTCTCTTGTGCACCTCCATCATCGAGAGCGGGCTCGACATCCCCAACGTAAACACCCTGGTGGTAAAAAACGCCGACCGCCTAGGGCTTTCCCAACTCTACCAGCTCCGCGGCCGGACCGGGAGATCCAACCGCCTGGCGTATGCGTACCTGACTTTCCAACGGGACCGGGTCTTAAGCGAGGTAGCCGAGAAAAGACTGGAGGCCGTCCGCGAATTTACCGAGTTCGGTTCGGGTTACCGGATCGCCATGCGGGATCTGGAGATCAGGGGGGCGGGTAACCTCTTGGGGGTGGAACAGCACGGTCACATAGCCGCCGTGGGCTTTGAAATGTATACGCGCCTTCTGGCGGAGGCGGTCCGGGAGGCGAGAGGCGAACCGCCCGAACAGGCGGTGGAGACGTCATTCGAGCTCAATGCCGAGGCCTATATTCCCGATGCCTTCGTGGCCGGACCGGATCAGAAGGTGGAAGTGTACCGGCGTCTGGCTTCCGTCCGGTCGGAGGAAGAGGTGGCCGAACTGCGGGAGGAAGTGGCCGACCGTTTCGGTTCATTGCCCCTGCCGGTGGAGACTCTTTTCCTGGTCGCGGGCATCAGGGTCAAGGCCGGCAGGCTGAAGGTACTTACCATTTCCCGGCAGGCCAACAACTACCGCTTCCGTTTTGCTGGCGACCACAAGTTGACCGGGGACCGATTGGTCAGGGTGGCTGCGGAATACGGCAGCCGCATCAAGTTCATTCACTCGGCGGACACTTTCGAAATCAGGATGGCAGCGTTGAAGGCGGAGCGGGAGACGCCGGGTACTCTGGGTAAAATTGACCGTTTTCTCGACATGCTGACCGGTTCCTAAACCGGTAGAAATTGGCCTTAAAAAATTCGCTTACCGTTGGAAAAAAATGAATAACCCCTCTACCTCTGTTATATACTATCATTGAAAGTCATTTCGCGAAGATTATGCAGAAAAAGGAGGGATGATGGCCTCGTGAAAGCAACGGGAATTGTGCGACGTATAGACGATCTGGGCCGGGTGGTAATTCCCAAAGAGATTCGCCGGACACTTCGTATCCGCGAGGGAGACCCGCTGGAAATCTTCGTTGACCGTGACGGTGAGGTTATTTTGAAAAAATACTCGCCGATCGGGGAATTGGGGGAGTTTGCTAAGGAATATGCTGATTCCCTGTATGAAGCTTTAGGTCACATTACCTGCATTACGGACCGGGATACCATAATTGCCGTGTCCGGTGCAGCCAAAAAGGAATACATCAACAAGCCCGTCGGGCCGGTGATCGAGAAAGTGATGGAGGACCGCCGCGCCGTAATAATCAACGCGCCTGGGGAAGACCCGTTCTGCAAGGATTGCATGATCATGGACAACGGCGAATGCAAGTACTCGGCAGAGGTGATAGCCCCGATAATTGCCGAGGGCGATCCCATTGGAGCGGTTATTCTGGCGTCTCGGGAACCCAATGTTAAAATGGCCGAGATGGAGTTGAAACTGGCCGAGACCGCCGCCGGATTCTTAGCCAAACAGATGGAACAGTAAAAAACCGCCAGGCTACCCTGGCGGTTCGCTTGAGCGCTTGTTGTATGACTGTCTAACTAGCAATGGTAAGTATTCGGTGAACCCCCCAGTAGTAGCTGTCCGATCTCGTTAGTCGAGGTTTTTTATGCCAGGGGGCGGACCGACAAATGGTCTGTCTCATGTTTTTTCGGCGAATGGTCGAAATTGCGGGCTGAAGGTCTGGACAC
>DATKUX010000209.1:0-7524 GCA_035530395.1 Spirochaetia bacterium
AACCAGAGAGATGCCAAGCGCCCGGGCAAAACCCTGCGCCATGGCCGCGACCAGTTCACCGTGGGGCGGGCTGAAACCGAGGACTTCCCGCAGGCTGGTGACCCGCGCTTTGTACAGGGACGACAGCGAAGCCGCGCGGTCTCCCGGTCCGGTGACCCGGGCCAGGAGATAAGGATCGAAATCCAAAAGCAGCGAGCCGTGCTGCAGGATGGTGTTCTTTTGCCTAACCTGGGCGCTGCCGATCAGCTTCTTGCCGTTGACCAGCAGTTCGTAACTGGAGGGCACGGCAAAACAGGCCGCCTGCTGTACCCCGGCGGCCTGTTTCTCCCGACCCGCTGGCGCGGGTGCCCCGAGTTCGGCTTTGACCCCCAGCAGGGCCAATCCGGCCAAAAGGCCGGCGCTTAACAGCCGGTAGGTCTCCACCACCGAGCCGCTTAAAACAGCCTCACCCACCACCACGCTGTAGGTCAAATCGGCCCAGTGCAACACCGCCCGGCCTCCGGTCAACCGGCGCACCCAGCCGAAGCCCTCCTGCTGCAAGGCATTCAGGTTCACTTCTCCCTGGACCGTCTGAAAATGGCCGATCGACAGGGCAGGCGGATCCCACCGGTAGAAACGCAGGGTGGGCCCAGTCCGGCCGGCAGCGTGCTCCAGGAGCAACGCTTCGTCAACGGCCATGTTGCGCGCAGCAACGCCCGGCCCGCTGTCCAGGAGCCGCCACTTGGCCTTTGTCTCCGGCACGGCGCCCCTAGTCCTCGACGATGGCTTTGTGGTACCCGGCCGCGTCGAGCAGGTTGCCCAGTTCGGAAGGGTCGCTCAGTTGGATCTTGATGATCCAGCCGTCCCCGTACGGATCCTTGTTGATGACCTCGGGATGGTCGTTTAACTCGTCGTTGATTTCAAGGACCTTGCCGCTGACCGGAGCGTAAAGGTCGTTCACCGACTTGACCGATTCCACGCTGCCGAAAGCCTCGTTTTGGGTCACCTCGTCCCCCACCTGGGGCAGTTCCACGAAGACAATGTCCCCCAGAGCCTCCTGGGCGTGCTGGGTAATCCCAACCCTGCCGCTGTCCCCGTCCAGCTCGAGCCAGGTATGTTCCTCCGAATACCGGAGATGGGCTGGAAACATAAATAACCCTCCGTTTCATAATTGATCGCGTGGTAAATCCTTTTCCGGTTCTGTGTCGCCGGCCTTCAACCTGGACCTGAGGCGGCCGGCCCAGGCCGCCGGCATCTCGGCTTCCACCGTGATACCTTCCGCTAGGTGCGTCTCGCTCAGGATGCGTCCGCGGCCGTGCACCATCTCCAGCAGGCCGGCCTGCCGGTAGGGTATGCTAAAGGTTTCCCGCACCCGCTCCGCCGCCAGGATTTCGGCTATGGCCTCCAGCAGGCCGGAGACTCCCTCTCCGGTCGCGGCGGAAACGTACACTGCCCTGCCGGGCCAGTCCAGGCAGGCGTCCGCCCCACCCAACAGGTCAACTTTGTTATACACTAAAAGAGACGGGGTCTGCTGCGCGTCCAGACCGGCCAGAACTTGCTCCACGGCCCGGATCCGGTCGTCCCGGTTTTCCTGCGAGGCGTCCACCACGTGCAAAAGAAGGTCCGCCGCCGTCACTTCCTCCAGGGTGGCCCGAAAGGCCGCCACCAACTGGTGGGGCAGGTTCCGGATAAAACCCACCGTATCGGTAAGAAGAACCGTTTCCCCGCCCGGCAGTTTCACCCGGCGGGTGGCCGGGTCCAGGGTATCGAAGAGGCGGTCGGCGGCCGACACGCACACCCCCCCGAGGGCGTTCAACAGCGAGGATTTACCGGCATTGGTATAGCCCACCAGGGCCACCAGGCAAACCGGCATCCGCCGCCTGGTCTCGCGCAGCAACTCCCTGTGCTTCTTGACCTCGGCCAGCTGCCGTTTGAGATCGGCTATCCGGCGGCGCACCCGCCGCCGGTCGGTTTCCAGCTTCGTTTCCCCTGGCCCCCGGGTGCCTATGCCGCCGCCCAGACGGGAGAGAGAGGTACCCGAACCGGCCAGGCGCGGCAGGAGATAATTCAACTGGGCCATCTCCACCTGCAGGCGGCCCTCCCGGGTCAGGGCCCGCTGGGCGAAGATGTCCAGGATCAACTGGGTGCGGTCGAGTACGGTAACCTCCAGCAACTCCTCCAGGTTGCGCACGTGGGCCGGCTGGAGTTCACCCTCAAACACGGCCAGGTCGGCCCCGGCGTCGGCAACTTCCCGGGCTACTTCCGCGGCCTTCCCGCTGCCGATGCGGTAGCGGGAGTCCGGTTGCCCCCGGAACACGGTGTGGCCGACCACCGTGCCGCCGGCCGCTTCGGCCAGACGGCCCAGTTCGGCCAGGGCTTCCTCTGTTGTCTCCATGCTTTCCCCCGGCCGGCCGATGCCCACGAGGTAGACCTTTTGCGGCCCCTCCCCCTCTGGCCGCTTCAGGCTGCGGGGATCAGGGATACCGTCCGTTTTTTTCGTCATCCCACCCTCTTTCGCGAAGCAAAATGGTAAGTTTATGTATTCGCCCCATTTCACCGATTTCCTTTCCCCACCCGGAAAAACTGACGGAATCGATCCGCTGCCAGTACTGGTAGTATTCCACAATTAGCCTTGTTTTTCGTCGCTCAGCGCGTTAAAATGGAGAATGTTTGCAGGAGGGCCCGCCGGCGGCCCGGATACCGGCCAAGCGGGTCACACGGAGACAACCAGGAGGAAATGCTTTTGACAGGTGAAACTGCGGCGGCTCCGCCGAACGCCGGGAGGAAGGAATGGATCCGGGAACTGGACGTGATGCGGGGCCTGGCGCTCGCCGCGGTGGTTTTCCAGCACGCCCTGGGGGTATACGTCCGCCGCCCGGACATTCGCCTGCCCGACGCCGCCATGATCGGCATGCTCTTCAATTTCAGCAAGTTTGCGGTTCCCGCCTTCGTCTTCGCCACCGGAGCCGTTCTCTTTTACAACTACTATGACCGGCTCAATTATGCCGTGTTCATCCGGAAGAGAATCATGGATATCTTCCTGCCCTATTTCCTGTGGACCATTCTCTACGACCTCCACTACAACGGCTTCAGGCATATCGACGCCGCCCGCCTGATCCAGATGGGCCGGGAGACCCTCTCGGGAACAGCCTCCTACCATCTCTGGTTCGTGGTGTTGATTTTTCAATTCTATCTGCTCTACCCGCTCCTCCTGGACTTATTTAAACAGATCCGCCGCCTGGTTTCCACTCCCGCCCGGTTTACCGCCCTCATGATCCTCCTGGCCGCCATCTACACCTGGTTGATGTGGCTTTCCGCCAGCTACATCGAAGGGGGATATTTTCATCCGACGTCCGGCGTAATCAGATTAATCTTTATCGACTATCGTGACCGGAATTTCCTCTTCTTCTCCTTCTATTTCATCCTCGGGGCCGTCGCCGGCGTCGCCCTGACCAAATGGCGGGAATTCGTCACCCGCTCGGTTAACTGGAACGTCTTCCTTTTCGTTGGCCTGTTTCTCTGGGTCGGCTACGAACTGATGCAGGGCGCCTCCGGTAACCAGGTCAACCTGAACTACTCCACCTCGCTCAAGCCCTCCATGTTCTTCTACACGGTGTCGCAGATTTTATTAGTGTACGGTCTGTCCCTCTCCCTCGCCGCCGGCGGATCTAGACTCTACCGCCCGCTCCGCTTTGCCGGGAAATATTCCTACGGCGCTTACCTGGTACACGCCCTGGTGCTGGAAAAAGTGGTCCAGGCCATGGCCCACTTCCCCCCTGTGGGCCCGTACATTTCCCAAAGCACGGTTGCTTTTGCCTTTACCCTGGTCGGATCGGTGGCCGTTACCTACCTGATCAGCCGCATTCCTTACGGCAACATCCTCATTGGGCCGCACGGCTGAAGACTGTCCACTCACCCAACGGGTACGGTTCAGCGAACGAAGTATATAATGGCTACCACGACCCCGATAACCACCACGATCTGACGCAGCACCCCCGGTTTCACGCGCCCCGCAAGTTTGCCGCCCAGCGCTCCACCGAGAAGGGCCCCCACGAACATCACCAGTGCCACCGGCCACACCACATTCCTCGAAAACACGAAGAATACCGCGGCAGCCACATTAGCGCTCAAGGAGATCACCTGCTTGACGGCGTTAAGCCGGGTCAAAGAGTCATCGACGGTGAGTCCTAAAACCGCTAACACGATTACGCCCAACCCGGCGCCGAAGTATCCCCCGTAAACGGTTGACAGTCCCACCGGGATCAGTCCCCACAAATCGGACCCGGTCCGGGATTCGCCAACCTGGGTCCGGCGCGTAAACCAGGCTCGCATTGGTTCCTGGACCGCCAGCAAGCCCGTAGCGATCAAAATCAAGTACGGCACCAGTTCCCGGAAAACCTGCTCGGCGGTGAATTCCAAAAGCACGCCGCCAAGCAACCCGCCGACTAGGCCGGCCGGGATAAACAGCCAAAGTCGTCTCTTTTGCCCCTGCAAATCCTTGAGTTGGGCCAGACTGCCCCCCAGATAGCCGGGGCAAAGAGCGACCGTGTTGGTCATGTTGCTCGCCACAGCCGGAATCCCCATAGCGGTGAGAGTCGGGAATGTGATCAGGGTGCCGCCGCCGGCGAGGGCGTTGACCCCACCGGCCGCCACGGCTGCCAAAGCTGCGATTACATAGTTCCCTAAGCTGAGCATTCTATATTTCCTTTCATCACTTTTGGGTCCCCAAACCCACCGCGATTCGTCTCCGCATGTGTTTTTCACGGGCCCGGCCAGCCCTGCGTCCGGCAAAGCCCCATTCTTGCCCCACGATGCGAAGATCTTCCCAACCCCGGCCCGGCGTCCCTTTATCACTCGACCTTAGTGTCTCCAGGAGAAAAGAACAAGGAAGGCCCTAACCTTACGGTAAAGGTATACGGTATACCATCAGGTTCTATGCCTATTCGCGTCGAGATCCCTAAAATACTGTTCGAAAAAGGCCCGGCGGGAATTCTCGACATGCTCCCGGACAATCCTTTCGGCCAGCATACCCTCCCGCAGGCCGATGGCCCTGGCCAGTTGCCTGTGCTCGGAAGCCGCCTGCTCCAACCGGCCCGGTTCCGCGTAGCCCCGTCTGGTGAACCCGGCTACATGGCCTACCACTGATGAAATCATCTGCGCCAGACGCGGGCTTTCCGCACACCGGTAAACCAGGTCGTGGAACTCCCGGTGCAGTTCTTCAAGTTCAGCCACATCGTTTCCATCGATACAAGCCTCCATTACCGTGCAAATCTCCGCCAAACGCGCCAGGTTACCTTCGCCGATCCGTTCCGCCGCCAAACGCGCGGCCAGGCCTTCCAGGACCGCACGGATGCTATAGATCTCCAGCACCACCCCGGCGTTCAATTCAGCCTTTACCGAACCGACCCCGGGCACATGGCGGGCCAGACCCTCCAGTTCCAGCATGCGGATGGCCTCCCGCACCGGCGTGCGGCTGACCCCCAGCTTCGCGGCCAGCTTTCTCTCCACCAGCCGTTCACCGGGCCCGAGTTCGCCGCTCAGCAGGGCCGCCCTGAGTTTATGGTATACCTTTTCCCGTATATCCGGGGACTGGTCCGGCTCAACGGGGCTCAAGATGTCGTCCACAGCGCGTTAACCACCTCCATGGTATACCACAACCATTTCTCCCTCAACACAGGATTTCCTCTCCCAAGCGGATACTTTCCCGGTTTTTTCGGCCCAATTCCGAGAATCAGAAGGAGGTGGTTTTGCCCGGGATATGACGGACGGCCCAGATAGGCCAGGATACTGAAAAAGAAGCCGCTAAGTTATTTCGCTGCTGCCTGCGATAGCCCTGTAGACCCAGTATGAATGCCGCACAGGTGGAAGGGCTGAGGTAACCGTCCGGAATATGCATAAGTCATTCTACCTCCTTCAGTAAACAAAAAAGCCACGAAACTGCGCCCTCCTTCTGGAGGAACAAGCACCTTCATGGCTGCTCTCAACCGGGACTTTGCTTTTCCGATACCCGGTGACTTCTGTCGCTGGTCATTTACAGCGACAAAATTCACCCTCCCAAGGGGACACTCCGTCTGATTCTAGAGGATTTTTTTGGCCTGTCCAATGGTCAGGGGAAGCGCCGGGAACCGGTATTTGCCGTCGCGTTCCAACAACTCGGCCAGGTGGGCTACGCGCGGCAGCCTCAAATTGTTAGCCCGGATCAAGTCCTTCCGGGCGAATACTTCCGCCGTAGAACCGGCTAGCTTGATCTTGCCCTTGTTCATCACGTAAACCCGGTCGGCCAGGAGTGGTACGACATCAACGTCATGGGTCGCGAAAACGAGGGTGATGCCAATTTCTCTGTTGATGCCGTTAAGCAACCTTATTATCTGAGCTGCGCCACGAGGGTCGAGGGCGGCAGTCGGTTCATCCAGCACAAGGACTTCCGGCTGCATGGCCAGCACGCTGGCCAGGGCCACCCGCTTTTTTTCGCCGCCGCTCAGATTGAACGGGCTTTTGTTTTCATAGCCGGACAGCCCCACTACTTGCAGCGCCCAGGCGACGGCCTCTTCCAGACGGTTCCTGGCCAAACCCAGGTTGATTAACCCGTACGCTATTTCCTGATGTACCGTGCTGGAAAATAGCTGGTCGTCCGGGTCCTGGAAGACCATGCCGATCATACGTCGCACTTCTTTCAAGTACGCTCTTTCGATAACCCGGCCCTTGACCGTCACGATACCCCCGGTGGGCTCCAGGAGACCGTTGAATAGCTGGAAAAGAGTGGACTTTCCCGCGCCGTTGGACCCGAGGACGGCCACTCGTTCACCGGCCTGAACCGCCAGGTCGATATCGGCCAGCGCCGGCGTCCCGTCGGGATACACGAAGCCCACCCTGGAAAGCGTTATCAGATCCATGCTTTACGACCAGCCCTTCCACGCAACTGCAACATTACAGACAATCAAGGCGAGCAAGACGAGGCCGGCCGAGACACCGGCCACCAGATCCTTACCCGGAACAGGACGGGTAAAATACGGCAGTGTTTTGGCGTCTTCGTCATAACCGCGGGCCAGCATGGCTTTATAAATCCTGACGCTACGGTCCAACGCCTTTACGAGCAGATTGCCGGCCACCATTCCCACATCCCTGGCCTGGACGTACCATGGCAGCCCTTCTCCTCCCCTGACCCGCTGGGCCTTGCGCATGTTAACAGCGATTTCTTCCAGCAAAAATGCGTAGCGGTAAGTCATGTCCGCCAAATCGACGATCAGCCCGGGTACTTTTAGGGAACGGAGCGTGGCCAGAATCTCTACCATGGGCGTGGAAACCGACAGCAACATGGCCAGTGATACCGCTGCCAGGATGCGCAGCATGATCAGAAAACCCAGTGCCACTCCTTCCCGGTAAACGGATAGGGAAACAAACTTGAAATGTATCACTTCGATAACTGTATGGCCGTTTGTAAATATCAGGCTGAGGAGTACCAGCCAGGCTACACCGAAGGGAATGGACAGGCGTAGCAATAGTCTTTTTACCGGCATGTGCAGTGTGAAAAAAAGGGCCAGGGTG
>DATKUX010000210.1:0-3712 GCA_035530395.1 Spirochaetia bacterium
CGGAGACTTCAAAGCGGGAAATTCCTATCCCGCCGGAAGTGGTTCAGGTGCTAAAGGCGCACAAGGCCAAGCAGAACGAAGAACGGTATAGAAGACAAGCGGCGGGCCGTGAACAAGCTGGCCTCATTAATTGCCCAAGGCAAAGCGAAATCCGGGACCTGAAAATCCCGGTAGGTGTCAGTTTAGGTGTCAAACCTCTATCCTACCCAATCCTCAGACCCCGGACCCCTCGGTTTTTGTGGTGGGTGTAGCTGGGATTGAACCAGCGACCCCTACCGTGTCAAGGTAGTGCTCTCCCACTGAGCTATACACCCGTTTGTTTCAATCCACGCCCTCGCGACGGGGCGACAACCAAGTCTGGTCTACCAATCTTCCAGGTACCGGATTGACGTTCTTCTACTGATGAAGCCCGCCCGCGTTTCCCTGACCTCTATGTTACCACAAAACCCGGCCGGGATGCAAGCGTTTGCAAGCTTGTTTCGTGGCCCTGGCGCTCCTTCGGTCGACGGGAAAGGGCGACGTCCGCCGGACACGAGGTTTGCACGAGCGGGGAGGAAGTCTCCTGGTGCCGGGTAGATCTTTAGGGTAGCCGTGGACTTAGAGGGGCGCCCTTTGTCGGCCGACTGTCCACCAGCTTCCTGGGTAAAACGCGGATAAAGTAAATAAGTGGAACACGTGCAAAGTTATGCACTTATGTTCGCTCCCCGCCGGCCTAAGAATCCGCCTCTCCAACGTTGAAAATCCGGTCCCATATTAGAAATATTGACTAATAATTCATAAGTTACCTTTTCCGGAATAAGGACAACATATCCAAAAAACTTTTAAAGAAAGCTAATAAAGCTGATTTAATGGACAAGACATCAGCCATTTTTACCGCTAAGAACCTCATGGGCAAGCCGTATACGCACTTTTAACGATTCATATAATAGAGAGGAAGGGTGGGTAAAGAATGTCTAACGATATTTCTATCGGCATAGCCAAACATACCGACGCATTTAGAGACACCCTGGGCCAGACAATCCGTTCTTTGGAAAATAAAGGAATCAAAATATGCATGCGAGAGAAGCCCAACGGCCGGTTTATCATATTTTCCTGTACCGGCGCGACCAACAGCCAGTTAGAGGCAGTGACGGGCCTGAAGCCACTTTTTCGGAATACGTTGGCCGCAGCGATTGCCGAGCTGATCATCTCCCGCTGGGAAAAGGTTATGCTCTTCAATATCATCAAAAATGATTACGCTTCGCTCAGAAAGGAAGAATTACAGAACATCTACGAACTGGCGTTGGGGAGGATGGAACAGCTGGACGATGAGGCCGGCCAACTCGAACTCTCCCGGCGGAAAAACCGTATTCAGAAAAGCCTGGACGAATTCCTGCTTTCCTCGGATCATATCAACGTGGACGGGTTTGTCGTCTTCCGCCTCAAGGAGTATCTGGCCGACCTGCGGTGGGTGGTGGGCCGGGCGGTCGACGACTTTCTCCTGGAACGGGAATATCAGGATTTCATCAACCTGCTGCGGTTTTTCCTGCAACACCAGGAGCAACGGGCGGCCCTCGTACATGTGGTGGTAAAGCCACCGGGCCATTTCCAGCTCTACGATAACGACTTCCGGCCGGTAAGCTACCAGTACCTGGAGGGCTTCATAGTCGACATCAGCCACCGGGAGATCGATTATGAGGATGTCCTCATCAGCGCCCTGATCACCCTCGCTCCGGGCCAGGTTGTGCTGCATTCCCCCGGAACGGTAAAACTGACCGCCCATACCGTTGGCACCCTGCGTGCCGTCTTCGAGAACCATGTAGGAGAATGCTGTGGTTGTCAGTTCTGCGGCGGGCCGGAATGTGCCGGCGGTTGACAACCGGCAGCCTTTCGGATAGGATAGAGGCAAACAGGCATATCGGCATCGGTTATGAAGGGGAAGAGGGTTCGTACCGGCGGTCAGAGAGGGAGCGCCAAGGCTGGAAGCGTCCCGCGTACTGGACGGATTTCTTACCACCCCGGAACTGCGGACGAAAGTGATCTAAGTCCTGCCGGATGGGCAACCGTTAACGGCCCGTGAGAGGGAAGGCCGATGGACCTTCCGAAAAAGGGTGGAACCGCGGGAAATCCCGTCCCTTGCCAATGGCATGGGCGGGTTTTATTTTTTTGTTTAAAAAGGAGAGGGGAAAGATGCTAAACATAACTTTGCCGGACGGTCAGCGAAGGAATGAACCGGACGGAGTAACTCCGGCCGTTGTCGCCCGGGAGATTTCCCAGTCCCTGGCAAAGAGGGCCCTGGTGGCCCGGGTCAATGGGCGGGTGGTGGACCTGGCCATCCCCCTGGAAGAAGATGCCTCCCTGGCCATTCTCACTTTCGAGGACAAGGACGGCCGCCTGGTTTTCCGGCACAGTTCGGCCCACCTTTTGGCGGCGGCGGTCCAGCGCCTGTTCCCGGAGACCCTGTTTGCCATCGGACCCGCCATCGAGGACGGCTTCTATTACGACTTCGGCACCAATCGGCCCTTCACGCCGGAAGACCTGGCCGCCATTAAAGAAGAGATGAGTCTACTGGCCAAAGCCGATCTGCCGTTTGAGCGCAGCGAAATCACGAGGGGGGAGGCTCTGGAGCGGTTTGCCGGTCAGACGTATAAAGAGGAACTGATCCGCAACCTGCCGGAGGATGCGGCCATCTCCATCTACCGCCTGGGCGATTTTGTCGACCTGTGCGCCGGGCCCCATGTGCCTTCCAGCGGCTGTTTGCGCGCCTTTGACCTGACCAGCGTGGCGGGTGCCTATTGGCGGGGCGACGAACGCAATCCCATGTTGCAGCGGATCTACGGCACCGCCTACCCGGACCAGAAACAGCTGGACGAGCACCTGCGGCGCATCGAGGAGGCCAAAAAGCGGGACCACCGGCGCCTGGGCCAGGAACTGGACCTCTTCAGCCTTCAGGACGAGGCGCCGGGCTTTCCGTTGTTCCACCCGAAGGGTATGCTCCTGCGCAACGAACTGGAGCACTTCTGGCGGGAGGAGCACCGGCGAGCGGGGTACCAGGAAATTCGCACCCCGCTGATCATGAACCGTTCCCTCTGGGAGCGGTCGGGGCACTGGGACCATTACCGGGAAAACATGTATTTCACCCGTATCGACGAAGTCGACTATGCGGTCAAACCGATGAACTGCCCGGGAGCGATCCTAGTGTACCGGAACCGTCTGCACAGCTACCGGGAACTGCCCCTGCGCCTCTGCGAGATGGGTCTGGTACACCGGCACGAGCTGTCCGGGGTGCTGCACGGCTTGATGAGGGTCCGTGCCTTTACCCAGGACGACGCCCACATCTTCATGCTGCCGGCCCAGATCCGCGACGAGGTCACGGGCGTTATTGAGATGGTTGACCGGTTCTACGGCGTTTTCGGGTTCAAATACCGGGTGGAGCTCTCTACCCGACCGGAGAACTCCATGGGATCTGATTCGGACTGGGAGACGGCCACATCCTCGCTGGCCGGCGCCCTCGAGGGACGGGGTATGCCGTTCCAGGTCAACGAAGGGGACGGAGCTTTTTACGGGCCCAAGATCGACTTCCACCTGGAGGACTGCCTGGGGCGCACATGGCAATGCGGCACCATCCAGCTCGACTTTCAGATGCCGGAGAAGTTCGACCTTACCTATATCGGGGAAGACGGCCAAAAGCACCGTCCGGTCATGGTGCACCGGGTTATCTTCGGCAGCATCG
>DATKUX010000211.1:0-36578 GCA_035530395.1 Spirochaetia bacterium
AAAACGACGGCGGAAATTCTGGATCTTTCCCTGGCGGCGGTTAAAACCACGGTTCACCGGGCCAGACATAGAATCGCCGGATACCTTGAGGACCGATGCCAGTTAATTAGAGAATCAAATCCCTGCCATTGCAGTCAGTGGGTGCGCTTTGCCTTGAGGCAGGGTTGGATAAAAATGGAGCGACCGATCGCGCCTCCGGTTGAGACCGTAAAGCAATATAAAGACAATATAGATACCCTTAGGAAACTTAAGGGAATTTATCAAAGCCTTTACCCGGAAATGCCCGACGATGCCGTTGCTCGAAGGATCAAAGAGGGAATCAGAAATAACGAGTGGGAAATTTTTTTATGATTTCTTGTAACCTCCGCCCCTTTGAGGAGTCTAACCGAAAAAGGGTAGGAGGTTTTGATATAATGGGAAATACCAGTGACAAGATCCTAGCGGCCCCCTGCGGGATATTCTGCGGTGAATGTAAGGTCTACAAGGCCAAAGACAATCCTCAACTGCAGCAGGCCCTTATAGCGCGGGGGATGAAGAAGGAAAGTGTTCCTTGTCCCGGTTGCAGATCCGTCAGAGGCGTATGTCCCGCCATAGACACAATCTGCGACACATATACTTGCGCGGAGAAAAAGGGCGTGGAGTTCTGCTACCAATGCACGGATTTTCCTTGCTCCAGGCTAAGCCCAGCCGTTGACAAGGCCGATATCCTTCCGCACAACCTTAAAATTTACAACCTCTGCTTCATCAGCGCAAAAGGATTGAACAAGTGGCTAGAGGAGGCAGAAAATATACAAAACAGGTATTTCCAAGGCAAGATGGTCATTGGAAAGGGACCGGAGATGCCTGCTGATTAAGGGGACAGTCAACTACCTGCCGAACGAATTTTACTAATCCGAAAAACAACAAAGGAGAGAGAACTCGTTATGTCAAATGAAATGATCGGTTATTGCGGTCTTGTTTGCTCTGAGTGTCCTGCGTTCTTGGCTACAAAGAACGATGATGATGTAGCTAGGGAAAAGACTGCGGCGATGTATGCCGAGAAGTACGGATTTGATCTAAAGCCCGAAGATATTAACTGTGACGGTTGTCTGACCTTGGGAGAAAGGAAGCTCATTTATTGCCAGACTTGCGGGATCAAACAGTGCTGTAGCGAAAGGGGTCAGGAGAACTGCGCACTGTGCAGTGAACCTTGTGAACAGCTTATAAGATTCCACAAGTTCTCACCCAAAGCAAAGGCTTGCTATGATGCGCTTAGAAGGGAAATAGGATAATATGGCGCTGCCATTATGACCCAGAGGGAGAGCCCGGAACAGCCGAGTGCCGTGACGTGTCGATGCAACCCATGCCAGCCCCGTCGTTCATCCTTGCCCGTCCACCGGCAGGTATCGGATAATAGGGGAAATGATTATCTGCTTAGCTCAGAAAGCCTTGCCCCCCGTGGTCTGGCATGATATAGATATTCTGGAAGGATGGCGCACAAGTGGACACGGCAACTATGCGTCTGCCAAAGCTGGTTTGATCGGGCTTACCAAGGCTGTGGCCAAAGAAGTAGGCTCCCGTAACATTACAGTAAATGCGGTTGCTCCCGGTCTTATTGGGACGGATGTGAGCGTGAGCATGAGCAAAGAACAGTGGGCCAGGATGAGTAGTTCGATCATTCTCGGAAAGGCAGTCCGGCCCGAGTATGTCGCTGCGCTAGTGGCTTTTTCGGCCAGCAGACAAGCGGGCTATATTTCTGGCCAGGTGATTGGCCTAGACGGTAGTCTGGTTATTTGACAGAGAGGAGAACCGATGTCCCTTTGTTACCAGATTACCCTCGTTGTCCGGCGCGTCCGAAGAGCCCTTAATTATTTTGAAATGAATCTACGTGCTGTTGCACATTATCGTCAGACTGAAATGGTATAGGGAAGGTGATTACAATGGGAAGAAAAGGAGAATTGGAAACAGGTGTTCGTGAGAACATGTTAAGAAAAATTGGCTACTGCATGATGGCAGATGGTTTTTTAAAGGTGGTTGGAGAATTTGGGTTTGATGCTGCGAACAAGCTCAATCATGAGGTAATTCGATCTATCGGGAGAACCGAAATAAAGCTTCTAATGGGGGAAATGAAATATGGCAAGCTTGATACCGCTGAAAAGCTAAAAGATCTATTTGAAACTGCAGTGGAACTCTACTTGCCAGAGGAACATAAGTATGAGTTTCAGATTCACGATAACCACACTGTTTGCGGTAAAGTAATTATCATTTATGATCATTTGCAAAAAGGCCAAACTGCTTCCGGTTATATTTGCTCTGGCAAAACTAGATGTGATGCCTGGTTAGAAGCCTGTGGGGTCAAAGGGGACTCGTTCCCTAATAGAACAGCACAAGACTGCAATGGGCAATGTACGATTACCTATAAGGTTAAATGGGATTAGCCTAGCTGTTGCTCGTATGGCTTTTGGGCGCCATGGGTTGCGATTTGCTGGGAATAGGAGAATCGCAGGAGCGCTGACGATCTTTCGTCAAACTGTGAATAAATTATAACTGATGGCCTAAATATACACACTGTTGTTGTCAAATCTGGGACAGTGCTCTAGCGAAAGGGGCCAGGATAACTGCGTACTGTGCAGTGAACCTTGTGAACAGCTTATTCCATAAGTTCTCACCCAAAGCAAAGGCTTGTTATGATGCACTGAGAAGGGAGATAGGATAATATGGCGCTGCCATTAGGACACGGAAGGAGAGCCCTGAACACTCGACTGCCCTAACGTGTCGATGCCAGCCATGCCAGCCCCGTCGTTCATCTTTGCCCGTGCGCGGTATGCGAAAGATAGCCTTGAAAAGGCTACAGGTAGGGTCAATCAACGCGAAGTTGACTGCGGCTTCCAACAGCGGTAAGATTGTAGCTGCCTGGCAAGGAAAATGGGGGCGGTCACTGCCGCGACCGTGTAGGGAGGTACTCGTCCTGATTGTAGAAAGGGAGTCACGGGAGGAAGCTATCAGGGAAGTTATCTGGCAGATGCTGCTGGAACGCGATCACGTGGTAAACCGGCTGCGGCGGGCGGTTCCAGAGAGGGAGTACCGCTGATGGCGCCGGAGGGATCCCCGCCCAACGGGCGGGTCAAGCTGGCGGGAGCGGCAGGTCGGGGCCGCATCGACTACAAGTGGATGGTCCTTTCTGTGACCACCCTGGGGGCGCTGCTGGCGGCCATCGACTCTTCCATCGCCATCCTGGCCCTGCCCAGCATAACGGTGGACCTTTCCACCAACCTGGTCACCGCCATTTGGGTTCTGATAGGCTACATCCTGATGAATCCTGCGTAGTTACGCACTGCTATCATTATACTAACGCACCGCTGTTAAACCAGGTTAAACCATGGTTACCGCCAGATGGTCTGAGCGGTTAGTTCGAGACCTGCCTGGCTCTCTACCCGGAAGCCAAGGTGAACTGGATCGTGGACGACATCTCCCGACTCTTGAATGTTGCCGGGGAGTGTGGACCAGGGTCGAGTAACCCCGAAGCAGCCGGTGGCGCTGCTGCCACTTATCAACGACGGTGCCGGCAGCGTTCAGATGGGCAAGGAAGTGCAGAAGGTCATATTTGACTCCGCAATGGAGGGGTCCCAGGTGCTGGCGGAAAACGAAAAAGTGGTGGCCGATTCCTTGGCCGGCAAGGACAAGGCGCTGGGTTTTCTGGTGGGCCAGGTCATGAAGACGGCCACGGGCCAGGAGGGGGTTGGGCGAGTCACAATGCTTGCCAGTCCCAACGCGGCGAAAGCCTTTGCGGAGAGTTGACCTTACTCGCCTGCGTTTGCCCAAAGTATTCAAGTTTTTCTACAAGAACCTATTGACAATTGTAGTATTTTAAGATAAATTTTTGGCAAGACTTTGGTAGCTTGGGGCTGACAATGTGAGAAAATCAGTGACCCAAACGGAAGGGCCAGGATAACCTGGGTGGAGGGTTTCCGGGCCTTTTTCAGGTGTGATGTTTTTTACCCTGTATTGGTTGTTTTGTCGGTCCAGGGCTGGTAGACAAAGCGATATATTCTACGTGTTTTGCCTGATCAGCGGCGGTTTTTTGCGGTGATGTTCACCAACGGGTAAATTGTGCCTATCCCGGCGAGAATATAGAAAGGGGGGACAGCGATGGCTAGTGTTTTTGACGTGGCAAGGTATATCCTTGGAAAGACCGGTCCTATATCTGCGATGAAAATGCAAAAGCTGGTTTACTATTGTCAGGCTTGGTCGTTGGTGTGGGATGATCCTCCTGATGCACCTCTTTTTGATGAGAGAATCGAAGCATGGGCAAACGGTCCCGTCGTGCCGATCCTATTTGATGCTCACAGAGGCTGCTTCAAGGTTGATGCCGACTTTTTTCAGAGTGGGGATGATACCAGCCTTTCCGGTGTACAAAAGGATACCATAAATAGAGTTGTCGATTTCTATGGCAAAAAGTCTGCCCAATGGTTAAGCGATTTGACTCACGGTGAAGCACCGTGGCGTGAGGCCCGCAGTGGTATTCCTGATGGTGTCCGGGGCAATGCTGAAATAACACTGGAAAGTATGTCAGAATACTATGGCAACCTCTAAGAAAGCCAAGACGCATCCTGTTTCTGGGGCTATAAGCCCACGCGACAGAGAAGTTCGCTTGAGATCAGTCCCAGATAATAACATCGGAAAAACACCAGCATGGCACATTGGAATCGTTGATATCGGCTGCGATTGGAGTTGTGCGGAGAATTGGCTCGCTAATCTTTGCGATTCAATCCTGCCAAAGCTAAAAGACTATGAGACTATGACGTGGCAAGAAATAATGAGTGCGTCTGGCGGTCGCTCACGCGGAACTAATAACCATTACATTGAAATCGAGGACTTGAGTAAAGAAGCTCAGAAGAGGCTTTGCGATCTGAAAATGGATGATATTGACGCTCTTTTCTGTTTGCGATTGTCCGGAAAAGAGAGAATATGGGGAATAGTGGACGGTCGAATATTTAAGATAGGGAGTGTACCGGGCTCTGGAGGCCGGGAAGCGGCTGGAAGATGCACGATGGTCCGCCGTTTGCGCCGGGGATCTCGGCGGCGAGCCGGAACTCCTGGTAACCATAGGCCAGCTCCAGACCACACTTCAAGAGGTTATTCCGGCAACGATCAAGCAAATTGCTGCGTATGTCCGGGACAACCCGGGGGAGTTTGTGCGGATCATAGACTAGGGTGCTCCATGGGAGGGAAAGCCCTCGAAACGCTGCGGATCAAACGGTAGAGACCGGTTTTTATCCCTTTCAGGCCATGGATGGTCTTGCTGAACTCCGCCGTGCATCCGGTGTGGGCCGTACAGCCAGGAGAACGTTGGCAAGATTGGCCAATTTCCTGATTGATTATTTTGCAGTTCCGTATCCATAGCGGAGACGCTTTTCACTTCACAGCAAAAAGGGTCTGAGTCTGAATAAGAGCATCCTGGTCGCGGATAAGCATCTTAAACCCTCATTTTCTGGGTTCCATTCCTGCCGCACTTCTGAAACAGTCGAACAATTGGCCCGTTGGATACCGGCGGGCGTGGTTGACTGCGGCTTCCAACAGCGGTAAGATTGTAGCTGGCTGGCAAGGGAAAAGGGACCGGTGGCAGCTACGACGGTCGAGGGAGGTATTCGTCCTGATTTTAGAAAGGGAGTCCGGGGAGGAAGCCATCAGGGAAGTTATCTGGCAGATGCCGATGGAACACGGCTTGGTAAACCGGCTACGGCGGGCAGTTCCAAAGAGGGAGTGCCGCTGATGGGGCCGGAGGGATCCCCGCCCAACGGGCGGACCAAGCTGGCCGGATCGGCAGGTAGGGGAAGGATCGACTACAAGTGGATGGTCCTTTCCGTGACCACTCTGGGGGCGCTGCTGGCGGCCATCGACTCTTCCATCGTCATCCTGGCCTTGCCCAGCATCATGACCGACCTTTCCACCAACCTGGTTACCGCTATATGGGTTCTAATAGGCTACATCCTGATGAATACCGTTTTCCTGATCACCTTCGGGCGCCTGGCCGACCTGTTCGGGCGGGTGCGCATGTACAACCTGGGCTTTCTTGTTTTCACCGGCGGCTCGGTGCTTTGCGCGTTTGCCCGGACGGGTCCGGAACTGGTGGTGTTCCGCCTGCTGCAGGGGGTGGGCGGGGCCATGCTGATGGCCAACGGCATGGCGCTTATCACCGAGGCGTTCCCCCCGCGGGAGAGGGGCCGGGCCATGGGAATCAATGCCATTACCTGGGCCCTTGGCAACATCATCGGGCCGGTGCTTGGCGGACTTATCTTAGGCGTGGCCAGCTGGCGCTTCATTTTCCTGATCAACCTGCCGGTGGGTCTGGCCGGTACGGTGTGGGGTTTCCTGGCCCTGCACGAAATGGAAAAGACTTTGCTAAAGGAAAAGGTGGATTTGCCCGGGGCGGCTCTGTTTTCCCTGGCCATCACCGCTCTCCTGCTGGTGCTGACCCAGAGCATCGGGTGGGGCTGGTTTTCCCCGCCCATCATTGGGCTTACGGCTTTGTTTCTGGCGGCCGGCGCGGCCTTCTGGTTCTGGGAGAGAGGCAACTCCCAGCCGGTGCTGGATTTAAAGCTTTTCCAGAGCCGGGTGTTTTCCTTCAGCACCTTCGCCGCCGTTCTCCAAAGCCTGGCTATGTTCAGCGTCCTGTTCCTGATGGTCTTTTACCTGCAGGGCGTAAAGGGGGAAAGTCCCATCAGGGCCGCCCTGGCCATTTTGCCCATGCCGGTGGTGCAGTCGGTACTGGGTCCAGTGGGCGGCTACGTTTCCGACCTGCGCGGGGCCAGGTGGCCGGCCACGGCCGGGCTGGTGCTGCAGGGTCTCGCTACCTTCGTCCTGTCCTTCCTGACGCCGCTTTCCGGCTATGCACCGTTTCTGACCGGGATTATTCTGATGGGTCTGGGAGGCGGCCTGTTCTGGTCCCCCAACACCAGCGCCGTGATGGGTGCCGCACCGCGACTGCGCCTGGGCGTCGCCTCGGCCACCTTGGCCACCCTGCGCCAGTGCGGCATGGTGGTGAGCTTTGCCCTGGCCCTGGCCGTGGCGGCTGCCAGCATGCCGTTTGCCGTGATGGCCAAGGTGTTCCTGGGTACGGCCGGCAGCCTGGGCAGCGGGGTGATGGCGGCCTTTTCCCAGGGCATGGACCAGGCTCTGCGCGTTTCCACCCTGATTGTCCTGGCGGCGGCCCTATTAACCTGGCTGGCCAATGACCGGGCTGAGAATCGCCGGGGCCGCGCCTAGGCGCGGCGAAGCGGCCGGGATGTTCTGACCGTATGGCGCCAAGGCAACATCGGTTAAGAGATTGGAGGTATTCGTATGTTTATAGAAAACGTCAGGAATATCAAGTCTGAGGTTGTTACGGCGGCCGGAGCGAACAACGTGACCAGGCAGATTTTGATCAGCCCGGAGCAAGGCTGGCAGGGGTGGGTCATGCGTCTTTTCACCATCGGCGCCGGCGGTCATTCCAATCGCCATTCCCATCCCTGGCCCCACATTGTCCATGTGAACGGCGGAGAGGGCACAATCTTTCTGGATGGTAAGGATTACCCCGTCGAACCGGGATCCGTGGCCAATATTCCCGGCGGTTTGGAGCACCAGTTTACCAATTGCGGCCAGACCGAGTTTTCGTTCATTTGTGTCGTCCCGGAAGAAGGAAACGTTTAAATAGCGGTCACCAGGCCCGGGCCATGGTTTGACGCACTATTGCCCGACAGGTTTGGGAAGAACATTCTACGGTCCGGACCAACGTAACGCAAGGCATAGAACCCCGGAGAACGTTCCGGCACTGGATTGTCGGCGTCAACAGAGGCGCGGCGGGAGCCCGGAACGGTTGGCGAAATGCGGCTCTGGGGGAAAGGGGCTCTTGTGTATACTGTATTTACTGCGGCCATCTCTTTAAATTTGACCAGTTTTATGCTAGCATAGTAGGTAATTGAGCAACTGGTGCCATGTTCCTGGCGGACCACGGCAGCGGGAACTCGGAGAGATGGGGGGGGAAGTTGTGGAAGGAAAGAAAATTTACATTGTCGATACCACATTGCGTGACGGGGAACAGACGGCCGGGGTGGTTTTTGCCAACCGGGAGAAGGTACGCATTGCCAAGTTTCTGGACGAACTAGGCGTGGACCAGATCGAAGCAGGTGTCCCCGTCATGGGTGGCGACGAGACCGATGCTATCCGCTCCATCTGTCAGGCCGGACTGCGGGCCAGTATCATGGGCTGGAACAGGCCGGTAATCAAGGATATTGAGGCCTCGCTGGCCTGCGGTTGTGACGCGGTGGCCATCTCTATCTCCACCTCGGACATCCACATCAAGTATAAGCTGAGGGCATCCCGGGAATGGGTCGTGGAGAACATGGTCAAGGCCGTGGAATTCGCCAAGAAGGAAGGCCTTTATGTTTCGGTCAACGCCGAGGATGCCTCCCGTAGCGACATGGCCTTCTTGGGAGAGTTCGCCCGGGCGGGCAAGCAGGCCGGGGCCGACCGGCTGCGCTACTGCGATACCGTGGGCATTCTGGATCCGTTTACCACCCAGGATAATATCCGGGCTATCTTGAAGGAGACCGACATCGACATCGAGATGCACACCCACAACGACTTCGGCATGGCTACCGCCAACGCCCTGGCAGGCGTGATGGCCGGGGCCAACTACGTGGGCGTCACCGTAATCGGGCTGGGTGAGCGGGCCGGCAATGCTGCGCTGGAAGAAGTTGTCATGAGCCTGAAGCACCTGCACAAGATCGACCTCGGCGTCAAGACCGAGATGTTCCGGGAGGTCGCCGAGTACGTATCGAGGGCGGCGCACCGGGAACTACCCGCCTGGAAGGCCATCGTCGGCTCCAACATGTTCTGCCACGAGTCGGGCATCCACGGGGACGGCGTACTCAAGCACCCGGGCAACTACGAGCCCTTTGAGCCCCACGAGGTGGGTCTGCAGCGCCAGATCGTGGTCGGCAAGCACTCCGGTTCGGCAGCGTTGAAGGCCAAGTTCGCCGAGTACGGCATTCAGCTTACGGATCATCAGACGGAGGAACTTCTGCCCAAGATTCGTTCGCACACTGTGGCTATGAAACGGCCCCTCTTTGACAAGGAACTGGTGTATATCTTCGAGGACTATTACGGCAAGAGAGAGTAGTTTAGGCGTCGACCCATACAGATTTGATAAGCCCGGCTCACGCCGGGCGATCGCTTTATGCCGGGGATCGGGGGACGGGAAGCCGTGGTCCCTCCGGCTGGCCGGTGTTTCGGGGAGATGGACGGGTATCCGCCAGGTCATGTTCACCATTGATCACAGCGCGCCCGGCCCGAGCGGAGGGGCCTCGGCATGCCCTGATGCGCCGGTTTGCCCGTGAGCGTGGCTTTTGCATTTCCCGGCGGGTGATCCGGTGGCTGGCTCCCACCGCTAAGTTGGGTCGAACGCGTTGGCCACCGGGGCCGGTCTCACCCATGGCGGGCGCCCTTATTTCCGGCCGGTGCGGGAAAAACGGCGGCTTCAATCTTTATCAGCAAAGAGGGGGATTTCTTGTCTTACCGGGTGACGCTTATCCCAGGCGACGGTATCGGGCCGGAGATTAGTGAGGCCACGACCAGGGTGATGGATGCCACGGGTGTAAGCATAGAGTGGGAAGTTATGGAGGCGGGGGAAAAGATACTGGAGCAGTGCGGCACACCCCTGCCGGATACGGTATGTGAGTCGGTGCGGAGGAACGGGGTGGCCCTCAAGGGGCCCCTAACGACACCGGTTGGCCGCGGTTTTCGCAGTGTCAACGTGGCGTTGCGCCAGGAGTTGCATCTTTTTGCCAACCAGCGACCGGCCAGGAACCGGCCAGGTGTGCCGAGCCGCTACCAGGATGTCGACTTGGTGGTGGTGCGCGAGAACACCGAGGACCTGTATGCGGGCATCGAACACTGGGTGGGAAAGGATGCCGCTGAGAGCATCAAGATCATTACCCGTGAGGCTTCCGAAAGGATAGCCCGCTTTGCTTTTGACCTGGCCCGCCGCTCGGGCCGGAAGAAAGTAACCTGTGTCCACAAGGCCAACATCATGAAGCTCTCCGACGGGCTGTTCCTGGAATGTGCCCGGGAAGTGGCCGGGGAGTATGAGGATATCCAGTTTGGTGACATGATAGTTGATGCCATGTGCATGAAGCTGGTGCAAAGCCCTGCCGACTATGATATTCTCTTGTGTCCCAACCTGTACGGCGACATCCTGTCCGACCTTTGCGCCGGTCTGGTGGGAGGCCTCGGCGTGGCACCCTCGGCCAATATAGGGGAAGGGTGTGCGGTCTTCGAGCCGGTGCACGGCAGCGCCCCCCGGCGGGCCGGCCAAAACGTGATCAATCCCCTGGCCATGATCTTGTCGGGGGTGATGCTCCTGCAGCACCTGGGCGAAACCGAAGCAGCCGGTAGACTGGAGGCGGCCGTCGACGCCGTGCTCACCGAGGGCATTCACCTTACCTATGATCTGGGTGGTCATGCCGGTACCAGCGACATGGCCGAGGCCATTGCCGCCCGGCTGCGCGGGTAGCCGGGACCCGGGCACGGATCTGTTTTGCGCGTTGCCAAACCAGCCCCCGATGGTTTATAATGGGTCTGCCGGGTCTGGCCCGGCGGGGGAGAGATGTCCCCAAACCCGGACTGAACGGCGCGATCGGTCTGAGAAAGTCACGCCGAAGCGGGGGATGGGTTCCTTAAGGAGGATTTAGCCATTTGAGATCGTACGGTATTTTCGACGGCGTGGCTCGCGAGGATCACCTGGTGGCGGCCGCCGTCTACTTTCCGGAGGACTTTGCCGCTTTTTACGGCTCCAAAGAGGACTACCAGGACTATCTTCTGGAGCGGCATAATTTTCTGGAAGACCTGTACCTGGACGAAGCAGTGCGGATAGTCCATGTTCCCTTCGATCCGGCCGATTACCGTACCTGGTTGAAGAGCCATGGCAATTGGACCGAAGGCCCTGAGGCACGCAGTGCCTGGGCCATGGCCAGAGCGGCCGACGAAGACGCGTTAAACATCTTGAAGAAAAAGCACAGTTTTCTACCGGCGGCCCCCACCGGGGAAGAACTGGTCGTCTCCGTTTTCTTCGGCGTCGTTCCCGTGTTGTTGGCGGTCAAGGACGATCTCACCCGTATCGGCAAGAGGCTGGATTCGGGCCGGTTGACGCGGATCACGGACGCCTTCCTGCAGCAACTTCCCGGCGCGCCTGCCTTCAAGCGGCTCTCCGCCCTGCGTTGCGGGGGTATGCGGGTGTTCGTAGGCGACCGTTTGACCCATCCTGTACACATTGATGACGTGGAAACGGCTCTGGAAAAGCAGGCTTCCCAGGTGCTGGAGCAGCCGGAGAACATCTTGGCGGTACCCCGTCCCTACAGCCTCTCCCGGCCGGATTTCGCCCTGGAGCAGGACGCCGTTATCTTTACCCCGGCGCTCTTGCCGCTTGTCCTGGTGGGAGCGGATGATTCGGTAAACTATACCGAGAACCTGCTGGAGTCCGTCCACGGGGAACTGGCGGCAGTATCCGACCAGGTGGTTTCGTCCATAGGGGCCCTGAAGCTATCGGTGGAGATCACCGGCTCCATTCCCTTCGTGCCTGGCTACGAGGTTTACGACCTCCTGGAATATATGTACCAGAACCTGGAGGAGCAGGCTGACCGCGAGCAGGTGGCCGTGCGGAAGATAAAGCGGAGTAAGAGCTGGTTGAAAAGAATCAAGTGACGAATTACCGAAAGACCGTCCGGGCGCGAGCCGGACGGTCTTTTTGGTATAAAGCGCAGCTTCTCACTCCATAATACCAGTGGTCGCGTCAAAAACAAAAGGGACCGGTTGGTGGTTCCCCGCGCGAGATCCGGGAGGTTGAATTCGATGAAGGTATTGATGCTGTCATGGGAGTACCCGCCGCAGAAAGTGGGAGGACTGGCCCAGCACGTCTACGATTTGACCCGCTTTCTGGCCAGACGCCGTAGCGAGATCCACCTTTTTACCGGAGGCGGGGCCGTGGCCCCGGCCTATGAACAGGTGGAAGGCGTCCATGTCCACCGTATCACACCCCACAATGTTTCGGCGACCGATTTTGCCGCCGGCGTCGTGCAGTTCAACGTGGCCCTGTTGGAGCGGGTGATGGCGCAGTTTCAGGGCCCGGAGGGCTTCGACATCGTCCACGGCCACGACTGGCTGGTGGCCTATGCCGCCAAGGCGATCAAGCACGCCTGGCGCCTGCCTCTGGTGGCTACTATTCATGCGACCGAGTGGGGGCGCAACAACGGGCTGCACAACGCCCTGCAGCGGCATATCAGCGACGTGGAGTGGTGGCTGACCTACGAGGCCTGGCGGGTCATCTGCTGCAGTCGCTATATGGAAGGCGAGGTAAACCGGATTTTCCAGGTGCCGGATGACAAGATCGTGGTTATCCCCAACGGGGTGGAGCGGCAGCGTTTTGCCGTGGTCCAGGAGACCCTCCGACGGGAGGATTACGCCGCGCCCGACGAGACGATCGTCTTTTGCGCCGGCCGCCTGGTGCGCGAAAAGGGTGTCCAGGTCCTGCTCTCGGCCGCTCCCCGCATCTTTGCCGGTCATTACCGTGCCAAACTGATTATTGCCGGCAGCGGTCCCTTCGAGCCGGAACTCCGCCGGCTGGCCGCCCAGTTGGGCATAGCCCACCACGTCTATTTTACCGGGCATGTCGATGAGCCCAAGTTGAAGCAGTTCCTCCACTGGGCCGCCGTAGCGGTTTACCCCAGCCTGTACGAACCGTTCGGCATCGTAGCCCTGGAGGCCATGGCCGCCCAAACCCCGGTGGTGGTGTCCGACACCGGCGGACTCTCCGAAATTGTCCGTCACGGAGTGGACGGGTTGAAGTTTTATCCGGGTAATTCCGACTCGCTGGCTGATACGGTCCTGGCCCTCCTGAACAACCCGTCGCTGGGACACCGTCTGACCCAGGAGGCTCACCGCCGCCTGGCTAAGGATTTCAACTGGGAGGTCCTGGCCGGCCGCACCGAGGAGGTCTACCACGAGGTGGTGGCGGAGAGCCAGAAGAAGGCATGGCAGGGCAAGCCCCGCTCCCGCTTCGGGCTGGAAAAGCTCCTGTCCGGCCAGGGTCATGGCTACTGGTCCCGGGCGGAAGGCAGCTGAGGGCACCCTTATTCAGGACGGGAAAAAGTAATGATAGGGACTGCTGAGGTCTTAGGGGCGGGAGGTTTTCCGCCCTTAAGTTTCTTTGAGGCCAAGTCTGGAACCGGCTTTCAGTTGGTCAAAGCCGTCTGGGTCCGTCACCTCATCCTGAACAACACCCGATTGCTCGCTCCGCCCTGGATCAAGCGCGAAAATCCCGCCTCGAAGCTTCTGTCCCTCGACGTTCGGGATCTGCCCGTCGAGTGGCAAACTGTTCACAACAACAGTGCCGTTTCGGCCCATGGAAGCTCCGGCCGGTGGGAATTACAGTTGCTGGCTCCCAGCGAATGGTGGTCGGGGACACCACGTCCAGGGCAGGAAAATGACGGCAAGTGGTGAAGGTAATGGACGGAAGGTTTCGCGTTCCGAAGTTGTGGACTGGCACGGGAACGCCCGGGCGGGCCCCGGTCGGGTGCCGGCGAAAGGTGGCGAGGAGTAATGGGAGCCTCACAGTGGGATTCTCTCCTGGAGGCGCAACGTCTCATTCAGCGGCATTTTCCGGACCTCGTCATGGTGGGTGGCTCCGCTGTCATACTGCACGCCGGGCACAGGCTGTCGATGGATGCGGATCACGTGATGGTCGACTTACGTTCCCAATTCCCGGAAATACTTAAGAGGCTGGAACAAATCGCTGGTTGGCAGACGAATCGTAGGCAGCCCCCCGTGTTGATACTCGGTAATTTCCAGGGCGTGCCCACGGGTATTAGGCAGTTTAGGCGGACTCAACCCTTGGAGACTGAGGAGATTTGCGGCATCCGCATTCCGACTTTGAGCGAGATGGCCCGGATCAAAGGATGGATGATCGTAACGAGAAATGCCGTCCGTGACTATATTAACTTTTGTGCGCTATCTGAAAAGCTTGGTCATGATTTCGTGGCCGCCGTGGCACCGATGGATGACCTGTATCCTCAGACGGAAGGCGAAACAACGCTTCGCCAGTTGAGCAAACAATTGGCTGAACCGGCTCCCTATGACCTGGATCAACATATGCAGTCTCTTTCGTCCTTGGTACAGTTGCAACAGCCCTGGAATGACTGGGAGTACGTCGCGAGTTGCTGTTTCAGGCTGTCAGCCCAAATCGTTATTAAAATGCTTTTGGGTTAGCAACCCGGGAAGGGAGTTGTGCTCCTTGCATCATCGTCACATGGAGGACGGATTCGAAGACACGCCGATGGCCGTCGAAGACGTATTGGATCGCGGCTCTGTGGCAGACTGGCGCCAATTGGCCGTCGCAGTGCGACAAGAACCCTATGGGAAGACGGCTCAGAGCTTGCGAAAAGTGCTTGCCAACACCTATATGTACGGCACTACCCGGATCTGGCTGGAATTACTGAACGAATTAACCGGGGAAAAGCTGGAGATAAACCAAAAGGCAAAGAAGAAATGGGAAGAAGCCGCGAAATACGGTTTTTGAGGGTTTCCTTGCCATAGCATTTCACGGGAAACCCGTCATTTCACCGGACGCATCTCGATCGCGCCGTTCGGGCAGGCGGTGACACACAGTCCGCAGCCGTAGCATTTACTTTCATCCAGGACGAGTGTTCCGTCCTTCATAGCTCTGACTCCGAAATAACAGCGGCTCGCGCACTCACCGCAGGCAATGCACTGGTCCCGGGCGGTTTCGGCCGCATAGGCGGCCCGCCTGACCCAATTCGTCCGGCCGTAGCGCAACAAGGCCTGTAAGTCGTGGCAACAACAAGGGCAGCAGGAACACAGGGCATACCGCGGTTGGCCGGGAGCGTGGATGGCCAGGTGGACGAGCCCTTCCCGGTCGGCCACAGCCAGTAGTCCTTCAGCTTCGGCTCTGGATATTTCCCGGCCCACCCCGCGGGCCAGGGACTCTTCCGCAGCGGTGTCCAGGTTGAGGCACGTTTCCGCAGGTTTGGAACAGCGCCGGAAAGTCAGCCGGCAGGAGCAGGGGAGCAGGGCCACTGTTTTGGACCGGTCCAAAATGTCCGCCGCTTCGTCTCTCCCCACGACCGTTGTTATGCCGTCGTGGGGATGGCGGTGGTAATGCAGCGCTTCCATGGTGGTCAGCACCTCGGAAGACGTCTGTATCTTTTCCGCTTCCAGATAGCGGTCGTAAATGGAGAGACGGGTGGTCATGTAGAAGTCTTTTAGCGGTTCGAGGGATTCCTCCGGCAATCTTTCCAGCCGGTCCTCGCCGAGCAAGGTGTTCACAATCGCATAGAAGCTTTTGGCCTTAACCAGGTTTCTGTCGGTGTTCAGGATAAGCAATCCATCGAGATATAGCTCCCGGATCCTTGCCTCAACCCTCTCAGTTGGCAGGTTCAAACGGGCGGCTATTTCGGCCGGGGTAATCCAATCGGTCGCCAGAAGCATTACCGGTGCGCTTTCCCCTGAGACGAGGCAGGGCAATATCGGCGCAAATTCCTGCGGGCATTTTAGTGACCGGGCTAATTGTCCGTACAGGTCTATCACCTGATTCAACTCCTATGTTACAAACTCCACGGGGCGCGCCCCTGCTTTATGGCCCTTCTGAATGATTTGCCGGAGCCTTTCGGTTCTCCTTCCCGAAGAGAGAGGATTCGCGCCATGCGGGCCGGGTACTCTCATCTGCCCCCGGGAAGTGGGGAATCCGGCGGGTGAACAGCGGCGGTCTTAAGGTACAGGACAAAGGGAATGCTTAAAAGGACCGTAAAGGCGGTGATGTAAAGACTGGTGGCCGGCGAATACCTGTCGGCGATAAGACCCATAAGAGCTACGCCGAAGGTTCCCAAGGTATTGCCTATGCCCAGAGTAAGTCCCGAGGCCATACCCTTGTTACCGGAGAAAAGTGACTGGCCGAAAACCATAACCACGGAAGCGGTGGAATATAGGGATACGCCTAAGAGGGCAATCAGGATAAAGGACAGGACCAGGCTGTGTTTTTGTAAAAACAATATCAGCCATAGGCTGGAAAAGAGCGCCGAGGTGATAAGCACTGGTTTGGGCCCGACAGCATCGGAAAGTGCTCCTCCCGCAACATTGCCCAGGCTGCCGGCGATAAATAAGAGGGATAAGAGAGTGGCCGTATCAGTGAGAGGGTACCCCAGGGAATGCCACAAAATGGGCACCAGGGTCATCGTAGTTAGAGAGGTCATATTACGTAAGGCCACCACCACCAAAAGGTTGGCCGAACTGCGTAGCCCCTTGACGAATTCCGGAGTGAAGATCTTGCCCTGGCGGGGCTTGGGCGCCGGGGCGGGGGACATGGTCCAAAACATAAATAACGCCATGACCAGACCGGGGATTGCCACATAGGATAGACCAGGCCGGCCGCCCAAGAGAAAAGCGGTGCCGGCCAGAATCGGAGCAACGGCACGGCCGAAGTTACCACCAATCATGAATAGGCTCATGCCCAGGCCTTTGCGCTTACCTGTGATTTCACTGACTAAAGCGGCGGCGTGGGGGTGAAAGGCGGCGTTGCCCAAGCCACCGATGACCAAGAAGATCAGCAGCCAAGCATAGGAGGGGGCCCAGGCAAAGGCAAGGGCGGATAAAACGCTGCCCAGGGCCAACCCACCCACCACAAATTTCTTACCGCCGGACAGGTCTGCCCAATAACCCATCACCGGCTGCAAAAGCTGGGCGGACAATGCTGAAACGGTGCTGATAAGACCGGCCCCGGCGCTGTTAAAACCGAGCTGAGACATCAAAGCGGGCAGGAGCACAGGATACAAATTGGGATATGTGTCATTGACCAAATGGCTTAGGGTGAAAACCAGTGTTTTAGTAATAGGGTTTTTAACTGCAGTGGAGGATTCCTGATCAGCCACAAAGACCCTTCTCTCTCGGCTACATATACACTAACTAAGAAACGATGGGCAGGGGACCGCTCTGGTCGTCTAAGGTTGTCCCGTTATTTCCCCGTAGGCGGCCAGGAAATATTCAAAGTTTTTCTTGCGCATCTCAATGTCGTCCTTGTATCCGGCCAGCTTATGCAGACCCAGGGCGGTGATCTGATACCATTTCCTGGCCGGACCGGGAAGGTCGGTCTCCCAGTACGAGGTTACCGCGCCTTCCTGTTCCAACTCCTGCAGACTGCGGTAGATCACAGCGCCGTCGGTCCGGTAGCCGGGCAAATCGTTGTGCATTTTATGGAGCAGGGCGCCGCCGTACAGGTTCTCCCGGGCCAAAAAAAGCAGAATGAACGCCGGGGTGTGCCGGTAGGTCTGTCCCTTTCCCGATTTAGGCATGTGGGGGACCTCCGTAATGTTTTTATCAGTAACATGTAAGTTATACTATACTTATAACAACATCAAGGTTGTCTGTCAAGGGGGAATCTCAAAATTGCAAAAAGCATGTTCCTTTACCGGTGCGTGCTGGGACGAGAGGCGCCCGGGAATCAGACAAAGAACGGCGTGGTGGGGCAGGACAACGGTCCCGGTAGTCGAAGTATTGTTGCAAAGACGGTTGACGACTGCAAAGTTGGTTCAAGGAGGAGGTGGCAAGCCGGCCGGGTTGAGGCCCGGACCGGCGGCAACATGAGGCAATACGTTATCCATCCTTTGGTTGTGGGTGTCAACGAGACCGATCAGGGCATCCTTACCTACCAGCGTGGCTACGGCAAGCGCATCGTTCTACCCATTTTGGCATTTTATCTGGAGGGCGGTCCGGAGAAGATCCTGGTGGATACGGGCTTGGACCAGTTTGTCGTACCGCCCGGGGTGGAGGAAAAGTACGGCTTGGCCGTGTTCGAGTTTGAGGATGCTCTGTCCCATTACGGTCTGGCTCCCAACGATATCGATATCATCATCCATACCCACCTGCACAACGACCACTGCGAGAACGACTACCGGTGTGAAAACGTCCGCGTGTACGCCCAGCAGGCGGAGATAGACTTCATGCGCGATCCCCATCCCATCGACCACCGCTATTTCCCGGATCTCTTCGAAGGGGTCAACCTGATTCCCGTACACGGCGACCGGGAGATAACGGAGGGGGTTTCGGTGCTACTGACCCCGGGGCATACGGCCGGTGGTCAATCGGTGGTGGTTAACACCAGGGCGGGCAAAGCGGTCATCACCGGCTTTTGCGCCAGTTTGGACAATTTCCCGAGAGGGGAAGGCGTGATTGCTCCGGGCGTGCATTTGGATGCCATCCAGGCCTACGACAGCGTCAAAAAGGTCAAAGAAATAGCCGATATCATCATCCCTCTGCATGATCTCTCCATCGCGCGGAAGGTGAGCATACCGGAAGAGTAGAGGAGGAATTTCCGGCCCGGGGGCCGCGGTCGGGGTCACCCGGCCGGCTACCCGGTCACCGTCCCAGCACCTGCTCTTTTAAAACCCTCTTCAGGATTTTGCCCGTGGGCCCCTTGGGCAGTTCGCTTACCATTTCGACCCGTCGCGGCACCTTGTAGGGGGCGAGCCGCTCCTTGCAGAATCCCTGTATCTCCTCCGTCGAAGCCTGTTGGCCAGGCTTCGGGACGATGTAGGCCACCGGTATCTCACCCCGGGCAGGGTCTGGCAGGCCGATCACCGCCGCTTCCAGGACATCCGGGTGGGTGTAGAGCACGTCCTCCAACTCGCGCGGATAGACGTTGTAGCCGCCGCTGATAACCAGGTCCTTCTTGCGGTCGACGAGGTACAAGTAGCCGTCCTCATCCCGCCAGCCCAGGTCGCCGGTTTGGAACCATTCGCCGGCGAAAGCCCCGGCCGTGGCCTCCGGCATCTCCCAGTAAGCGCGCAAAAGGCCCTGGCCCTTGATCCACAATTCTCCGACGTCTTTACCGGCGACATCCTTACCGTCCTCATCGACCAGTCTCACTTGCCAGCCGGGCGCGACCCGGCCGATCGAGGCGGGGCGGCCGTGGCCAAAACGGCCGAAGGTGACCGTGCCGCTGCTTTCCGTTGAGCCGTAGCATTCGCAGAAACCTACGCCGAAGGTCTGTTCTATCTTGCGGATGTATTCGGCCGGCATGGAAGCGCCGGCGGACTGGGCAAAACGCCAGGGGCCCAGGTCGTGGAAGAACGGCCGGTATTCCTGGAGCATGTAAATGTACATCGTGGGAACACCGGCAAAGTGGGTGACCCGGTGATCCGACATCAGTTTGACGGCGTTGGCGGCGATGAACCGTTTGGCTGTCAACACCACCCCACCTACGAGGAAAGGTGCCACGACCGTTTGGACGAAGAATACATGGCAAAAAGGCGTACCGGTAAAAAACACGTCCTGATCGTTCATGAAGTTGACCCAAGTGGCGTTGAGACGGGCATTGGCGAACCAGTTGCCGTGGGTGAGCATGGCCCCTTTGGGTTGGCCGGTGGTTCCGGAGGTATACAGGATGGTTACCGGGTCGTTAGGGTCGCAATCGACGGCTGTCAGGCGGTCGTCGTGCGACTCGATGAGGTCCTCAAAACGGAGAGAGCCGTCTGTAGTCCCGCCTACCGTAACCACGTGCTCCAGATGGCTGAGTTCAGGCCTGATGGCGGGCAGCCTTTCCTGGGTTTCCTCCAGGGCGGACACCAATACCTTGGCTCTGCCATTGTTTAGAATGTAGCGGATTTCCGGCCCTCGGAACATAATGTTGAACGGTGAGGCTATGGCGCCTATCCTGACCGTGGCGAAATAAGCGATCAAATAAGCCGGTGAGTTGGGCAGGAATATGGCCACCCGGTCACCCTTGCACACACCCAGGTCCAAAAGAGCGTTGCCAAAGCGGTTTACGGCCCGGAGGAAATCGGCGTGAGTCATAACCTGCCCGTCTTCGCCGCAGATCACCGCCGTTGATGCGGGAATCCGGCCGGCGTTGTCGTCCAGAATGCTGGAAAGGTTCATTTCTTCAGCCCCCCATTGCACATCGGTTTTCACAAAACCCCGCGAATTGGCCCGACCGGTCTACACTGCAAATTGAGCCGCTAATATCAAAATCTTCCGAAAAATCCTCCGGTGGCAAGCGGCCCATGTCACGATTACGGGACATGGGCCGCTTGGCCGATAGCCTTTATTTGGAATAATCGAACCACCCCGCACCGGTCTTCCGTCCCAGACGGCCCGCGCGCATCAGATTCTTCAGCACCAGCGGCGGGTTCCACCGGCTGTCTTTAAACTCCTCGCAGAAGTAATTGGCCACGTGGTAGCCGATGTCAACCCCGGCATAATCCTGCAATTCAAAAGGCCCCATCGGATAGTTCAACCCCAGTTTCACCGCCTGGTCGATGTCCTCCATGGAGGAGACTCCCTCTTCCAGCAACTTGATGGCCTCGATGAACTGGGCCATTAGAATGCGGTTCACGATGAAGCCGGGGGAGTCCTTTTTAACTTCCACCGCGGTCTTGCCCATCTTTGCCGCCACTCCGGAAGCGACCCGGACCGTCTCGTCGCTGGTCGAGTAGCCGCGAATCACCTCCACCAGCCGCATCAGGGGCGGCGGGTTGAAGAAGTGCATGCCGACGACTTTGTCCGGACGCTTGGTGGCAGCGGCCAGCAAGGTGATGGACATGGAGGAGGTGTTGGTGGTAAGGTACGCTTCGGGCTTGCAAATCCCGTCCAACTTAGAGAATGCTTCTTTTTTTATGTTCAGGTCTTCGATAATGGCCTCAATGACGAAGTCGGCATCGGCAAAGGAATCCAACCCGGTAGTCCGTTCGATCCTGCCCAGCACCGCGTCCTTTTCCGCAGCCGAAATTTTGCTCTTTGCCACGCTCTTGGCCAGAAAACTATCCATCTTGCCGATGGCGCGATCCACGTAAGCCAGGTCGACATCGCTCAAGATCACGTCAAACCCGGTTTGGGCCGCCACCTGGGCAATGCCCCCACCCATGGCGCCCGCTCCCAACACACCGATTTTCCTGATTTCCACATAATTCCCTCCCTTAAATGATGGACCTGACAGCCCTGCTAATATGGTTTCGCCATTTTGTCAGAACAGCCTCTTCGCGATAGTCATCTTTTCCGCTTCCTTGGCACCCTCGTAGATCTCCAGTATTTTGGCATCGCGATAAAATCTCTGGACATCATACTCGTCTATGTATCCATAGCCTCCGTGCAATTGCAATGCCTTGTCACACACCCAAACCGCCATCTCCGCCGAAAAGTACTTGGCCATGGCGTTTAAGCCGGCGTCCATCTGCCCGTTATCAACCTTCCAGGCAGCCTTGTAACAGGTATTGCGGGCCAACTCGATCTTGGTGGCCATTTCCGCCAGAATAAACTGTACTCCCTGGTTAGATGCCAACGGTTTACCGAAGGTTTGTCTTTCCTGAACATATTTGACGGTCTTGTCCAGCGCGCCCTGGGCCAGGCCCACTCCCTGGGCGGCAACATGGGTGCGGGTAATATCGAAAAAATGCATCAGCTGATAAAACCCTCTTCCCTCCTCGCCAATCAAATTGCCGCATGGAACCCTGACGTCCTCGAAATGGATTTCCGCGGTATCGCTTGCCCTGATTCCCATTTTCCCCTTAATCTTATTTCTGGTAATTCCGTTGCGATCCGCCTCTACGAGGATGAGGCTAAACCTGCGATGCTTCTTTTCTTCCCAGGGATTGGTTGCGCATAATACAACCATGAAATCGCAAACATTCCCGTTGGTTATAAACATTTTGCTGCCATTGATGACATATTCGTTTCCGTCTTTCACGGCCGTCGTTTTCGCGGCGGCCAGGTCGGTACCCGCATCCGGTTCCGTATAAGCTCCAGCAGAAATTGCCTCTCCATTTACGACCAAGGGAAGATATTTTTTCTTTTGCTCTTCGGTTCCGAACAAAAGAACGTTCTCCATTCCGAAACTTGCGGCCGCGATTGCTTGAGACAGCCCGAGGTCGACCCGGCTGAGTTGCTCGGAGATCAGGGCGTTCTCAAAGAAACCGAATCCCGGTCCGTCATATGCCTCGGGGATAAAACAACCGACCAGCCCCGTCTCGCTAGCCTTTTTTATCAGCTCTTTAGGATACTTTTCTTCTCTATCACATTCTTTGGCAATAGGTTCGAGTTCTTTGAGAGCAAACTTATAAGTCATGTCCTGAAGCATCTTATGTTCTTCCGTTAACTCAAAGTCCATGATTACCCCTCCCTAAAAAAGGTTCGACTATTTTTAAAACAAGGAGCAAGACAAAGGATTTCTTCGGGCATCCCCTGACCAGGTTTGCCCCATGTGGGAGGCGGCGATAGGATCAGTGATTTACCGTAACGGCCGCCGTCAGGACACCTTTACAAGCAGGGCCGCACCGGTATCGCCGGCCGCGCATCCCGTGAAGAGTCCGTAACCGCCGCCGAGCATGACCAGCTCTTCAACCATTTCCATTATTGTGCGACCGGCGGTAGGTCCCTGGGGATGTCCATATATCAGGGAACAGCCGTAGTTATTCATTTTCATGACATTAATGTTCATTTCGTTGGCAAGATACAGATCGTTAGCCGCAAAGGGGTTATGCGTTTTTACGGCCTTTACATCCTTGATATCAACTCCGCCTTTTTCCAGGGCCATTCTGGCCGCCGGTACCGGAGCCATGGCCATGTGCGCCTTGGGAGCGCGGGCAAATCCATAGGAAACTATCTGTATTTCTATGTTGCTATCGGTACTGAGTTCCCGCGCTTTTTCCCTGGTGCACACAATAAGGCCACAGTTGCCATCAGCCGGGTGGGTTTGCGCGCCAAAGGAGTGTACCCCTCCTTCGACAACCGGCTGCAACTTGGCCAGTGCTTCCCTGGTTGTGGCATATATACCTTCGTCCGCTTCCAGTAATGTGGTTTTCTTTTTGTCCTTTTTATATTCCACCGGGAACATATAACGCTGCTGGAATTCCCGGTCATTAACCAGGGCATCCTGGTACTGCTCGTAACGTCTATAAGTTACCGCATCGCAGTCTTCCTTGGTAATCCCGCCGGCTTGTTTTACAACGTTTTCCGCCGTCTGGATCATCGCGACTCCTCCCCAGGGGTCTTGGGCGAAGTTGTCCATCATCCAATTTTCGGTAACCGGCGACCCACCGGGACCGGCCGGATTGGGCCAGACGGTGAACGGGCCGTTGGATGCCCGATCGGTCATAAGGCAGAACACGTTTGCATATAGACCGGTTTCCATGCCTGCCGCGGCTTGACTTAGGCATGTCGTGGAGGTGGAACACGCCTGCGGAATATGACAACCGGGGATATCGGTAGCTCCCATGAGGGCGGCCGCCCAGGGAGCGGCATAAAAGGTGTGCAACTGCCCGATGGTCTTCCCCAAGAAGAGATATTCGAACATCTTGGCATCCATATTCCTGGCGGCCAGCCACCTCTTGGCGGTCGCCGCCCCAAGTTCGATGGCGTTTTCATTTTGCAGGCTCCCCTGCCAGCGGGCAAAGGGGGAACTAAAGTATCCCCGGTAAGGAATAAATGCTTTGGAGTACATCATAAAAGCTGCCTCCCTCGTCAATATCGCCTGCTGAAGAATCCGGATCAAGATCTGTTCCCAGCCTTTGGTCTAACCTAAAATCTCCTGTTGTTCCGGCAAACCTTCCCCGTACTTCCGCCGTCCGGCGTCCATAAGGTTCTATCTGCCCGTGAAGTTGGGCTTGCGCTTTTCCATGAACGCCCCCATGCCTTCCTGACGGTCCTCGCTGGCAAAGGCGGTAACAAAGCTCTGTACTTCCAGGGTTAAGGCCGAGCTGATATCCAGGTTCATTCCCGTGTTGATGGCTGATTTGGCCATACTCAGGGCTACGGCAGGCTTGGCAGCTAACTTGGCGGCAAGGTTGCGCGCTTCTTCCAATAGTGAATCCGCCCGCACCACTTTAGATACCAGACCCAGGTTTTGGGCAACCGCAGCATCGAAGATATCACCCAAAAAGATGATTTCCTTTGCTTTGGCCGCACCGATCAGTCTCGGCAGCCGTTGCGTACCGCCCGCACCGGGGATAATACCAAGATTAATTTCGGGTTGGCCGAATTTGGCCGTATCGGCGGCCAAACGAAAGTCGCAGCAGAGAGCCAGCTCATTGCCACCGCCTAAAGCCAGTCCGTTGATGGCGGCGATAACGGGCTTCCTCAGATTCTCAATTTTCTCGAAGGCAATCCGGGACACTTGACTGAAATTATAAACCCCCACCGGCGAGAGGTTAACCATCTCGGTAATGTCAGCACCAGCCGCAAAAGCCTTGTTTCCGGCGCCGGTAATGATAACCGCTTTAACGGAAGCGTCATCCTGCAGTTCGTCCGTAACCTCGATTAACTCGCGGAACATTTTGCTGTTTAAAGGATTCATCGGGGGCCGGTTAAGTGTGACAATAGCTAGTCCGTTTTCCTTAGTTAATTGAATTACTTCATAGCTCATACCAAATTATCCTTTCTATGTTAAATTTAAAGGCTGAGACAATTAAAAGACTAACTGGTTCCAGGTTATGGAGGCTGGTCGCGGGCAGGGGGTGCAAAATGGCACTGACATCACCGTCATTTATTTGGTTTATCGTACCATGCCTTTTTCCCGGCGTCAAGACCAATTTCCGGAAGGCTGCTGGCGGGCGTATGGCCAGGCGGCGCAAGGCCGGGTCATTGCGCCGCCTGGCGAAATCTGATAGAATCCGGTGACGGGAATGTCAGGCTGATCCGCCCGAGCCTTCCTCGCGCAGCTTCATGGGCGACCAGCCTGGCCGGTTAGGAGATGTTTATAGATGGCGAAAAAGGAGTCCCCAGGCAACGATACGAAGAACAAACTATTGACATCGGCAAGGGAATGTTTTGCCAGAAGGGGTTTTAGTGTCACGACTGTGGAGGACATCGTAGAAGGCGCTGGTTTTGCAAGAGGTACCTTCTACATTTATTTCTCCAATAAGGAAGACATATTTAAGCATATCTACGAAATAATGCAGAAAGAGTTGTTTGAGCAGGCATCTGCACCACTTGAGGGAGATATTTACCAAAAAACAGCTTCTGCCAATCGCGGGTTTCTGGAAAAGTACAGGGAATTTAAAGATGTGCATAAGGTACTAGCAGAGGTGTGCAATCAAGATTCCCATTTCCTTAACGAGGTCAAACGGTTACGTTCCAGATTCATCAAGCGCATGACCCGCAACATAGTAAAAGGGGTAGAGGAAGGGATTTATCGAAGAATCGACAATCCTTTAGTCTACGCCTACGCGCTGGGGGGTATGGTGGACCATCTTGCCAACATGTGGTTTGTTATGGAAGAATCCGCGGGCGAAAAAACCTTTGACATGGATGAAGTGGTTAAGAGCCTGACCGATATATGGTATCATGCCCTGGTTCCCGACAGCACTGATTCGCCGGTCAAGTAAACAGGGAGCCGGGGACGGCGAGGCCCGCAGTGGCGTACTGCGGGCCTCGCCCATTGTTTCAAGTATTCCGGTGCTGCTTCCACCGGAGCGGGAATGTCTCAGCAGCCCCGGGCGAGCTTCAGATACTTTTCGTACCTCTCTTTGGCATCGGCCTCCGTCTTGGCAAACAAGGCTTCGGCCTCGGCCGGGAAGACCTGTTTCAAGGAGGCATAGCGAACTTCGCCCTCGATGAATTCCCGGAAGGAAGCAGTAGGTTCTTTGGAGTCGAGGGTGAACGGGTTCTTCCCTTCGGTACTCAACTCGGGGTTGAACCGGTAGAGGTGCCAGTAGCCCGCTTTGACCGCCTTGTCCATTTCCGCCTGCGATTTGCCCATACCTGCCTTGAGACCGTGATTGATACAGGGAGCGTAGGCGATTATAAGCGACGGGCCCGGATAAGCCTCGGCCTCCTTGATGGCTTTGATGGCTTGAGCCTTGTCGGCCCCCATGGCGATCTGGGCGACATAGACGTAGCCATAGGCCATGGCCATCATGCCCAGGTCTTTCTTCTTGGTCTTTTTGCCGGACGCCGCGAATTTAGCAATGGCCGCGGTGGGGGTGGACTTTGAGGATTGCCCGCCGGTATTGGAGTACACCTCCGTGTCGAAGACAAAAACATTAATATCCTCACCGGAGGCCAGGACGTGGTCCAAGCCGCCGTAACCGATGTCGTAGGCCCACCCGTCGCCGCCAAAGACCCAGACGGATTGTTTGACGAGGAATTGCTTCAGGTCGGCGATTTCGCTAATGGTCCGGTTCCGACCGGGTGCCAGGAGGGGCAGGATTTTGCCGGCTGCCGCCTTGGACATCGTCGCGTCGTCTTTACCCGCCAGCCACTCCTGGAAGGCTTCTTTGAGGGCGGGCGGGATATCCGTGGTCACGGTCTGCTCTATAAGGCCGGCCAGTCGTTGCCTCATCTGACCGGCGGCCAAACTCAGCCCGAAGCCGTGCTCGGCATTGTCCTCGAAGAGGGAATTGGCCCAAGCCGGACCTTTCCCTTGCCGGTTGGTGCAGTAAGGCATGGAGGGAGCGCTGCCGCCCCAGATGGAGGAACAGCCGGTGGCGTTGGAAATAATCATTCTGTCGCCGAACAACTGGGTGATCAGCTTCGCGTAAGGGGTTTCGCCGCAACCCTGGCACGCGCCGGAGAATTCGAGCAGCGGCTGGGCGAACTGGCTGCCCTTGACCGTAAACAGGTCCCAGGCATTGTCCTTCCCGGGAATGGTCATGGCCCAGTCCCAGTTAACCGACTGTTTGCCCACCTGGCTCTCCAGGGGCTTCAGCTCGAGCGCCTTTTGCTTGGCCGGGCAGGTGTTGACGCAACTGCCGCAACCCATGCAGTCCAGGGGACTGACCTGGATGCGGAAGGACATTCCGGCCAGCTGCTTACCGAGAGCCGGTAAGGTCTCAAAGGAAGAAGGGGCGGTGGAGACCTCTTGTTCGTTCAACAGAACGGGCCTGATGGCGGCATGGGGGCAAACCAGCGAACACTGGTTGCACTGGATGCAGTTTTCCTTTAGCCACATGGGAACAAAGGCGGCCACACCCCGTTTTTCGTATCTGGAGGTCCCCAGCGGGAAGGTGCCGTCCGGCGCTTCTTTGAAGGCGCTGACCGGCAACTTGTCGCCTTCCAGTCTGTTCATGGGCCGCATGATGTTCTGAACGAAGAAGGGAACGTCTTTTTCTTCCACTGGTTCGTCAACTGCTTGGATCCAGGAAGAGGGAACGTCTATTTTTACCAGTGCGCCGATGCCCTGGTCAACCGAGGCGTAATTCATATTGACTACGTCTTCGCCTTTTCTACTGTAGGCCTTCTTGATGGAATCCTTCAGGTGCTGAACTGCTTGTTCCACGGGAATGATGTTGGCCAGCTTGAAGAAGGCGGACTGCATGATCATATTGGTCCGGTTGCCCAAGCCTATTTCCTTGGCTATTTGTGCCGCATTGATAACATAGAAGTTGATGTGGTGACCGGCAATATAGCGCTTCATGGATGCCGGGAGCTTTGCTTCCAAGGTTTCCGGGGACCATGTGCAGTTGAGCAGGAATGTCCCGTCATCCTTCAACCCGGGGAGCAGGTCAAGGCTGTCGACGTAAGACTGGTTGCTGCAGGAAATGAAATCAGCGTTGGTAATCAAATATGGGCATTTGATCGGATTCTTTCCGAAACGCAAGTGGGATATCGTAACCCCGCCGGACTTTTTGGAATCGTAGGCGAAATACGCCTGGGTATACATGTCGGTGGTGTCCCCGATGATCTCGACCGCCTGCTTGTTGGCGCCGACTGTTCCGTCGGAACCGAGGCCGAAGAACTTGCATTGGATGGTTCCTTGCGGTGTGGTATCGACATTCTGGGATCTTTCCAGGGAGAGATTTGTTACGTCGTCGGTTATACCTATGGTAAATCTCTTTTTGGGACTTTCTTTCTTCAGGTTGTCGTATACGGCGATAATGTCCGCGGGAATAACATCTTTGGAACCAAGGCCGTAGCGACCGCCGACGATTTCAGGTCTTTCGCTCCGGTCGTAAAAAACGGTCCGCAGATCTTCAAACAGTGGCTCACCCAGGGCGCCCGGTTCTTTGGTGCGGTCGAGCACCGCAATTTTCTTCACTGTCTTGGGCAGTACGTTAAAGAAATATTCTGCGGAAAAGGGTCTGTAGAGGTGCACCTTAATCAGACCAACTTTTTCTCCTTTGCTGGTTAGGTAATCAATGACCTCCTCGGTAACCTCGCATACCGAACCCATGGCGATGATTATCCGTTCGGCATCGGGTGCGCCGTAATAATTAAAGGGTAAATACTCCCTGCCGGTAATTTTACTGATCTCTCTCATATAGCCGGCCACAATTTCCGGCAGTCTCTCATAGTAGGGGTTGGACGCTTCCCTGGCCTGGAAGTAAATATCCGGGTTCTGGGCCGTTCCTTTCACTACCGGGTGTTCCGGGTTCAGGCCCCGGTCCTTGAAAGCCTTGACAGCGTCCAGATCCAGAAGACCGGCGAAGTCCTCATAGTCCAGAACCTCGATTTTCTGCATCTCGTGGGAGGTCCGGAAACCATCGAAGAAGTGCATGAAGGGTACTCTCGACTTAATGGCCGCCAGGTGAGCGATGCCGGCGAGGTCCATGACTTCCTGAACGCCGCCGGAAACAAGCATGGCAAAACCGGTCTGACGGCAGGCCATCACGTCCGACTGATCGCCGAAAATGCTCAGCGCGTGGGAGGCAAGTGCCCTGGCGGTCACATGCATGACGCCAGGCAGGAGTTCCCCGGCTATTTTGTACATATTGGGGATCATAAGGAGCAGACCTTGAGAAGCGGTATAGGTAGTAGTGAGAGCCCCCGCGGAAAGCATGCCGTGCACGGCACCCGCTGCACCGGCCTCGGACTGCATTTCCACCACTTTGACCGGCTGGCCGAACAGGTTCTTTTTTCCCTGGGCGCTCCATTCGTCAACGTATTCCGCCATGGGTGACGAAGGTGTGATGGGGAAGATAGCGGTGCATTCCGTGAAAGCGTATGATACGTAGGCTGCCGCTTTGTTCCCATCCATGGTTTTCATCTTATCGGACATTTTTGCCCCTCCCTTTGAAATAAAACCTCTGGCAACTGAAATATCTCCCTTGTTACAGTGAAAGGTTGCCCCCTTTTACCATCTAAACAGATAACGGAACCCTGCTCGAACAACGCTGATCCATACAATGCCTGATGTGGGAAAACTGACGGTAGATATACATTCCTGGTATGCCCCATGTCCCTCCAAAGGTGGGAGCTGTTCTTGGCTGAAAGCCCCCAGGCAGATTCTGCGTGGCGTCGCCGACACTAACCAAATATTCTACGGATCCCTGCTTGTTCCTGCAATTTGTCCATAATGTTCATAGCCGGATAAGTTTGGCTCTTTAAAAGCCTGCCGAAGCACTCCGTCACAAGGTTTCCGGGGTCGGGCATCCTTTTAGTATCAGGTGGTAATACAGGCGCGATTAGGTTCAATCGTGGTCACCCGGTGGTGATCAACGCACTAGGGGACCAGGCGGCAATCACCGTTTTCGGAACGGACCTGCGCCGGGACCATGGCACCCTGCGGGGGACAAGGCCGGTAATTCGCCGGATTCCTGCCGGCGGCAGGAATCCGGCGGCCGGTGGTGAATACTATTAGCGACATGTTTTGCACCGGGCAAGGCAGGGGAGCCGTTTATGATACCTGTTATTTCCGTGGTGGGCTATGCCGATTCGGGTAAAACCACGGTCATGGTCAACCTGGTAAATGCTTTAAAAAGGCGGGGATACCGGGTCGCCGCGGTGAAGCATGCTGCCCACGGATATGAATTCGGCGCGCCGGGGAAGGATTCCTCCCGCTACTACGAGGCGGGGGCGGACAAGGTGGTCCTGGTCGGTCCGGGGTCGTTTACCATCCACGAGCGGTCGGAAACCCACCTGTCGTTGGTGGATATTTGCGCGAAAATCGATGGTGTGGACTTCATAATCGTGGAGGGCTACAAACGAGAGACTGGGCCGAAGATAGGTATTTTCCGGGAGGGGTACTCGGCGGACCTGGCGGCCGTGGTGGAAGGATTGATCGCCGTGGTCAGCGATTATCCGCTGGAACTGGGGGTGCCCTGTTTTTCCTTCGCCCAGACGGAAGAACTGGTGGACTTTGTGGCCGGTTACCTCTCCGGTGATCATAAGTAAAAAACATAGGTGCTCCGAGCCTTTTGGCCTAAAGCGGTTTGCCAGGGTGAAAGGCCTGTAGGGTAGGTCTGGAAACGGATTTGCCTCCCGTGGTTGGAAAGGAGCTTATACCCGCCCGGCGGTAGCCCGCTGGTACCGTTAGGTACCGGGTTTGCTGTTGTGGGGCTGTGCTGGTATAAGTAAGAATATTTTCTCCAGCCCCGGCTGGAGTTTTTTGTTGTCATATTTGTTTTCGAGGGAGTGATGGAAGTGGATTTAGTCAAACTAGTCATCGACGGAAAGGAAGTCGAAGTTCCGGCGGGAACCACGGTGCTGGAGGCTGCCGAACAGGCAGGCATTCACATTCCCCGCCTCTGCTACGACCGGGAATTGGTCCCCTACGGGGCTTGCCGGTTGTGCGTGGTGGAAATCAAGGGAATGCGCAACCTGCCGGCTTCCTGCGTGACCACGGTGAGTCCCGGCATGGAGGTGCAGACCGGCACACCGGCCGTGGTTGAAGCCCGGCGGGTCATCCTGGAACTGCTCCTGGCCAACCATCCGCAGGACTGCCTCACCTGCGAGAAATCGGGGAACTGCTCTTTGGCCGATTACTGTTACGAATACGGCGTAAAAGAGTCCCGTTTTGCCGGCGAGAGGCACCATTACCCGGTCGAGGAGGGGAACCCGTTCATCGTCCGGGATCTCAACAAATGCATCCTGTGCGGCAAGTGCGTGCGGGCCTGCGCTGAGATCACCGGTAAGGATATCCTGGATTTCGCCTACCGGGGCTTCAATACCAAGCCCACAACCTTCGGTGACGCTCCCTTGCTGGAATCCGATTGTGTGTTCTGTGGGAATTGTGTGGCTGTCTGCCCGACCGGGGCTCTGACGGAGAAGCAAAGGCACGGCAAGGCCCGTTACTGGGAACTGGAGAAGGTGCAGACCACCTGTCCCTTCTGCGGCACCGGCTGCAATTTTGACCTGTGTGTCCATGACGGGCAAATCGTGGGCGTAGCCTCGCACGAGAAGGGAACGGTCAACGGGAAGGCTCTTTGCATCAAGGGACGTTTCGGCTGGGACTTCGTGTACAGCGACCGGCGGCTGACCACGCCCCTGATCAAAAGGAACGGCCGGTTTGAAGAGGCCTCCTGGGACGAGGCCCTGGACCTGGTGGCCCGCCGTCTGGGAGAAATAAAGCGCGAGCATGGGCCGGGAGCTTTTGCCGGCCTCAGTTCGGCCCGGTGCACCAACGAGGAGAACTACCTCTTCCAGAGGTTTGTAAGGGCGGTGATGGGCACCAATAGTGTCGACCACTGTGCCCGTACCTGACACGCGCCCACGGTGGCCGGTCTGGCCACCTCTTTCGGCAGCGGCGCGATGACCAACTCCATAAACGAGATCAAAGATGCCCAACTAATGTTTCTGATTGGAACCAACACTACCGAGGCCCACCCGGTGATAGGCTATAAGATGAGGCAGGCCGCGCGCCGCGGTGCCAAACTCATTGTGATCGATCCGCGGCGCATCGAACTCGCCGAGGAAGCGGACTACTGGCTGCGCCTCAAGCCGGGCACCGACATCCAGCTGCTCAACGGACTGATGCACATCATCATCGCCGAAGGACTGCAGGATAAGGAGTTCATCGCCGGACGCACGGAGAACTTCGCCGCCCTGGCCGAAGCGGTCAAGCCGTATACGCCGGAATATGTGTCCGGGGTTACGGGGGTGCCCGTGGAGGACCTGTACGCCGTGGCCCGGCTCTACGCCACGACGGACCGGGCCATGCTCTTTTACACCCTGGGGATCACGGAGCACGTGTGCGGTACCAAGAACGTCATGAGCTGCGCCAACCTGGCCCTTCTGACGGGTCACATGGGCCGTCTTTCCACCGGCGTCAACCCCATCCGGGGCCAGAACAACGTGCAGGGAGCCTGCGACATGGGGGCGCTGCCCAATGTCTATCCCGGTTACCAGAAGGTTCCGGACCTGCAGGTGAAGGCCAAATTCGAAGAGGCCTGGGGCGTGCCGCTCTCGGGCGAAGTCGGGCTAACGATTCCGGAAATGTTCGATGCGGCCAATACCGGACAGGTCAAAGCCATGTACATTCTGGGCGAAAACCCGGTTCTGACCGATCCCAACGCCAACCACATCAAGGCCGGGCTGGCGAAGCTCGATTTTCTGGTGGTGCAGGAGCTGTTTCTGACGGAAACCGCGGAGTTCGCCGATGTGGTGCTGCCGGCTGCCAGCTTCGCCGAAACGGACGGGACCTTCACCAGCACCGAACGCCGGGTGCAGAGGGTGCGCCGGGCCATTGCTCCTTTGGCCGGCCGGGCCAACTGGCAGACCATCATGGCCCTGTGCCACCGGATGGGATACCCTCTAAACTACGACAGTCCCCGGGAGATCTTTGCCGAGATGGCCGGTCTCACCCCGTCCTACGCGGGCCTTACCTTCGCACGGCTCGAGGAACAGGGGATCCAGTGGCCGTGCCCGTCAGCCGACCACCAGGGCACGCCCTTCCTGCACGCCCAGCACTTCGCCCGCGGTTTGGGGCTGTTTCAGGCCATCGAGCATGAGCCGCCGGCCGAAGTACCGGACGGGGAATATCCCTTCCTTCTGTCCACCGGCCGGATCCTGCAGCACTACAACGTCACCACTCCCTATTCCGCCGGCATCCAGAGCCTCTGGCCGGAGGAATTCGCCGAAGTCAATCCCGAAGACGCGTGCCGGCTCGGTCTGGAAACCGGTCACCGGATCAAAGTGGCTTCCCGGCGCGGGGAAGTGACGAGCCGGGTCCGGGTAACGGACCGCGTGCCGCAGGGTGTGATCTGGATGTCCTTCCATCACCGGGAAAGTCCCACCAACGTTTTAACCAGCCCGGGGTTGGATCCCGTTACCAAGACCGGTGAATACAAGGTATGTGCGGTACGGGTGGAAAAAGCGTAGGGGGTTGCATATGCGGGAGGTACCTGTGCAGGAGGCGGTGGGCCTGGTCCTCGGTCACGACGTTACCAGGATCGTCCCCGGCCGGGAAAAGAGCCGCGCCTTCCGGAAGGGGCACGTTATAAGCAGCGAGGACATACCTCAACTGTTGGATCTGGGTAAAAGACACATCTACGTCTGGGATCCTGTTCCGGGCATGGTGCACGAGGACGAGGCGGCGCTCCGCCTGGCCCGGCTGGCCGCCGGGCCGGGCCTGGCGGGGGATGACCCCAACCAGGGGAAGGTAAACCTGATGGCGGCCCGGGACGGCCTCCTGAAGGTAAGGACGGACCTGTTGGGGAAAATCAACGCCCTCGAAGGCGTGGCCCTGGCCACCCTGCACAATAACCGGCTGGTGGCCAAAGGCAAGGTGGTTGCCGGCACCAGGGTTATCCCCCTCATGATCGGGAGCGACGTCCTGGCGGAGGCCGAGAACCTCTGTGCCGGCGAGCCCTTGCTCACGGTGACGTCGCTGCAATCCCTCTGGGTGGGACTGGTCACCACCGGGAGCGAGGTCTACGAAGGCCGGGTCCGGGACGGTTTCGGCAGTGTGGTCCGCCAAAAGGTCACTCCCCTCGGGGGGAGGCTTTTAGGCCAGGTCATCGTTCCCGACAATCCACAGGTCATAGCGGCCGAGATCCGACGGCTGGTGGGCGAGGGGGCCGGACTCGTCCTGGTGACGGGAGGCATGTCGGTGGACGCCGATGACGTGACACCGGCGGGCATCCGGGCGGCCGGGGCCGAGGTCGTTTTCTACGGAACCCCTGTCCTGCCGGGTTCCATGTTCATGCTCGGCTATGTGGGCCACGTTCCCGTCTGTGGATTGCCTGGTTGCGTGATGTTCAACCATACCACGGTTTTCGATCTCCTGCTCCCCCGCATCTTCGCCGGGGAGCGGATAAGCCGGGAGGATATCGTGGCCCTGGGCCACGGGGGCCTGTGCGAGGAGTGCGAGGTTTGCCGCTTCCCGGCCTGTTCCTTTGGCAAAGGCGTCTAAGATCGCCCGGAGGTAGTTGCAAGTGCTGGTCGATGTAAAACTGGAAAAAGCCCGGCAATCCCTCCTCGATGCAATCGTTCCCCTGCCGGAGGAGGCGGTTGCCCTCGAGCAGGCTCTGGGTAGAATCATGGTCCGGGACCTCGTGGCCCCGCTGGACCTGCCGTCCCACCCGCAGTCGGCGGTGGACGGCTATGCGCTGGGCCGGGACGGACTGAACGGGCCAATGGAATGTGTGCTCAGACAGTACCCCGGGGAAACACCGGCCGGTCGGGTGCTGGGCCCCGGTGAGGCCGTGGCGGTGGTGACCGGCGGGACCCTGCCTCCGGGGACGGGGGCGGTCATAGCACGGGAGTACGTCCGGGTCGAGGGTAACCGAATCCTGGCTAGGATGGATATCCCGCCGGGTCGCAACGTCAAACCGGCCGGCGAGGACTTCCGGGCCGGGCAACTGGTCATGCCGGCGGGCAGCAGCGTCGATCCGGGTTTGATTGCCGTGTTGGCCGCTTTCGGACAGGTCGAAGTGTATGTTCGCCGCCGTCCCCGGGTGGGCATCCTCAGTCTGGGGGAGGAAATAGTCTCCTGCCGGACCACGCCTTTACCGGATCAGGTCAGGGACGCGAACGGGCCGCTCCTCGCCGCCCTTGTCACCTTGCACGGGGGAGAGGTGGTGGGGGTGGAAACGGCTGGCGACAGCGGTCCCCTAGCGGCGCGGGTCAGGCTGGAGCGGTTGTTGGAGCAGGCCGACCTGGTCCTGACCGTCGGCGGGGCCGCCTCCGGTCCGGACGACTATGCCCTGTCGATGCTCCGGGAAACCGGGGCAAGGGTCTTGTTTTGGGGGGTGCGCATCAAACCGGGCCACCACACCGGGGCCGCGCTCTGTGCTGACCGCCCGGTCATCGCCCTTTCCGGCAATCCGGCGGCCTGTGCGGTAGCCTATCAGTTGCTGGCGGCGCCTGTCCTGCGGGCCTGCCAGGGTCTGAGGCCCTGTCCGCCCGAAAGGTCTGCCGTGTGTACCGACTCCTACCCCAAACAGGGAGGACCGCGCCGGTTCCTCCGGGGCTATGCCAGCTGCGGTCAGGACGGCTGGCGGGTCAGTCTCCTGCCGGGCCAGAAATCCAGCATGCTTCGGTCCCTCATCAACTGGAACGTCCTGGTGGAACTACCGGCAGGGCATCCACCGGTGGAGGCCGGGACCAGGGTGGCGGTCATTCCTCTCTCCGGCTGAAGTCTCTGAAGGTCTGGCTTATCCCTGGCCCGGCAGGGCTTTGGCTGACCGGGGTACGGACCGCGGGTGGCTGCCGCCTCATATCTGGCGGTCGGCGGTACCGGCAGCCGGGCTTCGGGAGCCCGCTCGCCGGGAGATACGGCCGGCGTGGTCGACGGCGTTGTGAATTGAGCTATGGGTAAGTCGAAAGGGGACCAGGCGCCAGTAACCGGCGGCTGGTCCTTGGGCTTTGGTCTCATGATTCCCTGGGAACCTGACCTGAAATTTTTGCGGCGAGATAATTCGCTGCCATGTAGTGTTACTATTCACATGTTATGCTGTGAAAATAATTGTTTCTTCGGCCTATTGATATTGGCAAAGACTTGACAAACGGTCCTTGGTGAATAATGATATAAGTAGCCGGATGTGTTTTTGGTGACCGAGGTTTAAGGAACAATTGGGTCCGTCAACGGTTGGGAAAGTCAGGCCAATTTTGGCGACCAATCCGCTTTTTCATTCAAAGAATTATGCATGTAGGAAGTGCTATAAATGCGTAATTTGGTTGTTAAGAAAGACAATAAAACAGTAAAGCCCTTTCAGTCACCCAGGAGGAGTGTCCTCAAGGGTAAATCCAGTCGCTTAATTTTCGAGGATCTTGCGCGTAAATGGCGTTCGGATATTAGATACATCTCTTCAGTAACAGCCATAATAGAAGACCCCGCATATAAACAAATTATATCAATGGGCAAGGAAGTTGTTCCTTATATACTTAGAGACCTAGAGCAAAACCAGGGATACTGGTTTCACGCATTAACGCAAATAACTGGTGAAAACCCTATTAATGCCGAGCAACGTGGTAAAGTCAATGAAATGGCTAGGGCTTGGCTGGATTGGGGTAGAAATAAAGGTTACCAGTGGTAGCAATAATGGTATCAGATTTGTACTCCACTTTTCCGCGGTTGAAAACAACACCGTTTAGTATAACTAGTCAAGAGGATAATCAATATAATTGCATTGCTGGGGCTGCCAATGACTATTCTCGATGGTGGTGGCCTAATCAATATGCATACTGGCCCGAGGGAGTTTCTGAAGAAGAGACGGTCGATGCTTTTGTGGAGGCATTTAACACGCTGGGATATGAAGTCTGCAATAGTGATACAATTGAGCCTGGCTTTGAAAAAATAGCACTATATGTATCAAAGGATGGGAGACCTGCCCATGCAGCAAGACAACTTAGCTCTGGTTTGTGGACAAGTAAATTAGGCCCCTCATGGGATATTGAGCATACATTGGACG
>DATKUX010000212.1:0-7510 GCA_035530395.1 Spirochaetia bacterium
AAAGCACCAAACACCTCGTACCCTTTGGACAAAAGAAATTGTGCAAGGTAAGCGCCATCCTGACCGGTGATACCATCAATTAAAGCTATTTTCCCCACTATCTCACCTTTTTCAAATTATTTAAAGGCCACTTACGATCTTGAATTAAAACTAAGGGGTGTATTTGTGCAAAGATCATTACAACCACCGAAGAGTCATTTTCTACCTTGCCACACCCTCCTAGTCCTGCACCGATGGGAACAGGGTCATGTCGGTGTGAGGCAGGAAAAGGGCCGAGACGAACTCGTCAAAAAAGTCATTGCCCACACTCAGTTCCAGATAGGTCATCTTGCCGGCCAGTTCCCGCGCTTGTTCCCGCGCCTTGCGGGACAAAAGCACCAGCCGGGCACCCTTAACCGAGCTGTTGCCGACGTAACTGTACTTTTCCAGCGGCAAATCCGGGAGAAGGCCGATGTTGATGGCTTCCCGGATGTTGATATAGCGCCCGAACCCCCCGGCGATGATGATGCGCTCGATTGCTTCGACCGGCAGGCCCACCATGCTCAGCATGGTGCGGATGGCGGCGAAGACCGCCCCTTTGGCCCGGATCAGGTTCTTGATTTCGGCCTCGTTGATGGTGATGTCCGTACCGCGGCCGGTCCTGTCCCGCCAGACCAGGACGAACTCCCGGCCATCCTCCCCGTCGCGCACCCGCGGCGTATCCGGCTCGGCGGTAAACTGCCCGCTACGGTCGATCACCCCGGCCCGGCGCAGGGCCGAGAGCATGTCGATGAGGCCCGAGCCGCAGATGCCCACCGGCGGCATGCTACCTACCGTGGCCACCTCCACCCGGCCGCCGCCCTTTGAGACGGCCACCCGTTCGATGGCCCCGTCCATGGCCCGCATACCGAACTTGATGCCGCTGCCCTCGAAGGCCGGTCCGGCGGAACAGGAACAGGCCACCAGCCACTCCTGGTGGCCCAGGACCATTTCGCCGTTGGTGCCGATGTCCACGAACAGGGTCAGCGCCTCCTCCCGGGCCATCCCGGTGTACAGCGCGCCGGCCGTGATGTCGCCGCCCACGTAGCTGGCGATGCCGGGCAGGCAGTGCACCAGGGCCCGGGGGTGGATGGCCAGGCCGAGCCGCCCGGCCCTTACCGGGGGAGGCTCGTTGACCGTCGGCGTGTAGGGCTCCAGCCTGATGTAGCCAGGGTCGATCCCCAGGAAGAGGTGGGTCATGGTCGTATTGCCGGCGCACATTGCCACCTTCACGTCGGACGGGGTGATGCCCTTCTCCCGCAAAAGCTCGGCCGTCAGGTCGTTGATGGTGGCCATAACCGAGCTCTGCAACTGGGGCAGCCCGTTTTCACCGTCCCCGGCGTGCATGATGCGCGAGATGACATCGTCCCCGTAGACCGCCTGGCCGTTATACGTACCCCGCACCCCCACGGTGGTCATCGTCCCGAGTTCGATCAGATGGACCACCACGGTGGTGGTGCCGATGTCCACGGCCAGGCCGTAAAGCGGTTCCTCGCCGGGTCCGGTCACCGCCACCACCCGGGTCCGCCGATCGCCCTCCTCCAGGAGGGCGGCTATCCGCCAGTTCTGCTCCCGTAAGACACGGGGCAGCGCGGGCAGGATTTCCGGATCAAGGTCCACTGCTTCCAGCCCGGTCGCCTGACGAATCGCCGTCTTCAGACGGCTCGCGTCATCACGGGGGTCATCCAGGGTGGGCGGTGAGAGAATCAATTCCACCCGGCGGTAGAGCGGTTCACAGGTGTCGTGCCGGCAAGGATCGGAGTCTTCGATCACCCCTTCAGCCTGTTCCACCTGGTGGGCGGCTAGCCGGCTCTCCGGCGGGACCTCCACCAGGACATCGGTCTCGAGAACGCTCTGACAGGCCAGGACACTGCCTTCGGCTATCTCTTCCGCGGTCAGTTTACCGTAACCGGCCGAGCGAACCCGGCCCTCCCGCACGGTCATCCGGCACCGGCCGCAGGTACCCTTGCCCCCGCACGAACCCCGGATAGGGATGTCGGCTTTGACCGCGGCTACCAGCAGGCTCTCACCCTCCGTAACCGTTACCGTGACGTCATCCGGTAAAAACCGCACCGCATGTTCGGGCATGACAAAACCCCCGATCGAAAATGAGACCGTTGACCGCGGCCACCTTCTCCTTGATGTCGCCCTCGCTCAGGGTGTCGTCGATCTGGATGGTGATGGCGCAGGGATGCTCGAAGCGTTTATCATGACGGAAAAGCATGGTCTCGTTGCCTAGCTCGATAGGTCTTTCCCCTGTGCCGATCTTGACCGGGGCCATAGGCGGGGTCGACGCCGCACCCAGGGCTTCCTTGGCCGCGTCGCTCACGTGCGGGCAGGTATCCAGCGAGGCCTTGCCAGCAGCCAGTTGCATGGCAAAGACGAGGCAGGTGGGCTGGCCGCACTCCACGCAGTTGGTCTTCGGCAGTTGCTTGAAGATCTCCAAACCCGTTAAATCCATAATCTCTTCCCCTTTCCCTATGTTGGTGACGCAACCGGTGACCCGGTTACCGGCCGAAGCGGTGACGGGTTTTCGGTACCACTTCGCCTGACCCGGATCCCGGTAGATGCCGTTAAATGAGCGAATCCATGGTGAGGGCCGGGTGGCCCTTTTCCTCCAGGAAAGGCAGGATCTCCTCGCCCGTGGTCCCCACTGTTTCGTCGGCGATCTTGCCGAGGAAGTCCTTGTCCAGACCCCAGTATGCGCAGGCTTCCTCCAACTGGGGACGCAGCTGCTCCTTCAGGGCCTTGGGCATCCAGACCACCCGCGGCAGGCCGCCGTCGGCCGGCACGAACTTCGGTGAGTTGATATAGGCCTTGCCGATACCCATGAAGCCGGGCATCTGGGCACCGCCGCCGATGGTGCCGGCCAGGGTGGAGAAGGTCATGCCGCTGGGAGTCATCCCGGAGTGCTCCCGGTTGACAATCATGAACCCGTTGGCCTCGGACAGCATGGAGAGGATGCACTCGAAGCAGCCGCAGGAGGTCATCGGGTACTCCATGATGGTCGGGGCGTGACCTTCGACGATGCTCTTGAACGGGTTACCAGCAGTGCCCTCCACCTCCTGCCGGGAGTAGCCGGCCAGGGGCAGGAGCACCATGGGGTCGGACGGGCGCAGGATTGCCGTGACCCGGCCGTATGCCTCCCTGACCGCGGGTATTCGTCTGACCATGGCCAAGTCGCCCGCCGGCAGGGGCGTGCCTGTGCTAAAGTACATGCCGCCCAGCAGGGCGTCCTTGGGCGACACGACGATCCGGCCGGCCAGGGCAGAGACGGTCCGGTCCAGGTTGTGGCTCAGGGCGCCGGCCAGGGCAAGCAAAGTGATGATCAGGGCACTGCCAAGGCCGATGCCCAGAAGGGCGAGGGTGGCGATGCCCTTTCGGCGAAGGACGTTTTTGAAGGCCAGGGTAAATAAGGTGTAGCGGCTCCTTGTCCGTCTATGAATCGTCCGGTTCGGATTCGCAATAGTCGGCAAACCAGGTTCGATAATCCTCTACGGGTACATAATCCGGAGATTCTTTATCCGCAACTTCCAAACTGCAGAGGGGAAAATAAAATTTATCGCGCCCATCCCACACTTCAGCAATCAAACCATAGCGCTCATCTACCGAGTCAATGGCCCTTACGTTCACGCTGTCTCCCTGCTGAAAATGGTGCTCCACCTGGCACTTGCTAACCTTGGCTTTAAAAGGAAAAATCAAAATACGTGTCAGGTAATCGGTCCACACTTGATAAAATTCAGTAGGTGCAAGGCTGTCACCATTTAGCAGCAGCTCCATTATCAGCTTAACATCACCTGCAGCCATCATTGTATCCTCTTCAGTGTCACGGGAAACCGCAGGTTCAATGTTCTCGGATGGCAACTCAATAATCAGGCAATCCATAAAGGATAGCCGGCATTCGTATATGTAGAAAGGGGACATCTCTCTTAAGGTTTCGCTGTCTAGCTCAATAATTACTGTAACTTCTCCATCAAAGTCACGGATAACCTCCAGCACTCTTCCTTGCCACCCGCCAATGCACTGACCCTCTATGTCGGGCGACATGACCTCTTCTTTAATCCTCACGGAATCGCCGGGCTTGAATTCCGCCATCTGAGCTGCCCCCTTTTGCTCGGCCATGCATCACAATTCTGGCAATACTAAAATATTGAAAATTACAACAGCCATCAATACGGGTTGGAAAACCAGGTCCGATAATCTTTCACCGGCAGATAATTTGGCGAATTTGTGTCCGTAACCTCCAGATCACAGAGGGGGTAGTAGAGTTTTTTATGCCCCACCTGCACCTCCGCAATCAGCCCGTAGAGGCCGTCAACCGAATCAAAGCTTTCCGCGTTCACTTTGTCCCCCTGACAAAGCAATCCCTCATCGTGATATCCGGTGGTATCCACCTCAAAAGGAATAACCGTTGCCAGCAATCTTTCCGGTAAGGTAAGCCGCACGGCCGTGACCTCGGCCTCAAAAGGGAAGGCCAACATCTCCCTGAGGTGGTCCATCCACACTCCCATGGCCCCTTCCCGGTCTTCTTCATCAACCCCGGCAAGCACCCCGTTTATGCGCCTACCTTCCTCACCCAGGTAACTAAAGCGGTGTCCCCGGTAAACCTTCTCAATGGCTTCCCCCACATCCTCAAATGTATCCCGAGGTTCGGCGGGCTCAAGTTCTCCGGAAGGCAAACTCCGTTCTAACCAGCTCAAACCCTCCTCCTCACACCGGTCTATGTAGGACGACCGCATCCGCATCAGGGTCAAGCTGTCCCACTCCACAGTGATCAGAAGTTCCCGACCACCCGCCCCTTCGCCTTCGATTCCCATCACCCGTCCCTGCCACCCGCCGGCATCCTCACCGTCCAACCGGGTGCCCGCCTTAACCCTGACACTATCCCCTGGTTCAAATCCCTTACCCGCCATTGGCCCCGCAATCCCCCCTGCCGGTCGGCTCTTCAATGGGCTTGTCGATGATGTCCGGCAGCACCGAACCCAAAAGGATCAACCGGAAATCCATATTATTCACATTTTCCGGTTCCGGTTGTGGATAAGCTGTGAATAAGTACGACCGCCTCCCACACCCTTCGTCCGCCGTATCGGCATTTTTCCTGCTTGTAGAGTAACGGTTGATCAGCCAGGCCGCTCTCAAGGTTATTCCTGTGTGTGCCAGTAAGAACATGGTTTGCGCAAGCCTCCCGGTGCCATATATTGCACAAGGACGGCCGCGAATCCTGCCGAGTTTTGGTCGGGATCTGTCTTACACAAAAGCTGTCGCGACGATCAAGACAAGCCTCCAAAAATGTTCACGGAAAGCTCGTAATAATGGGCGGCCACCCAGACCTGACCCTTTGGCACCTGTTACGCCGATACCGTAAAGGCAGTAGGACAGTACTGGACGTTAGTACCTTGGTACTATAAATTGCCTGGTACAATTGTCCGACACATTAATTGCCGATAGATTTTGATGGAGACGGCCCATGTCGGCAAAAGCCTAAGGGCGCTGACATCTGATCACCTTCACCCGAAAAATTGCCGGCGATCATGGATGTCTGATCGGCAGGGCATATTTTATCTGAAACAAGAGACGTAGTTCTTCTACGGAGTGACCGAGATGCTGAAAGTCAAGTTTGTGGTCGGCCTCTACGGACGGTTAATGGGCCATATCGCCGGTATTCAGTGTCTTCTGGAAGACTGTACCGCCCAGCCCAAGGCCGGTGAGACCTGGCTGGTAAAGATAACGGGAACCAACGCCCGCCGGACAATGCTCTACGTCCGGGCAGTCCACCCCTGGCAGGATAGGCCGGAAGACCGCAGGGCTATCGTTCAAGTCCGTGTGGATTTTCGCGACGGAATGATCAAGTTTCCCCACCGCTTTGCATTTCCTGCGGAACATACCCTCTATGCGCAGCTCTGGGAAGACTACAAGCTTCTGACGGACAACATGAACGCCGTAATAATCAGGGGCGACAAAGCCATCCGCTGGAACAAAAAGGGTAAGCCTCCTCAGGTGTTGCCCCTGCACCGCTTTGCCACAAAGTACCGGCACCAGCCCCTTTTGGGCAAACCGGACGACATAGACCATTTCCTTGCCAACCTGGATGACTTACGCAACGAATCGATAGAGAGCGCCCGGAAGCGGAGGAGCAAGGACCGGCTACACCTTTGATTTTAGTCGCAGCCAGGAGAAGATTCCGGGCCACGACGTCATCCACGATCACCAAAGAAGCCTCGGCCACCCGGAGCCCGGTGTGCAGGGGAGGAGCACGACCACGACCAGGGCCAGGTCCCGGGTATTCCCGTACTTCTGGACGGCGCCGGCCAGGGCGGACATCTCTCGCCGGATGAGCCACCTGGGCGCCTTCTTCTGCTCGACCACCCTCTTGACCCCGGCCACCGGATTCCGCTGGGCCTCCTGAACCGCCCAGGCAAAGTAGGCCCGGCTGTCCATGGCTTTGTTGACCGTGGCCGGCTTTTTCTTCTGGTTGAGCAGGCGACGCCGGTAGTCGGCGATGTCCAGGAGAGTAAGTGATGCTGACCCAATGCGCCGTTGACCTGCTTGTCCCGCTAGACGAAGACGGCCACGGTGCGCGTGTACTGGCGGAGGGAGCAGGAGGCAATTTTTGGGCAAGTGGCAGGCCGGGAAACCATTAGCAACCGTCAGTTTCGTCCGTCAACTCGTTCACCTTTGCAACTATATCGATCGCATCCTGGTCGGTGACGTACCCGCGCTTATTGCCGGCCTCCAGGAGAGACAAAACCGCACCGAGAGATCGGTCCCTCTCCTCCGCCGGCATAGCCCGGATATCGTCCAACGAAACCAATAAGAAGAGGAACACTGCGTTGTCAGGATCTCTCTTGAATGCCGCCCGCGCCCCTTCGTAAAACCGCTCGACATCAGTACGGTCCTCGTTTCTCGCCTGGACCAGCAGCGCGGCCTTCTCTTCATCGCTTGGCTGGCCAGTCATAATTTCCGCAACCGCGTCGCATAGGCCGGCAACGGCAGCCATGCCGATCATCTTGATATCCAAACCAACCTCACCTCCCGAAACAAATAGAGCCCTCCGGGCAGCCCCTGAGAGCCCAAATCCTCATGCAAAACTTGAGAAAAGTTACTCCCACGCCAGCATGTCCGCTGCTTTTTCCAAGTCCTGAACTGACGGCCGCACGTACTTGGCCGTGGTATTCAGGTTGCTGTACCCGGCCGGTATAGCCACATGGTCCACCCTGCTCCCCCTGGCCCGACTTGTCCCCCGGGAAATGTCTGTTCAGTAGCCTCCGGCTACACAGGATTTTCGCCATGGCCAGATCATCCAGCACCTCCAGCCTACTCAGCTTGCTCCCTGGTTTCCCCCCTGGCCAAAAACCCCCTCAACCCACTCAGATAGTCCAGGAACCGCACCTCAACCAGCGCCGGGTCCCCAATGCCCACCGACGCGGCCGGCCCCGTATTTCCATGTATCCCACCATTCCCGCAAGTCCGGAAATGCCAGGACAAAGAATCT
>DATKUX010000213.1:0-4073 GCA_035530395.1 Spirochaetia bacterium
CGGCGGGGCCTCGGACTAGTCCGTGAACACCTGGCTCTGGTGCACGAAAACTTTCCCGACAAGAACGCTATCAAGGAGCATTTACGGCGATACGAGGCCAAACTATTTTGATACGGGCTTTTCCGGCTATCTTCCGCTAGGTTCATGACATTAGTCGATATGGCACCCCAGGGAAGCCTGACCAGGGCAGTCTTTAGTCCGGTGAGACGCTCCAGCAGTTCCTGGTTCTTTTCGATCTCCTGCCGAACTCGGCCCGGGTTGAGGCGAAGCATGTTGGGATGGGACCAGGTATGGTTGCCGATTATATGGCCTTCGGCGACAATGCGCCGGAGCATGTCCTGATGCATTTGGGCGTTCTTTCCGATGACGAAAAAGGTGCCCTTGACGGAATTCTCCTTCAATATGGTCAAAATTTGCGGTGTCACGTCGTCGTCGGGTCCGTCGTCGAAGGTCAGAGCCACTTTTTTAGCCTCGCGGGGTCCGGTAAAGAAAAAGTAGCCGGGATACATGGTCGTCAACTGCTCCCGGGTGTACCTGTATACAATGCCGCCGTCAGCAGGAAGATAATGGGCCGGGAGTTTTCCCGTGAGCACTGCGGCCAGGGCGAAGGGAACCAGGAGAAAAAGTAGGAGTGTCTTGATATTGACCTCCTCCTTCGGAAAGCGTTTACCGCGGTGTGTATAGTTGGGATCCATCCGCCTGGGTAAGATTTCCTGGCCAACCAGAACCGCCGTGTGGGGTCTTGGGGGCAAGGATCCTTTCATACGCTGCGGAAAAGCTTTACAGGTACGAACTCGTGGTGTTTGAGCACTTCGCTGGCCGTCCAGCGACCGCCGGCCACCCGGAGAAGCATGTCCATCAGCATGTCGCCGGCGTGGTCAAGCGACATCTCCTGTCTCAAGACGCCGGAAACGTCGACGTCAATGTGTTCGGCCATCGTCTTCGCGGTTCGGGGGTTGGCCGTAAGTTTGATTACCGGCATCAGCGGGCTGCCCACTATGTTGCCCTGCCCGGTGGGTGCCATACATAGCACCGATCCGGCGGCGGCGAAAAGGGTGAGGACCTCGGCGGCGGCACTGGAGGTGTTCATGAACCACAGACCTTTGGCGGGAGGAGGATCGGCACTCTCCAGAGCGCCCTCGATGAAGGCCAGGCCGATCTTGGCGACGTTACCGAAAGCCTTTTCCTCGATGGTACTGAGGCCGCCGTGGATATTGGACTGGCTGGGCTGGGAACCCAGAAGGTGGGCCCTCTGGTTTTCGATGAATCCTACGTAATCGTTGTAAAGTCGCCAAAACTTCTCTTTCTGGTCCTGCGTTTTGATGCGGTCGGAGATCATATGTTCGGCTCCGGTCAACTCCGAGGTTTCGCCGAAGATGACGGTGGATCCGGCTTCCAGAGCCCGCTCCATTACTTTGCCCACGGTGGGGTTGGAGGCCAGCCCGTTGGTGGTATCCGACTCGCTGCACTTGGTGGAAAGGACGATATCGGCCAGGCTTACCTCCTGGGTCTTGATTTCGCTGGCGTAGTATACGAACTCCTGAGCCTTGCGGGCGGCCTTCTCGGTGGTGGTAAGATCGCCTGCGTGCCCGATGACAAAACGGGCCACCGGTTTTCCGCTCGCTTCTATGCCGGAGGCGATCCTGTCCAGCCAGTCGGGCTCCATACCGATGACCACCACGGCGGCGACGTTCGGATTGGTACCCGCGCCGGTCATGATGCGGAAGAAAAGCTCCAGGTCCTTGCCGAATTGAAGGTCGCCGTAAGGGTGCTTCAGGTCGACGGTTCCCTGGATCATGTAGGACACGTTGCGGGCCACCCTGTTGGATATGCCCTCGACAGGCAGAAACAACTACGTGGTTGCGCACGCCGACCGTGCCGTTGGCCCGGCGGTAGCCCTGGAAGGTGTATCCGGTCATCACGACCACCTCAGGCTTTTCATATTGTGGACGTGTACATGCTCCCCGGGCTGAATGGCCTGGGTGGCCTCGCCGGCCGGGTGTCCGGTGAGTACGACCTTGTCTCCTGGGGCAGCGGCCTTAATGGCCATCTTGTGGGCCAGCGGTACGTCCTGTAAGGCGTTCAGTTCGATCCGGAAACCGTCGGCCAAGACGATGCCTTTGGCCTTTTCACCGGCCTTGATGTCGGTGACGGCTATCCCGGCGTGATCTTCTCTCCGGTGGATAAGCAGGTTGTGTTCCAAATCCGGTCCTCACTCCAGTCCGCAAAATATGCGGATATTATGTGCCTTTGCTAAGTGATTTACTTCGTATGGTCTAGGAAACGGGTACCTGCGGCGCTAAGGTAAAGCCGGTACATCAGGAGGAGGGAGCCCCGGGGCCCGGGCGGCCAGGGCGGACTCAATAGCCGGCACACTGCCGAACTCCTCTGTTTCAATGAGGATCCCGGACTTGGCGCTGTCAATGAGGTTCAGGAGGGCATCCTCCGCACCGGGAGATAGAACCAGTTGAGCTCTTGGCCGGCCGCCGGCGGCGGTATCTGTCCAGTCAGCGTTAAACACCGTGGCCATGACAGCCACCGTAGCAGGGTCCGTGGTGGCACAACCCAACCTGCGCATTACGAGTTCCCGGAGTTTCTTTTAACTAAAGCAGGGCTTATGTTTTGGCATAAATACGGTAGACGGTTATGGTGGCAGAGCCCTTGCGCGGCAAGAAAAACCGTCGAAACCTTTTAACCTGTATATTTCGCCGCGATAAGTTTTACTGTGTCGGGATTGGGAGTCAATTAGCTAAGCATTAGCCGACAGACCAGCACCGAAAGGCCTGATGGTGGGAAATCCCCGCGCCGTCTCCAGCCCCGTCATCCCCCCTCGTGCCATGGAAAAACAAAGGAGCCCACCCCCGAAGGACTGTTACGCCACCGGTAGCACCACCTTCGCAGATGGTGCTACCCCAACAGTCGCCAGTAGGTGGCAAAATAACCCACGACCTTTGGCGCTTCAATTGAGCCACGGCATTCTGCCGTGGAATACTCGATCCAGCGCTGCTTGACCAGGTGTTCCTCCTGACTTCAATTGAGCCACGGCATTCTGCCGTGGAATACTGGCCAACGAGAAGTACATGGGTACCTACACTTACAACCTTCAATTGAGCCACGGCATTCTGCCGTGGAATACCGTTCCGGGGAATGTGACCCTCGTCTATCGCCCAGCGCCTTCAATTGAGCCACGGCATTCTGCCGTGGAATACCGTCAGCTTCAGATAGGTTTCACCGTTGGCCACCTCGCTTCAATTGAGCCACGGCATTCTGCCGTGCAATACAGTTTAACTCACTGGCGTTGTAAAGACTTTTTTGGGAGGCTTGTCAAGTGGCAACCGACCACGTAATCTGAAGATAATCGCCAGCAAGTAATCCTCATCGCGGTATACGCCCATATGACGCGAAGCCTGCTCATTATTGCGCCATTGGACGGGTCCTACTGGGTTCCCCTCACTAAAGGTGCGGTTGCGATAGCTTAATAATATCAAGGGCTTTGGGGATAAAATGCGGCCAGCATAGGCAACTACCCATACTGACCGTTGGACAAGGACACCGGAGGCCCCAATCCACTAAAGCCCCGGCAAATAGATAGTACCAAAGGTAGGTCTGGTTGTCAATCGTATTATGGGGGAACAGTGGTTATACACTCCCGTTCTTCACCCCGCCATTTCCCTGAGTGATGTCTGGGGAAGACAGAAACGTCCCACACTTAGGTATGGCCATAACTATAGGGGTATTGCATCAAGTCCGTCTTTTCATGCCACCATCTTATGTTAAGCTTGAGATCCATTTAGTACCCCAGTCAGGAGAGAAATCACAACGATCTGGCTGAATTATTGCTAATAGTACTTGCTTTCGAGCGATTATTACGATATAATAGTGAATAAGGTAGTTCTTGCCCTGATTCTAAGGAATAGGGTGATGCTACGATGAAGGCAGGGCAACGTCAAAGTAAATTTATTTCTAGGAACGGCCTAATTGGAAGATCCTGACGTGGCATTCCCCCCGCCGATATGGTATGCTCGTTCCTATGGGAAGTTATGTCGTAATATCCAACGGAAACGTGGAAAGCC